>NZ_JBWGIF010000002.1:0-425832 GCF_056312565.1 Pseudomonas sp. JE3303
CGCGATCGGCGGCGAAGCCGTCGTAAGACCTGTACAGGTACTTACCTGGCTCATCGCAGGTGCATGTTTTGCGACGGCTTCGCCGCCGATCGCGGGACAAGCCCGCTCCCACGGATTCGCCGCCGATCGCGGGACAAGCCCGCTCCCACGGATTCGCCGCCGATCGCGGGACAAGCCCGCTCCCACAGGATTCGCCGCCGATCGCGAGGACGGAGCCAAGCTGTGGGCAGGCTTATCCTGCGCGACCCACCAACACCGCGCATTCCACCCGGTCGATCACCTTCACGCTGATCGAGGGATCCAGCAACCGCCCCAGCCGCGACATGTGCCGGTGCCCCATGACGATGAGCTCGCAGCCCAGCGCCTCGGCCTGGCCGACGATGGCGTCGACCGGGTCCGCCGCGACCAGCTTGCCTTCGCAGGTGAACCCGCTCTCGCGCAAGCCGGTGACGGCCTTGAGCATGGCGGCATCGCCCAGGCGCTGTTCTTCACAGGCGGCGGGATACTCCTGTTCCTCGTCCAGGCGTATGGGGGCGAGGTGGTCGTGTACGGCAAAGGTCGAGTCGATGGCCAGCAGCACGTGCAGGTGATGCGTGCCGGGCTGGCAATAGCGGCGGGCAAGGTCGAGCAGGCTGCTGGCGTCGGGGGAGGCGTCGATGGCGATCAGGACGTGGCTGGGCATGCGGTCTCCATGGGATCAAGGTCAATCCGGCATTCTTGTGCATGCACAATCATCGATAAATGGCCTGCCATGCACTCTGTAGTTGTGTCGGGCGCAAACCGGACAAGCTGGTAATATTTCCCGATCCCGTCACCGCACATGGAACCCCCGGCAATGCAGCTCCCGGATATGAACCTGCTGGTCGCACTCGATGCCCTGCTCGATGAGGGCAGCGTGGTCGGCGCGGCGCAGCGCATGAACCTCAGCCCGGCGGCCATGAGCCGCACGCTGGGGCGGATTCGCGATGCCATGGGTGACCCGATCCTGGTGCGCGCGGGCCGCGGCCTGGTGCCGACGCCCCGGGCGCTGGCACTGCGCGAACAGGTGCGGGCGCTGGTGGAGCAGGCCGGTCAGGTGTTTCGCAACGGCCCTGAGGTCGAGCTGGCCAACCTCGACCGGGCCTTCAATATCCGCACCAACGACCTGTTCATCGCCCTCTATGGCGCGCAGCTGCTGCGCATGATGCACGAGCAGGCGCCGCAGACGGTGCTGCGCTTCGTGCCCGAAAGTGGCGGCGACGATGATGCGCTGCTGCGCGATGGCCGCACTGACCTGATCATCAGCTCGACCATCGACCTGGGCCCGGAGATCAAGGTGCAGAGCCTGTTCAATACGGTCTACGTTGGCCTGGCCCGGCGCGACCACCCGATTTTCGATGACGAGATCACCCCAGAGCGCTTTGCCGCCTTCCCGCAGATCAGCGTGTCGCGGCGGGGGCGGGCCAATGGGCCTATCGATGTGGAGCTGGCCAACTACAAAGTGCGGCGTCGGGTTGCCTTGATTACCCCGAGCTTTCATTCGGCGATGTTCTCGCTGCCCGACTCTGACCTGCTGCTTCCGATGCCCGCCAATATCCTCAGCAGCGTGACCAAGCTCGGCCTGCCGCTGCGCTCGTTCCAGATCCCATTGCCGATGGAGCGGGTGACCGTGATGCAGGCCTGGCATCCACGACACGACAACGATCCCGCCCATCGCTGGCTTCGCCAGACCCTCAAGGTCTGCTGCAGCGTCGATCCATAGCCTTTCCAGAGCGCTCGATTGCGTTTGACGCAACAGTAAAGTGCCGATATGTCAGTTTTAATCAGCATTCAGGGTTCTTAAAATTGTCCCTGGAAAATTTGTTGCCGGAGATTTCATCCCATGAGTTCGCTGACCGCGCCTGCCGCTGCGCTCGCTGCCGCCCCCGTGGCCAGCCCGCCCGTGCCCGCGGCTTTCGATCTGCGCGTGGTGATCGGGCTGTTCGGCGTGCTACTGGCGGTGCTTTGCGCTGGCCTCAATGAGACGGTCACCAAGGTATCGCTGGCCGATATCCGCGGCGCGATGGGCATTGGCGCCGACGAGGGCGCCTGGCTGCTGGCGGTGTATGCCGCCGCCTCAGTGTCGGCCATGGCCTTTTCGCCCTGGCTGGCGACGACCTTTTCGTTGCGCCGCTACACCCTGTGCGCCATCGGCGCCTTTGCCGTGCTCGGCCTGGTCCAGCCGTATGCGCCGGACCTGCACAGCCTGATGCTGCTGCGGGTGCTGCAGGGCCTGGCCTCTGGTGCGATGCCGCCGATGCTGATGAGCGTAGCGCTGCGTTTTCTACCCCCGGGCATCAAGATCTATGGCTTGGCCTGCTATGCCCTGACCGCCACCTTCGGGCCGAACCTGGGTACGCCCTTGGCGGGACTCTGGACCGAATACGTCGGCTGGCAGTGGGCGTTCTGGCAGATCGTGCTGCCTTCGTTGCTGGCGATGGCCTGCGTCGCCTGGGGCCTGCCCCAGGACCCGCTGCGCCTGGAGCGCTTCAGGCAGTTCGACTGGCGCGGCGTGGTGCTTGGCCTGCCAGCGATCTGCTCGCTGGTGATCGGCCTTAGCCTGGGCGACCGCTGGGGCTGGTTCGATTCGCCGCTGATCTGCTGGCTGCTCGGCGGCGGCAGCCTCCTGCTGGTGCTGTTTCTGTTCAACGAATGGTCCGAGCCGCTGCCGTTCTTCCAACTGCGCATGCTCGGCCGGCGCAACTTGAGCTTTGCCTTGCTGACCCTGGCCGGGGTACTGATCGTGCTGTCTGGGGTGAGCAGCATTCCCTCGGGCTATCTGGCGCAGATACAGGGCTACCGCCCGGCGCAGACCAGCCCGCTGATGATGCTGGTGGCCATGCCGCAACTGCTGGCGCTGCCGCTGGTGGCGGCGCTGTGCAATATCCGCGGGGTGGATTGCCGCTGGGTGCTGGCCGCAGGCCTGGCCATGCTCGCCCTGTCGTGCCTGGGCAGCAGCCAGCTGACGTCGGAGTGGATCCGCGACGACTTCTACACGCTCTATTTGCTTCAGGTGTTTGGCCAGCCGATGGCCGTTCTGCCGCTGCTGATGCTGTCCACCAACGGCATGAGCCCGCAGGATGGTCCCTTTGCCTCCGCCTGGTTCAACACGGTCAAGGGCCTTGCGGCAGTGATCGCCGCAGGTTTGCTGGATGCCCTGGGCACCGTGCGCCGGCATTTTCACTCCAACCACCTGGTGGACAGCCTTGGCAATTCCCCGCTGGTCGATGACCGCACCCCAGGCCTGGCCCACCGCATTCATGAACAGGCCGTGGTACTGACCTCGGCCGACCTTTACCTGGTCATGGCGATGATCGCCGTGGCCCTGATCTGCCTGATTCCCTTCGTGCCTACCCGGGTCTACCCACCCCGCGCGGTGGCCTGATCCCTGGATGAGACTGCTGAAATGACCAACAACCGTAAAACCCTCCTGATCGGCTCGGTACTTGCCGTGGCCGTGCTGGCCGGCCTGTTCGGCCCCTGGCTGCTGGGCAGCGATCACGAGCAGAGCACCAACGACGCCTATGTGATTGCCGACTACACCGTGGTCGCGCCCAAGGTCGCGGGTTTCATCAAGGACGTACTGGTGCAGGACAACCAGCAAGTCAAGGCCGGCCAGTTGCTGGCGCTGATCGACGAGCGCGACTACCAGGCCGCCCTCGACGCCGCCCAGGCGCAACTGCTGGTGGCCAAGGCACAGAGTGAAGACGCCCGCGCTACCCTCGACCGCCAGGGCTCGATGATCGCCCAGGCCCAGGCCGCGGTCAGCGCCGCCCAGGCCGAGACAGCGTTCGCCAATCACGAAGTGGCCCGCTACAGCCGCCTCGCCGAGCAAGGCGCCGGCACCGTGCAGAACGCTCAACAGGCGCGCAGCCGCGTTGACCAGGCCAAGGCACGCCTGGCCAACACCCAGGCGGCATTGCTGGCAGCGCGCAAGCAGGTCGATATCCTCAACGCCCAGGTGGCCAGTGCCGACGGCCAGCTCAAGCGCGCCGAAGCCGGGGTCGAGCGGGCCAACCTCGACCTGTCCTATACGCGCATCGTGGCACCCGTCGACGGCATGGTCGGCGAGCGTGCGCTGCGTGTCGGTGCCTACGTCAATCCGGGCGCGCGCCTGCTCTCGGTAGTGCCGCTGAGCCAGGCCTATGTAGTCGGCAACTTCCAGGAAACCCAGCTGACCCATGTGCAGCCAGGCCAGCCGGTGAGCATCAGCGTCGATACCTTCTCGGGCGAAACCCTGCGCGGGCATGTCGAAAGCATCGCGCCCGCCACCGGCGTGACCTTCGCAGCGGTCAAGCCCGACAACGCCACCGGCAACTTCACCAAGGTGGTGCAACGCATCCCGGTGAAGATCGTCTTCGACGCCGACCAGCCGCTGCTCGACCGCCTGCGCGTCGGCATGTCGGTCGAGGCAGTCATCGACACCCGGGGCGACACACTGCACGGCGCAGAGGTGAGCGCACGATGAAACCTGCATTACGCCTCAGCCCCTTGCTGCTTGCACTGGCGATGGCAGGCTGCACGCTCGGCCCGGACTTCAAGCGTCCCGACGGCCAGGCGCCCAGCGACTGGGCCGCGCTGCAGGGCGAGGCCGCGCCCAGCCAGCCGGCCGCCGAGCCACTGGAAATGCGCTGGTGGGAGAACTTCCACGATGCCCGTCTCAGCGCTTTGATCGACCGGGTTGCCGAGCGCAACCTCGACCTGCGCATCGCCAGCGCGCGGCTGCTGCAAAGCCGCGCCTTGCGCAGCACCATCGCTGCCGACGAAACGCCGTCAGTGGGTCTGGATGCCGGCTACAACCGCGCCCGCAACAGCGCCGAAGGCCTGAGCGACCCGTCGGGCAACAGCGGCAAGCAGGCCTTCGATCTCTGGCAGGGCGACTTCACCGCCAGCTGGGAGCTCGACCTCTGGGGCCGTGTGCGGCGCCAGGTCGAAGCGGCGGACGCTTCGGTGCAGGTGGCCGAGAATGACCGGCGCGGAGTGCTGCTGGCATTGCTGTCGGAAACTGCGGGCGACTACATCCGGTTGCGTGCGGTACAGCGCACCTTGCAAGTGACCCATGACAACCTGGGCGTAGCCCGGCACGGTTTGAGGCTGTCGCAGCAGCGCCAGGACGAAGGTGTCGCCACCCGCCTGGACGTGGCCCAGGCCAGCGCCCAGGTGGCGTCGATCGAAGCGCGTCTACCCACCCTCGAAGCACGCCAGGCCGACCTGATAAACGCCCTGAGCCTGCTCGCCGCACAACCCCCACGCACACTCCAGGCCGAGCTGCTGCAACCCGGTGACCTGCCAGCGCCGCAGCAGCGCTTCGCCATTGGCGTGCCGTCGGAACTGGCCGAGCGCCGTCCGGACATCCGCCAGGCCGAAGCCCGGCTGCACGCCGCCACGGCGAGCATCGGCGTGGCGAAGGCCGACTTCTACCCCAGTATCCGCCTGTCCGGCAGTGTCGGTTTCCAGGCGTTGCAGCTGAGTGATTTCGGCGGTTGGGATTCACGTCGGTTCGGTATCGGCCCGCAACTGAGCCTGCCAATCTTCGAAGGCGGCCGACTCAAAGGCACGCTCGAGCTGCGCGAAGCCCAGCAGCAGGAAGCCGCGTTGCATTACCAGCAGGTGGTGCTGCATGCCTGGCACGAGATCGACGACGTGCTGCGCCTGTACAACGCCAGCCAGTTGCGCCGTGACCATCTGGCCGAGGCCGTGCGCCAGAATCGCATCGCCCTTGAAACCGCCCAGGCCCAGTACATCGAAGGCGCGGTGGATTTTCTCAACGTGCTGAGTGTGCAGAGCGCGCTGCTGGCCAGCGAAGAGCAGTGGATCGACAGCTCCGCCGCGGTGTCGCAGGCGATGGTAGGGCTGTACAAGGCGCTGGGTGGAGGGTGGCAGGCGTTCGAGGCCTGAGGGCTAGCATGGGTCGGATAGATGTTTTGTCTGTCCCGGCCTCTTCGCTGGCTTGCCAGCGAAAGGGCCGGACCTGGCGCCGGAAAAACCTGGCCTTGGCTAAAGCGGCCGCAACAACCCAAACCGCTTCTTCAGCACCGTGTCCAGCACCCGCTGCGGCAGCAGCCGGGCCAGCAGCGGCAGCGCGGTACTACCATTACCCAACCGCACCAACCCCGGCACAGGCACCTTGCGAGTCGCCGCCAGCACCCCCTGGGCAAACACCGCCGCTGCCGTGGGCCGATCCTGCGACGCCCGTGCCCGCGCCTGCACATGTTCACGCAACGGCCACCACGGCGACTCCGCTGCCAGCACCTCCTCAGCCTGACGCTGGGCGTTGCTCGCAAACTGCGAAGCGATAGCCCCCGGCTGCACCTCCATCACACTGATCGAAAACGGCGCCAGCTCCAGGCGCAAGGCATCGCTCAAGGCATGCACCGCGGCCTTCGACGCGCAGTAGGCGCCCGCGAACGGGGTGACCAGCACCCCCGAAACGCTGCCGATATTGACCACCAGCCCACGCGAGCGGCGCAGCAGCGGGAACAGCGCGCGGGTCACGCCGACCAGGGCGAAGACGTTGGTCTCGAATTGCTGGCGCATGGCATCGACACCGCCGTCCAGCAGAGGCCCCATGGCGCCGTACCCGGCATTGTTGATGAGGATATCCAGCCCGCCAAGACGGTCGTCCAGTTCCTCGGCCAGTGCTCGCAGGGCATTGGCGTCGTTCACGTCAAGCGGCCTGGCATTGAAGCCTGCGGCGGCCAGTACCTCGACATCTGCAGGCTTGCGCGCGGTCGCCCAGACCTCATGGCCCGCGTCGCGATAGGCATCGGCAAGGGCGCGGCCGATGCCGCTGGAACAACCGGTGATAAGAACGGTGGGCATGGAAGGATCTCGCGGTGGGTAATGATCAGTTGGCGAAGCTGCCTTGCAGGTGCTCGGCGCGGAATTCCAGCGTCTGCGGGCGGTAGCCCGAGCGCAGGGGTGGCAGGGGAAGGCAATCGCTCCACTCGGCGTCCGGCTGCAGTTCGCCGGGACCGCGGTAGCGAGGGGCGCTGTAGGTGTTTTCGGCAAGGTTGACCGTGTCGCCCGGCGCATACGCCGCAACCCGCCAGCGCAGTGCTTGCAGCGGGACGTCGTTGGCGTTCTTCATGCGCACCTGCAGGGCGCGGTCGGCGGGGCATTGGTCCGGGGCGTAGGCCAGGCGCAGGTCGAGGCGAGCCAGTTGCGTGGATTCGCGATTATCCTGCCAGACCACCCACAGTGCCACGAGACCGAGGCCAAGCACGGCGGACAGGGAAATGGGCAGGGCCTTGGCCGGGTAGCGCAGGAGCAGCACCAGCCAGGTGAGGATGAGCAGGGCACCGATGAGCATGGACACGGACCTTGTTGGCGCGGGGTCAGGTCATCGTAGCGGGAAATGCGGTCGGGCTCAAAAAAGCGGGAGGGCCGCTACGCGGCCATTGCGGGACAAGCCCGCTCCCACTGGTATATCGCAGTCCTGCTTTCAGCGCAGTACCTGTGGGAGCGGGCTTGTCCCGCGATAGGGCTGCCGCGTTTACTGCGCGATGGTCTTCACCGAAACCCCACGCTCGATTGGCGTGGAGCTGCGGCCATACACATCCTCGAACCGCTCGATGTCGTCCTCGCCCAGGTAGCTGCCGGATTGCACTTCGATGATTTCCAACGGGATCTTGCCCGGGTTGCGCAGGCGGTGGATCGAGGCGATGGGGATGTAGGTCGACTGGTTCTCGGTCAGCAGGAACACGTTCTCGTCACAGGTCACCTCGGCGGTGCCGGAAACCACGATCCAGTGCTCGGCGCGGTGGTGGTGCATCTGCAGCGACAGGCTGGCGCCAGGCTTGACGGTGATGTGCTTGACCTGGAAACGGCCGCCCATGTCCACCGAGTCATACGAACCCCACGGGCGGTACACCTCGCAGTGGTTCTGGGTCTCGCTGCGGCCTTGCTTGTCGAGGGTATTGACCATCTGCTTGACGCCCTGGACCTTGTCCTTGTGGGCAATCATCATCGCGTCCTTGGTCTCGACCACGACGATGTTCTCGAGCCCGATCACCGACACGAGCTTGCCGTTGCCATGGATCATGCAGTTGTGGCTGTCCTGCACCACCACATCGCCCTTGGTGACGTTGCCGTTGTCGTCTTTTTCATGCACATCCCACAGCGACGACCAGCAGCCCACATCGCTCCAGCCGGCCGACAGCGGCACCACGCACGCGCGCTGGGTCTTTTCCATCACCGCGTAGTCGATGGAGTTGTCCGGGCAGCAGGCGAAGGTCGCTTCGTCGATGGCCACGGTGTCGCCGGTCTCCTCGCTGCGCTCCAGGGTCAGCAGGCAGGTGTCGTAGATGTCCGGGTCGTGCTTTTTCAGCTCTTCGAGGAAGCGGCTGGCACGGAACAGGAACATGCCGCTGTTCCAGAAGTAGCCGCCGGCGCGGACAAACTCGTTGGCGCGTTTTTCGTCAGGCTTCTCGACAAACTGGGCAACGCGGGCAACACCCTCGGGCAGCAGGGCGTCCTGGCTCGAACGGATATAGCCGTAGCCGGTTTCGGGCTTGGTCGCCGGGACGCCGAACAGCACCATCTCGCCACGCTCTGCGGCCACGGTGGCCAAGGCCAGGGCGCGTTGCAGGGCTTTCTGGTCGTCGATCACGTGGTCGGCCGGCAGCACCAGCATCAGCTCGTCACGGCCTTCGTTGACCAGCTTCATCGCGGTGATGGCGACAGCCGGTGCAGTGTTGCGCCCGAAGGGTTCCATGAGGATGGCCTGGGTCTCCAGCTTGAGGCCGTCCAACTGCTCGTTGACGATGAACTTGTGGTCCTTGTTGCACACCACGATCGGGGTATCCATGCCTTCGAACACCAGGCGTTCCAGGGTCTGCTGGAACAAGGTGTGCTCGCCGGTCAGGGCCAGGAACTGCTTGGGGAACTGCTTGCGCGACAGAGGCCACAGACGCGAACCGCTACCACCAGAAAGAATTACCGGGATCATGTTGTTTCTCCAAAGGTTCGATAGGGGGCAGAGGATCAGTTGGTGGACACTGGGCGGGTAACCCAGACCGGCGACAGGCTGCTGCCTTTGCCGGTTACGTACAGCACGGCTGCTTCGCCGCGTTCCAGGGCGACCGGCTTGAGGTCGCTGACTTTCTTGTCGCCTTCATACAGGGCCATGTTGACCTTGACCGGGTTGATCTCGCGCTCGCCACGGCCCTTGGCGGCCACTGGCTTGACCACTTCGGTCTTGCCATCGGCGGTCTTGAGGGTCAGCGACTTGTCGGTGAGGTTCTGCACCCGCACCAGAGCCTTCTGCTTGTTCTTGAACGGCGGTTCTTCGATCAGCTGCGGGCTGCCGCTGCCGTTGTTGACCAGGGTGTAGTACTTGTCGGCGGCAAGCTTGACCGGGACGGTCTGGCTGCCGACCTTGGCGCTGTAGTCGCCTTGGGGCATGAAGCTGAAATCGCTGCTGCCCTGGGCGCCGACCTGGCTGATGGACGTGTTGCCGACATTGGCCGCCACAGGCGTGCTGGTGGCGTTGTACAGGCGCACGAAGGTCGAGCCCTTCGGCGCGCTAGGGCCGTACAAGGCAGCGTCGGCACCGGCGAATGCCTGCAGCGACAGCACGCTGAGGCCAGCGGCGAGGGTCAGGGCTTTGGCGATGGAAGTCTTGGTGGTCATGTGCGTTTTCCTCTTCAGTGGTCCGTCCGATTGGACGACAGAGCCAGGTTTTCTTCGGATTTACGGGTGTTTTTCAGCTGCGCGATCCACTGCGGATCGAACGCGCTGAGGTCGTTTTTCATTGGCAGATATCGTTCAGGAAACTCCCAGACCAGCACCTGTGGGGCATTGGTCTTGAAAGCATCGCTTTGCAGGTACTTGAGCATCGGCAGCAGCGGGCCATGGCCGTCTTCGGCGTAATTGACCACGTCGCTGCCCAGTGCCTGCTGCAAGGCGCCGAGGAAGTTCCAGTGCGGGTTGGCGCTGTAGCTGGTGCCCACCAGCGCCACCGGGATCTGGGCGTCGTCGAACAGGGCATCGCCGCTGTCGCCCGGGCCTTCGACGGGGCGGGTGCTGCGCTGCTGCAGGGTGTCGGGGTCGGGCAGCAGATTGCTGAACAGCGGGTCGAGCGGCAGGAAGTTGGTCAGGTCGCCCTTGTACGGCGCGCTGTTGCCGGTCTCGGTGACAAACGCCTGTGGCTCGCCGCTGAGCAGGCTCTGGCGGGTGACCGCTTCGGCCAGCGTCTGGGCAGCGACTTCGGCGCCCATCGGCGTCCAGTGGGTATCGGTACGCAGGAACACCTGGCCGCGGGCCTTGGCCGCTTGCATCGGTGCCAGCAGGTCCGGAGCGAACACACCGGCCTGCCGGGCATCGGCGTGGAAACGGTTGTACAGGTCGCTGTGCAGGCTGGCGGGTGCCTCGGCGCCGATATGCTCGGAGTACAGCCGCGCCTTGGCCGGGACGATCGCCAGCACCAGCTGCACGCCATTGCGTTGCAGGGTGTCGCGCACGCCGCGGATCAGGGCGAGGTTGTCTTGCATCAACTGGTCGGCGCCAGCGGTCGGCTTGAATTCCTCGTCCGAGAACAGCCATTCATCGCGACCCAGCACCACGCCAGGGCGGCCTTCGTTGAACAGCTTGAAGTCCAGCGCCGCCCACAGGTTGGTGCTGATGCGCTTGATGGGGAACTCGTCGTCGTAGTGGGTCTCGGCGGCCTTGGCCAGCTTGCCGTCGAGCACGCTCATCTGCGGGGTACGCTGGAAGCTGCTCAAGCCTCCCAGCGACCACAGTCCCAGCGCCAGCAGCAGGCCAAGAAACAGCAGCGAGTAGAAGATGCGTAAAGTCCGGGTCATGTCATCGGCCTCAGAACTGGAAGTACAGGAACGGCGAGTAGCTTTGCGCCGAGAGCTTGAGGATCGATGCCGCGAACAGCGCCAGTACCAGGGTGCGGCTCAGCACGCGGGTCCAGTCCATGCTCATCGTGCCGTCGGCATGCACCGCCACCGGGGTTGCCTTCGGCGTCGGCTTGGCATTGCGATAGAAGTCGCGCAGGCCGAAGAAGGCGAGGGTGGCGTAGGCCACGGCCAAGGTGGCGACCTGCAGGCCGGTGAGGTTGGCGCGGTTGAGCTCCGAGAGTTCCCACTCACCGAAGCTGAACATGGCGCCGTACATGCGCGCGGCCACATGCAGGTTCTCGGCGCGGAAGATTACCCAGCCGACCACGACCAGCAGGAAGGTGAAGGCCCACTTGACCGGATTGAAGCGCTGCGGATTGGTGTCCAGGCCCAGTGCCCGTTCGATCGCCAGCCACATGCCGTGCCAGGCGCCCCAGATGATGTAGGTGAAGTTGGCACCGTGCCACAGGCCGCCCAGCAGCATGGTCAGGAACAGGTTGCGGTAGGTGTTGAAGGTGCCTTTGCGGTTGCCGCCCAGGGTGATGTACAGGTAGTCGCGCAGCCAGGTCGACAGGCTGATGTGCCAGCGCCGCCAGAACTCGGTGATCGACTGGCTGATGTAGGGCTGCTTGAAGTTCTCCATGAAGCGGAAGCCCATCATCAGGCCCAGGCCGATGGCCATGTCGCTGTAGCCGGAGAAGTCGAAGTACAGCTGCGCGGTGTAGGCCAGGGCGCCAAGCCAGGCGTCGCCCGTGGTCGGGTTCTGCAGGGCGAAGCAGTGGTCGGCCACCACGGCCAGGGTGTCGGCGATGAACACTTTCTTGATGAAGCCCTGCATGAAGCGCGTGCAGCCTTCGGAGAACTTGTCCAGCGTGTGGGTGCGATGGTTGAACTGGTCGGCCAGGTCCTTGAAGCGCAGCACGGGACCGGCGATCAGGTGCGGGAAGATGGCCACGAACGCTGCGAAGTCGATCAGGTTGCGCGTGGCCGGGGTATCACCGCGGTACACGTCGATGATGTAGCTGATCGACTCGAAGACATAGAACGAGATACCGATCGGCAGCAGCACGTGGGTCAGGATGAAGGGCTCCAGGCCCATCGACGTCATGATCTCGTTGATGCTGTCGACGCCGAAGTTGGCGTACTTGAAGTAGCCCAGGATGCACAGGTCGACGGCAACGCCGAGCAGCAGCCAGCGCTGGGCCGGCTTGGTGCGCACGCCAGCGGCGCCCACTTTCAGGCCGATCCAGTAGTTCCACAGGGTGACCCCGGCGAACAGCGCCAGGAAGTCGATCCGCCACCAGGCGTAGAAGACGTAGCTGGCGAGCAGCAACAGCAGGTTGCGGTAGCGTTGCCCGCTCAGGTAGTACAGGCCGAGGAATATCGGCAAGAACAGGAACAGGAACACGTTCGATGAAAAGACCATCCCGGTTCTCCTAATTGTTGTTCATATCAGGGGCAGCAGCCCCCCCAAACCCCCCGCGCTGAAACGCAAGAGGCACATAGATCTCCTACAGGTACCGCGTTATTTCTTGTCTTCAGCCTGCGGGTCGTAGACCCGGGTCATGTCACCACCCAACCGGAAACTGTTGAACGGCTGCATGTGGTGCTTGCGCTCCAGGGTGTCGTTGTTGCACTGGTACAAGCTGCACCACGGCTCCAGCCACACGTACTTGCTGTGGATCTTGAGGTCATGCATGTTCTGCTGCTCGCCACTCTTGGCCTTGAACGCGCTGGAGTCGCGCGAGCCGAGCAGCACTTTCTGGCCCAGGCGCTGCAGCGCATTGTTGTTCTCGCTGCGCAGGTCCACGCCGTTGGCCTTGGCAAAGCTTGCGATCATCGCCAGCGGCGGCAGGGCGTAGTTGTGGTAGGCGAGGGCGCGCTTCTTGCGTTTCAGCTCGTTGGGCAGGAAACCCTGCGCATCGACCTGGTTGGCGCCAACCTTGAATTCCTTTACCGCCCAGTCGAACAGGTCGCGGCGGTCGGTGGCCACGGCGGTGGCCATCACCGACCAGGCCGCCCAGTAGCTGTGGTTGTTGATCTTCTCCAGCGGCAGGTCGCTCCAGTCGCGCACGGTCTGCTCGGCCAGCCGTGCGAACCAGCGTTCGATGGCCTCGGCCTCGGCCTGGTGCGCGGCCAGCGGCCGGGCGTTGGAGAATTTCAGGCGCAGCCACGACGAGCTCATGCTGCCCAGCGCCCATTTGCGCATCGACTTGCCGGTGTGGTTGTAGTCGGTCGACATCAGTGCATCGGCACGCGCCCAGCTGCCCAGCCACGACAGGGTGCAGTCGAGCTGTTGCGCACGGCCATCGCGCATGTACTGGCCGACCATCTTGGCCACGCCGCGCTCGAGCGTGGTGATGTCGGCGGTGGAGTCGCGGAAGGCTTTTTCCGAGACCGTGTTCAACGTCGCGCGGGCCTTGTCCGAACCCTCGTACTTGCTGCGGAACTGCAGCGAACGGGTATAGGGCGTGGGCACCGCTTCGCACGTGAAGTTGTTTTCACCGGTCTTGATCTTCTCGATCCCCGCGTAGTAACCCTGCGGGGGGACCAGGGCAGCCTGGGCGGCAGTGCCGAACAGGGCCAGGGTGAGCAAGGCCGGAGCGCCGAATTTGCGATAGGTCTTCATGTTCGCCTCACTGGCCGGCATGCGCGGTGTGTTGCGCGCTGCTGGCGAAGTTGTTGCGTTTGCAGAGCTTGGCATCGACTTTCTGGGTGCCGCTTTCCGGGCCCTGGAGTTCGACGGCGAGCAGGGTCTGGCCCGCCCAGTCCTCGTCCTCGCGCAGCTGGAAGACAAAGCGGCCGTCGGTGTCGGAGGTTTCCGGCTTGTCGATCTTGATGTCCTCGTGGCGGCCGTTGAGGTACCAGAGGGTGGCCTGCAAGGTCTTGACCGACGTGTCCTCGAAGCGGATGTCCATCTGCAGGTTGCGGTTGACCAGGTCCTTGATCACGCCGCCCTTGCCATTGACCATCAGCTCGTTCTTGCCAGGCTTGAGCGTGGTGCTGGCGCTCATCTGGGCCGGACGGTCTTCGCAGCCGTTGTCGAGCAGGCCGAGCATCTGCCGCCAGATGGTTTCCTGGTCCAGGCGGTACAGCGGCGAGAATTCCCAGACGAGGATCTTCGGCGGGTTGTTCTTGAATTCCTCGCTGCCCAGGTACTGGATCATCGCGCCTTCAAGACCGCCACCGGGGAAGGCGACGTTGAGCACGTCGGCGCCGATGTACTGCTGCAGGAAGCCCGAGAAGTTGTAGTTCTTGCCGCTGTGGCTGGTGCCGACCAGGGTGATCTGCGGGTTGCCGGAGTCGCCGAACAGGTCGTCGCCACCGCTCTCGCCCTTGGGCTCGGTGCTGAACTGGTCCATGTACTGCACCGCGTAGCTGGTGCTGCACAACTGGCCTGCGACGTTGTGCAGGGTGCCGGTCTTGCCCATGCGGCCAGAGGTGTGAGTCTCGAACTCGCGGCGCGGAATATCGGCGAAGGCAGGCATCTTGTGCACGGTGTCGGCGACGATCCTGGCCGCGCGCTCGGCGCCGTACGGTGTCCAGTGCTGGTCACCGCGGAAGTAGAAGTCCTTGCCCTGGTCGGCGGCCGCCAGCTGCTCGTTGGTCAGCGGCGACAGGTCGGGCACGTTGTACCCCATCTTGCTGAAGCGCCCGAGCATGGCCTGGTAGTTGTGCAGCGCCTTCTGGTAGTCGAAGGCGGCCTTGTCCTCTGGCTTGAGCATGTTGCGGTTCACCAGGCCACGGGTCGGCTGGTAGACCACCACCAGCTCGATGCCACGTGCCTTGAAGGCGTCGTGGATCTGCTGCAGGCGCTTGTAGCCGGCTGCGCTGGTGTCGAACTCGGTGCGCAGGTCTTCACGGGTACGGAACAGCCAGTCACCCTGGGCTTGCACCAGGGTGGTGAAGTTCTGCTGGTAGCGGGTGGTGTAGCGGCTGGCGTCGTGCGCCTCGGGGCACAGCTGGCAGCAGGGCTCGGCGGTAAAGCTTGGCGCCTGCACCGTGTCGCCTGCGCTCGCGCCATTGCTGATCGCCAGGAGAGCGGCGCCCAGGCCAAGCAGTTTGATCAGGTGTGGGGTGGTCATGGTCGGGCTTCCTCATCCAGCATATCGGTCTGGCGTTCGACCGGGTCGATCAGCACGGCTTTCTGCTGGCGTACCAGCAGGTCGAGAATTTCGTCCTGGCGCTCGCCCAGCACACCGTTCAGGCTGATGCCGTTGGACTTGCGCGGCGCCAGCATGGACACGCGGTACAGCTCCACCGAGAGCGGCGAGTCGATCGACAGGGGGCCGCTGCCGTTGGCCGCCAGCTCACCGCCGACCACCAGCAGGGACACCTTGGTGTCGAACGGGTCGAGGTCGATGTCGCGGTCGGTATCGGACAGATCCTTGATGTGCCCGTACACGCCGACCAGGCCATTGGCCATGGCGAGGTTCTCGTACAGGCGGATGTTCACGCTGTTGCGCACGCGGATCCCGTGGCGACGGTTGCTGATCAGCTTGTTGCCCCAGATCAGGTTGTCGCCGCTTTCGTACACGGTGATGCCGTCGGTGTGGTTGCGGTAGATCTCGTTGTAGGCAATGAGGTTGTTGACGCTGTTACGGTCGATCACCACGCCGGAGAGCTTGTTGTCGTAGCTCTTGTTGTTGAAGATCCAGCTGTCGTTGACCTCGCGCGAGATGATGATCCCGTGCTTTTTCTTGGTTCCATACACCGTATTGCCGGCGATGATCAGGCGGTGCGAGCGGTCGTGCGGGTCGATGCCGTAGACGATGTTGTCGCGGTAGGTACTGTCCTTGACCACGAAGTCGCTGGTCTCGTAGCAGTAGAAGCCGTACCACATGTCGCTGAATTCCGAGCCGATGATCCAGCCGGTCGGTTCGGCGCGGCCCATGCGCTTGGCCATGTTGGGCGTGTACTGCGAGATGCTCACGCCATACGACTTGCTCTTGGCGTAGCCGAAGCTGGCCATCTTGGTGTTGACGATGTACGTCTCGGTACCGCCCCAGGACAGCAGGAACGGGCGGAAGGCCGTGGGCGAGCGGAAGGTTGCGGGGCCGTTGGCCTTCTCGCGCCAGCCGGTGACCTTGGTGTCGGTGACGAACAGCTTGCCGTCGTTGACCATGAACGCGCCGCCTTCCTCGGACAGGCGCAGCTCCTTCACCTTGCCGTCGATTTCCAGCACGCCTTTCTGGCCGACCACGATCGGCAGGCGCGCCAGGAAGACGCCCGGCTCGACTTCGTTCAGGTACTGCCTGGGCACCTGCTTGCTCAACTGCGCCATGTCGACATGGCCGTCATCGACGAAGATCGCCTGGGGAATGCCGTGCTGGCGCTGGACCCATTCGGCGGCCTTGTTGTCGCCACCGATGAATTCCTTCAGCGACTCTTCCTGGAGCATGCGGCGCACGCTGACCTTGCCCTTGTGGCGGCGGTCGATCTTTTTCTGTACGGCCTCGGCGGTAAAGCCGGTCAGGTCGGGCAGCTTGGGCGGGTCGAGCAGCAGTGGCTCGATCGGCGCGCTGCTGACGGTGTAGGTCTTGGCGAGCTGAAGTTCCTTGGCGAGCGGCTTGGCCGGCTCGGCCAGGGCGATGCCACCGCTGGCGAGCAGCAGGGCACTGGCCAGCAGGCCACGGCGCAGATTGGGGTGAAGGTTCATGTCATTTCACTCTTCAAGTCATTGCCAGCATCAGAAGCGCCAGATCACATCGACAAAGGCGCGATGCATGTAAGAATCCGCTTCCTTGCCGTAAGCGTCGCCCGGCTTGAACACCCCGCCACGGAAGCGCACCAGCGCCGACGGCTCGTCGATCGACTGGCTCAGCGCGGCCGGCAGCAGGCCCTGCTTGAAGTACTTGGTCACGACCAGGTCCATTTCCTGGCCAAGGTCTTTTTCGCCACGCACCAGCGGACGGCTGATACCACCGTCGTTGACCTCGGCATTGATGCCGCTGCTGCCGATGTTCTGGTCGCCGTCGACGCGCCAGAACTTGTGGTAGACCAGGCTCGCGTCGTAGTCGTCGCGCAGCTGCCAGGAGGTGAACAGCGTGGCGGCCTGCAAGTTGCCCAGCTCGCCGCGGAAGGCTTCGCCGAAGCGGTGTACGCGCGAGCGGGTGCCGGTGAAGTTGGAGCGGTTGCTTTCAAGGCCGGTCTGCTCGAAGTTGCCCGAGCCGTCGTCGCCACCGCCGCCGCTGCCGCGGGCGTACGCGGCGCCGACCTGCCAGTTGGGGTCCAGGCGCAGGCGGATGCCAAGGTCGGTGGCCCAGGCGTTGACGTCACCGCTCTGCTTGCCGCTGGCGACCTGCTCGTTGCCCACGGTGGTGGAGTTCAGGCTGTCGCGGTCACCGGTGAGCCAGGTCAGGCTGCCCCAGTAATTGACGGTGTTCTGGTTGCGCCAGTTGTAGGCGTCGCTGTTGGCCTCCAGGCCCAACCAGGTAAGGTCACCGGTACGGGTCTTGTCGAGTGCGTCGACAGTCTCGCCAACACTCTTGAGCTTGCCGTCGTCATGGGTGTGGTGAGCGCGTACGCCAACCCAGTGGCCGGGTGTCCATTGCGTGGCGATGTCGCCATAGACGTGCAGGCGATCCTTGTCTTCAGGCGCCAGCTCGGTGAGGTCGGTGCGGTACTCGCTGAAGCGCTCGGCCACGCCCAGGTTGGCGCGCAGCAAGGTGGTGTCGAAGGTCCAGTTGAGCGCTTCGATGTTGGTGTCGCGCCACATGCCATCGTCGTTGCGCAGGCGCTGGCGGCCAAGGCGCAGCTGCTCGCCGGGGTAGGCGGTGAGGCCACTGTAGCCGACCCAGAACTCACGCATGGCCAGGTAGCTTTTGTCAGGCACGCGGCTGTCGTCCCCGGACTGCACTTCGCTGCCGTCGTCGGACTGTCGCAGGGTGTCGGTCTCGATGATGTCGGTAGCGGCGACGGCCTGGCCCATGGCGAAGGCGCTCCAGTTGCCACGCTCGCCGTACACCCATGGACGCAGGTCCAGGCCCAGACCGGCGACATCACCGCCCGAGCGGGTGCCCAGGTCGCGGTCGTCTTCGGACTGGCCGGTGATCTTCACGTCCAGGCCGAAGTTCTTTTCGGCAGTCATGTCGGCCAGGGTCGGGCACGACCACAGCAGTGCGAAGCTCAGGCCTATACCGGCCTTCATGAATGGGTTGAGCGTCATAGGGCGTCCTCACCGTCGTCTTCTTCTTGCAGCGCTTCCTGGGCCAGGGCATTGCCGCCCGGGGCCATGGCGCCGCGCGCCTGTTTTTCCTGGGCGAGCAGGCCTTGGGCCTGGCTGCGCTGTTCAGGCGTCAGTTGCTGGTCGAGTTGTTGCAGCAGTTCGGCCGATTGCGGCGATGGTGTGGCCTGCGCGAGCTGCGCGAAGACCCAGGCATTGCCAGGGTTCTGGCGAATGCCGTGGCCTTCGCTGTAGAGCTGGGCCAGGGCGTAGTCGGCGCTGAGCTGGCCACCGCGGGCGGCGCTCAGCAGGTGGTCGACGGCCTTCTGCGGCTCGACCGTGCCGAGGTAACCGCGGCGGTACAACTGGCCCAGGTAGTAATGGGCGCTGATCTCGCCGGCGTTGGCGGCGGACAGCAGGTGCTGTTCGGCCTTTTTTGCGTCGGCGGGCAGCGTCTTGCCTTCGTAGTAGAGGCGGCCCAGCAGCAAGTCGGCGCGAGGCTGCTGCGCCTCGCGGCCTTTCTCGATGTAGCCGAGCAACTGGTCGGTATCGCCCAGTTCGGGGAAGTCATAGAGCAACTGCGCCAGGCTGACCCAGGACGCCGGATTGGCCGGGGCGACCTGTTCGAGCAGGGCCTGGGCGGTTTTTTCGTCGGTCTGGCCCAAGCTGCGGTCGGCCAGCACGCGGGCAACGCTGTCAACCCGGCTGGCCGGTACGGCGCCACGGGCGTGGGCGCTTTTCAGCTGTTCGATCAGCGCGGCCTGCTGCTCGGCCTGGGCGCGTTTCTGGTAGACGGTGGCCAGCTCCACGTAGCAGATGTCGGTGCTCTGCAAGGCGGCCTTGCAGATGCTCTCGACCTCGTCCAGGTGCTGGTCGTAGGTGTTCTGGGTGCGGTACAGGAGCACCTGGGCCAGGCCCGCTTCGGGATTGCCGGCCGCGCGCCACTGATCGATCTGCTGCTGGGCGTTGACCTCAGGGAAACTCTGCGGGTATTGCAGGTAGAGCATCGCCAGCGGGATCAGGGTATTGCTTTCGCCCTGGGTGGCAGCCTGCTTGAGCAGGGTCTCGGCTTCTTCACGCTCGGCCTGGGTGCTGTCGGGCTTGGCCACCAGCAGGCGGCCAAGGCGGGCCTGGGCGCGGGACGAAGTCGCGGCTGCGGCGCGGTATGTCGCCTCGGCCTGCTTGATCTTGGCCGGGTCCTGGGTGGCGACCTGGATGTCCGCGAGGCCAACCTGGGCCTCGCTGTAGCCCAGGTCGGCCAGGGCCTTGTAGTTTTGCTCGGCCAGGGCGGTGTCGCCGCGCTTCATGGCCTCGTTGGCCAGGCGCTGGTCGGGCAGGCCGGCACAGCCGGCCACGGCGACGGCCAGTGCACACAGCCCCAGCCAGCCACAGGTCCCTCGGTGTCCTGAACGCATCATCAGATCCTCTTAGAGCCCGCGAGCCGCGGCCTTGTCGATCAGCCAGTCCAGGGATGGCCCACGGTCGCTGTTCACCGACGCCGGACGACCGGCCAGTTCGGCAGGCAACGCACCATCAGGCTTGATCTGCACACGGATGTCCGAGGCCAGGTCTTCGCTGTTCAGGCTGGAACTGCTGACGATCAGGCCAGTGCGCACTTCGTCTTCGCCGGCCACCTGGAAGTTGACCCGGGTACCTGGCTTGACTTCGTCGAACTGGCGGTAGGTGAAGCGCGCTTCCACGGTTGGCACGGTGGTGCGTGGCACCAGTTGGAAGATCACCTGGCCTTTGCTGGCGTACTGGCCGTCGTCCACCAGCTGGCGCGACACCACGCAGTCGCATGGGCTGGTCAGGGTGCCGCTGAGCTGCTTGCCGAACAGTTCCTCGACCTTCGAAGGCTCCAGTTGCTGGTCATCCAGGTGACCCTTGAGCAGGTCGAGCATGCTGGTGCTGAACGATGCAAGCGGCGCGCCCTTGATCACATCACCACCGCCCTGCACCAGGCTCTGCACGGTACCGTCGCGGGGCATGGTGACATTGGTGGTGGGCACCGCGACCACGCCGGCCTGGGCGTGGCTGACGAAGTAGAGGCCATACATCGACTTGGCGATGAAACCGAACGCCGCCACACCGACCACGAACACGCCGAGGCTGCCCGCCACCGCACGCAGGCGGCCGAAGGCGCTCATGCCCGCGCCGCCGTCCTTCTGCTTGCGCGCCTTGGTGAAGTTGTCGCGCTGCAGGGTGCTGAGCACGTCACCCACGCTGATCAGCTCGCCCGAGAGGTGCGAGGTGATGATGTGGCGCAGGGTGGAGATGTCACGCGGCTCAAGGTTCTGGAACTGCGCGCCGGTACGTCCGTCAGCGCTGTTGAACGAGCGCACCTGGAACTCGATGTCCATCGCCAGGCCCAGGTTGTCGACCACGAACTGCAGGCGGCCGCGCAGCACTTCGCCGACCTTCAGCGGCTGCTTGGCATGGAAGCACAGGCCACCGGCCGACAGGTCCTCGACCTTCACTTCCTGGGTCTCGCGGTTAGCCCCCAGGTAACGCAGCTTGGCCGGAATTTTCACCCGGGCGTGCTGGCGCTGGGCTTCGGACTCATGCACGACATTGACGTTCACGGCGGTATTCATGGCGATTTTGTTCCTGTTAGATCTGATCCGGGTTGGGCTCACACGACCATGAACAGCACAGCCACGAAGATGCTGGCCGCCGAGAAGGTCATGGTCCGCGAGGACCAGGTGTTGAACCATTGTTGAAAGCTGGCAAGGTCACGCTTGAGGGCAGTGGGCTGGCGAGTCCAGGACTGCTTGTCGAGGCGGAAGAACACGTAGATCTTCATCATTGCGCCGACGATCTGGTTGTAATAGAGGATCAGCGGGTAGGCCGGCCCTACGCTGTGGCCGGAGCACAGCAGCATGATGGTGAGGATCAGGCGGGTGATGCCGATCCACAGCAGGTACACCAGCAGGAAGCCCAGACCGAACTTGAAGCTGGCGATGACCGCGACGGTCAGGCCCAGCAGGCTGGTCCACATCGACACGCGCTGGTCGAACAGCACCACGCTGGTGAACAGTCCAAGGCGCTTGACGCCAAGGCCCAGGGCGCGGGAGTTCTGCCGCAGGTTGTTGCCGTACCAGCGGTACATCAGCTTGCGGCTGGCCTTGAGGAAGCTCTTTTCCGGCGGGTGCTCGACCGTGTTGATCGCCGCATCCGGCACGTAGAAAGTGTCGTAGCCCAGGCGCATGAGGCTGAACCAGCTCGACTTGTCGTCACCGGTCAGGAACTTGAAGCGGCCCAGGCGCCAGTGCTGCAGCGAGTCGCTTTCGACATCGGCGATGAACTCGGGGTTGGTGACCACGCTTGCGCGGAACATCGACATGCGGCCGGTCATGGTCAGCACGCGCTTGGACAAGGCCATCGAGCACATGTTGATGTGGCGTTGGGCGAAGCGCAGCTTGTGCCACTCGCTCATGATGTAGCCGCCACGCACTTCACAGAATTCGTTGGTGGTAAGGCCACCGACCGTAGGAAACAGCTTGAACCAGGGCACCGTCTTGCGCACCACGCCGTCACCCAGCACGGTATCGCCGTCGATCACCGCGACCACGGCGTGCTGGTCTGGCAGCATCCGCGAAATGGCGCGGAAGCCGAAGGCCAGGCCATCGCGCTTGCCGGTACCGGCGATGCGCACGATGTCCAGCTTGACGTGCTCGGGCGGGTTGTACTTGGCCCACAGGCTCTTGACCAGCAGCTCATCGGACATCTCCACCAGCGAGCAGACCACGGTAGTCGGGAAGCCGCAGTTGATCGCTTCGCGGATCACCGAGCTGTAGACCTGCGCGGTGGTCAGCGCATCGATGCGGAAACTGGTGACCATCAGGTAGACGTGCGACGGATCGGCCGCCTCACCCAGCTTGCGCACCTTGCGCCGCAGGTAGGGGTAGACGCCGTAGAGGAAGATCATCCCGCGCACGAAATGGGTCGCGCCCATGGAGTAGCGCCAGATACCGACGGCGCCCACCAGGAAGATGAAGTGCTTCGACTGCGGGTCGAAGATATCGCTGGGCAAGGCCAGGGCGATCAACATGAGCAAGCTCACGTAGAACAGCCACCCGGCGCTTTGCAACAGCACTGTCTTGAGCCTTTGCATGTTCTGCATCCGTCGCGAGAAAAAAGGGGCGGGGTGCGGCGCCAGACGGCCCGCACCCCTGCCTGGGTTTACCAGCAGATGCCTTCGGTACGGCTGACAGGGCAGGTTGCCGCGCCCATGAAGCCAACCAGGTCGATCACCTGCTTGCCGGCCGGAGCCTGCTGAGCCAAGGCGCGGAACTTCTCGTCACGGTTGCCCAGCACGATGATGTCGGCGTTGTTGATCACTTGCTCGAAGTCGGCGTTGAGCAAGGACGACACGTGCGGGATCTTCGACTCGATGTACTCTTTGTTGGCGCCGTGGACGCGGGCGTACTCGACGTTGCTGTCGTAGATGTTCAGCTCGTAGCCCTTGCCGATCAGGCGCTCGGCCAGTTCGACCAGCGGGCTTTCACGCAGGTCATCGGTGCCTGCCTTGAAGCTCAGGCCCAGCAGGGCGACCTTGCGCTTGTCGTGGCTTTCGATGATGTCGAAGGCGTTCTGCACCTGAGATTCGTTGCTGCGCATCAGCGAGTCGAGCAGCGGTGCCTTCACGTCCAGGCTGCTGGCGCGGTAGGTCAGGGCGCGTACGTCCTTGGGCAGGCACGAGCCGCCGAAGGCAAAGCCTGGGCGCATGTAGTACTGAGACAGGTTGAGCGTCTTGTCCTGGCAGACGACGTCCATCACTTCGCGGCCATCGACGCCGACCGCCTTGGCGATGTTGCCGATCTCGTTGGCGAAGGTCACCTTGGTGGCGTGCCAGACGTTGCAGGTGTACTTGATCATCTCGGCCACTTCGATCGGCTTGCGGATGACCGGTGCGTCCAGTTCTTCGTACAGAGCCTGCAGCACATCACCGCTGGCGCTGTCGAGTTCGCCGATGACAGTCATTGGTGGCTGGTCGTAGTCCTGGATCGCCGTGCTTTCACGCAGGAACTCAGGGTTGACCGCCACGCCGAAGTCGACGCCGGCTTTCTTGCCCGAGCACGCTTCGAGCATCGGGATCACCACGTTCTTCACGGTGCCCGGCAGCACGGTGCTGCGCACCACGATGGTGTGGCGGCGAGTAGTGTCGCGCAGTACGTTGCCGATCTCGCGGCACACCGCTTCGATGTACTCAAGGCCCAGGTCGCCGTTCTTCTTGCTCGGCGTGCCGACGCAGATCATCGACACGTCGCTGGCGCGGATGGCCTCGGCGAAGTCGGTTGTGCCACGCAGACGACCGTTGGCGATGCCCTGTTGCAACAGCGCCTCGAGCCCTGGTTCGACGATGGGCGACTTGCCCTGGTTGATCAGGTCGATCTTGGTCTGTGAAACATCCACACCAATCACTTCATGACCGCGTGCCGACAGGCAGCCAGCACAGACTGCACCCACATAACCCAAACCAAAGATGCTGATACGCATCGCATTCACCTCGTGTGTTTTTCACGCCGGCTCGATAAGCAAAAGAGCCAGACCTGTTGATTGATCAGCAGTATCCGGGCGCACGGAGTTGTGGCAGTAATAGTCACTGCTCCGAACGCAGGCATATAAATACGGAGTGCAAAAGTTATGCACTCGAAGTTGGCAGCCAAAGGCCAAAAGTTTGAAGGCGTGCCCTGTTATGTCGCCGTCTTTATTACAGAGCGCTCACTGCGCGCTGCTGTGCTTGTGTTTTCAAGTGAAGTAAATCCTTTGAAATCAACCACTAGGACGATTTGAAGGGGCGCGTCTCTCCTTGCTCTGAACGGGGGCATCGGGTCGATGCGCGGGTCCGTTAAGTTTATGGGCAGATAGCGGATATCTGCCACAGTCCCTGTGTAAGTCATTTCGTACGTCGCCGCATGAAATTCGTTACGGGTCCTATGAGCGGATAAAAAGACCTAAGTTCCTGCACGGCCTGAGGGGGTATGAAAGATTTCTGAATATTTCTTCAGGCGAAGATAGTTTCATTATGATGGCACAGCAGGAGGGCGCCCTTGCATATAAAGGGCCAGAATGGGGTGAGATGGTTTTGTGCCAGTATCGAAAAAAAATTTTCAGAATTCGTCAAAAAACTACGAACGGTCTTATGTCGTTTTGCGATTATTAGAAGTGTGATAGTTTTTTGGCGTCGAAATTATGGCGTAGTGGCGTGGTGATTCAGGCCCTTTTTTGGTGCCTGATGTATTGTAGGGCCGCTTCGCAGCCCCCAATTCATCAATCCACCAAAGAACTACGCACCCACCTCATCCCGCAGGAACACCAGCTTGTCCCCGGAGGACTGCTCCGCACTGTAGTAATACCCCTGCGCATCAAACCCCTTCAGCCGCTCCGGATCCCCGATCCGCTCCTGGATCACGAACCGGCTCATCAATCCACGCGCCTTCTTGGCGTAGAAGCTGATGATCTTGTACTGCCCGTTCTTCCAGTCCCGGAACTCGATGTCGATCACCCGCGCCTTGAGCGAACTGCGCTTCACCGCGCTGAAATATTCGTTGCTGGCGAGGTTCAGCAGCAGGTCATCGCCCTGGTCGACCAGCGCCTGGTTGATCCACTCGCTGATCCGGGTGCCCCAGAATGCATACAGATCCTTGCCGCGTGCATTGGCAAGCTTGGTACCCATCTCCAGGCGATACGGCTGCATCAGGTCGAGCGGTCGCAACAGCCCGTAAAGCCCCGACAGCATGCGCAAGTGATCCTGGGCATACGTGAAGTCATCCTCGCTCAGGCTTTCGGCGTCGAGCCCGGTATATACGTCCCCTTTGAACGCCAGCAGCGCTTGCTTGGCGTTGGCTGGGGTGAAGTCCGGAGTCCAGCTGCCGAAGCGCGCCGCGTTGAGCCCGGCCAGCTTGTCAGAGAGGTGCATCAGCTCGCTGATCTGCACGGGCGAGAGCTTGCGCAGCTGCTCGATGAGCACCTGGGAGTCATCCAGATATTGCGGCAAGGTGTGGCGCTGGGTTACCGGGGGAGTGTCGTAGTCGAGGGTCTTGGCGGGGGAAATCACCGTCAGCATTGGGTTCGGCTCCTGAAGTCTTGGCCGCGATTCTACGGGGGCAGGGCGGTGATCTCCAGCTATGGGCACAATAGCCACAGACCATCCGCCCGGCAGCCGTTATAGTGCGCGGCATGCCCTTGGGAGAGTCCGAACGTGCGCATTGCCCTGATCCTGCTGGCAGGCCTGCTGAGCCTGACCACACAGGCCGCCCCGTTGCCCTTTGTCAGTATCGACCGCGGCGTCTGGCCCGAGCAGCTGGAGAGCCCGGTGTTGTTCGATGTCGCCTCGCGCGCCGAGATTCTCTCGTTTGCCCAGGTGCTGCAGGAAAGCGAAATGCTCGACGAGGCCCAGCTGGCCACGCGGCTGCAGCTCAGGCAGGTCAATCTGCAGATGATCCGCGCCGTGAGGGCGCGCATGTGGCAGCGGCTCTGGCAAAACTACGACCATGCGCGGCAAAGCTGCGAGCAGGATGCGTCGTTCTGCTACCCGGTCGAGTCCATCGCCGACTTGCAGGCACAAGCCGCGACGTTCGCCGCCAATGTCGGCGAGTTCTACACGCAATGGGTCGAGCCCGCGCGGCAATTCCATACCCGCTATCTCAACGAGCAACTGCGCAAGGCGGCGGTATTTGCCCAGACTGGCAGCGAGATCGAGCGCTATTCGGAGGACGAGCGCAACGGCGACGAACTCAATGACCGGCTGTTTCTGCTGACCTTCGCGGGCGGACCGGGCCCGCAGGGCGGGGCCACCGATGCACTTGCCGACTACCTGCGGCGGCAGAAGCTCGCGGCGACCTTTTTTGTCCTCGGCAACCGTTTCGATCAACGCCGCGCAGCTTCCGCTGGCGACGGCTTGCGCACCCTCTATGCCGGTCAGTGCGTCGGGATTCAAGGCTGGGAATACCGCTCCCATGCACAGTGGCAGGACTGGCAGGACTCGCTGCGCCGCAGCCAGGCGCGGGTGCAAAGCGAAGTCCCGGATCAGTACGTGCCGCTGTTCCGCCCACCCTATGGCCAACGCCGCGCAGACGGCCAGGCCTTCATGGCCAGCCAGCAGCTGCAGGTGTCGCTGTGGGATATCGATGCGCAGGACGAAGGACCTCTAACCGCTGAAGAGTCGGCCCAGCGCGTGCTCAGCCTGATGCTGCTCTGGCGCAGGGGCGTGATCCAGTTCCATGACAGCCTGCCCAAGGCGCAGCCAGCGGTGGAGTGGCTGCTGCAGCATACGGCGCGCAGCGGGATTGGCTGGCAGGATTGTCAGGCGTACAGATGAATGGAGAAGGTGCCGATCTCTGAATGAAGAGGGTGCTGATCCTTGAATGTAGCGTCAGTCTGACCATCCGCCAAGCCCGGTCAGTCAATCGGAAAAATAAACTTCACTTGCATGTAAAAATGCTTTTTACGTTCACAGGTTTGCGGTATCAAGGAGTCAGACAGCCGAGCCCTGCAGCACAGGTGGCGTCATCGGGCCCCACCTTGCTCGGAGTCCTCCCTACCCGTAACAACGCGGGTGCGGGGAGACCGGCGGTCACTCTGCGGCGCTGCCCTGCGGCGCCGTCTGGCTCTTGCATAAGGTGACCGAGTATGGATGACCATGGACGCACCCCTTCCTCCACCCAGCCAATCCTGTATGTGCTCGATACCAATGTACTGATTCACGATCCCAACGCTTTGCTGAACTTCGAGGAGCACCACGTCGCGATTCCGATGACGGTGCTGGAGGAACTCGACAAGCTCAAGACGGGCAAGCATACCGTCGCTGCAGAATGCCGCCAGGCCATCCGTCTGATCGACCAGACCCTGGGCGATGCCTCGCCGGCGGACGTCGAGCTGGGTGTGCCGATCCAGCGCAACAAGAGCGGACCCAAGGGTTTCCTGTCGATCCTGATGAGCCCGCGCAATGAGCCAAACCGCCTGCTGCCGGAAAACCTGAACGACAACATCATCATCAACCAGCTCCTGGAATTGCGTGCCACGCGCAAGGACGTGGACGTGGTGCTGGTGACCAAAGACATCAACATGCGCCTCAAGGCCCGCGCCTGTGGGATCGCGGCGGAAGACTACAGCACCGACCAACTGGTTGACGACGTGTCGTTGCTGTCCAAGGGTTACCACTCGGTGACAGGGTCGTTCTGGGACCGGGTCAGCAAGGTCGAGACCCGTCAGGAGCGCGGGCGTACCTGGCACCGTGTGCAACTGACCGACAACCTGCCGGCTGTGCACGTCAATGAGTTCATCATCGACGAGCAAGGCTTCGTCGGCTGGATCAAGGGCATCAGGGAGGACGAGCTGCTGCTGCTCGACCTGCACCAGGAGCCTTTGCTGCACCAGGAAGCGTGGGGCCTCAAGCCACGCGACATCCACCAGAGCCTGGCGCTGTTCGCCTTGCTCGACCCGGATATCCACCTGGTCAACCTGACCGGCGCCGCGGGCTCCGGCAAGACCATCCTGGCCCTCGCCGCGGCCATCGAGCAGACCATGGTGAGCAAGCGCTATCGCCGTATCATCGCGACCCGCAGCGTGCAGGGGCTGGACCAGGAGATCGGTTTCCTGCCGGGCACCGAGGCAGAAAAGATGGAGCCTTGGCTGGGCGCCATCACCGACAACCTCGAAGCGTTGCACATGGATGACGAGAGCACCCACGGCAGCGTCGAGTACATCCTCGAGCGCGTGCCGCTGCAGTTCAAATCGCTCAATTACATCCGGGGGCGCAGCTTCCAGCAGAGCCTGATCCTGATCGATGAATGCCAGAATCTCACCCCGCACCAGATGAAAACCATCATCACCCGTGCCGGCGCCGGATCGAAGGTGGTCTGCCTGGGCAACCTGGCGCAGATCGACACGCCTTACCTGTCCGCCACCAGCTCCGGCCTGACCTACCTGACCGAGCGCTTCAAGGACTTCCCCCACGGCGTGCACATCACCCTGCAAGGGGTGCCGCGTTCGGTGCTGGCCGAATACGCCGAAGGGCATTTGTAATCCCCACGCCGGGCGGCTACTCGCCCGGCTTCTTTTCGCTCACAAAAGCTGACCTGCGGGTTTACACTCTTTGCTCCTGAACAGGAGGAAAGCTGTGCTGACTCATCTCGATTCCCAGGGGCGCGCCACGATGGTCGACGTCACCGAAAAAGCCGTGACCCAGCGCGAGGCGGTAGCCGAAGCGCGGGTGCGCATGTTGCCGCCGACCTTGCAGATGATTGTCGACGGGGAACACCCCAAGGGTGATGTGTTCGCCGTGGCGCGCATCGCCGGTATCCAGGCGGCGAAGAAGACCAGCGACCTGATCCCGCTGTGCCATCCGCTGATGCTCACCAGCGTCAAGGTCGAGCTCAGCGCCGAGGGCAGCGACTGCGTGCACATCGTCGCCCGTTGCAAGCTCGCCGGGCAGACCGGCGTGGAGATGGAGGCACTGACGGCCGCGAGTGTCGCCGCGCTGACGATCTACGACATGTGCAAGGCCGTCGACAAGGGCATGGTCATCGAGCAGGTGCGCTTGCTGGAAAAGACAGGCGGCAAGAGCGGCGACTATCAGGTGCAGGCACGATGAACATCCAGGTGGTGTATTTCGCCCGTTACCGCGAGGCGCTGGGGCAGGATGGTGAGGCGCTTGCCGGTGATTTTCTCAAGCTCGACGACGTCCGCCAGGCGTTGCTGGCCCGTGGGGGCAAGTACGCGCTGCTCGCGGAACAGAACCTTATGTGCGCCCGTAACCAGGACCTGTGCAAGCTTGACGAGCCTGTGGCCGAAGGCGACGAAGTGGCGTTCTTCCCGCCTGTGACCGGGGGTTGAGATGAGCGTTCGTGTGCAGCAGGAGCAGTTTGATCCGGGGCATGAGGTCAATGCCATGCATGCCGCCAATGTCGGTGTGGGGGCGGTGGTCGGCTTTGTCGGCTACGTGCGCGATTTCAATGATGGCCGCGAGGTGGCCGGGATGCTCCTGGAGCATTATCCGGGGATGACGGAAAAGGCGCTGGGCAAGATCGTCGATGAGGCCAATGGCCGCTGGCCGCTGCTCAAGGTCGAAGTGCTGCACCGCATCGGCGCCCTCGAACCGGGCGAACCGATCGTGTTCGTCGGGGTGGCCAGTGCCCATCGGCAGGCGGCGTTCGATGCCTGCAATTTCATCATGGACTACCTGAAGACCCGGGCGCCGTTCTGGAAGAAGGAGACGACGGGGGACGGGCCGAGGTGGGTTGAGGGCAAGGCAAGTGACCAGGAGGCGGCGGGGCGCTGGTAAGTGCCCGCCGTGGTTCGGTGGTGCCGATTCGCTCCTACACCATGTGAAGGCCCGTGAGGACTAGCTATGCTTGCGCGGCACCGGCTTGATCAACTCGTCCGGGGGCATTTCGCAGGCGATCTTGCGCCCTAGCAGCGCTTCGATGCCTGGCAGCTGGTAGGAATCGTCCTCGCCGGCAAAGCTGATCGACACGCCGCTGCTCCCGGCACGGCCGGTACGGCCGATACGGTGTACGTAATCGTCCGGATCTTCGGGCAGGGTGAAGTTGATCACGTGGCTGATGCCATCGATGTGAATCCCCCGGCCGGCCACGTCGGTTGCCACCAGCACGGTGATACGCCCTTCACGGAACGCTTCCAGCGTGCGGATGCGCTTGTGCTGCGGCACATCGCCCGACAGCTGCGCGGCGTTGACGCCATCGCGCACCAGGCGCTCTTCGATGCGCCGGACTTCGTCCTTGCGGTTGGCAAAGACCATGACCCGTTCCCACTTGTTGATGGTCACCAGGTTGTACAGCAGCTTGTACTTGTCGCTGCCGGCCACGGCATAGACGTGCTGCTCGACGCTGTCGCTGGCGACGTTCTCGGGCTCGATCTCGACGATGGCAGGGTCGGTGGTCCACTGCTTGGCGAGGTTCATCACGTCATCGGTGAACGTGGCGGAGAACAGCAATGTCTGGCGTTCGCTCTTGGGCGGGGTCTGGCGGATGATCTGCCGTACCTGCGGGATGAAGCCCATGTCGAGCATGCGGTCGGCTTCGTCGAGCACCATCACCTCGACCATGTCCAGGTGCACCTCGCCGCGCTGGTTGAAGTCCAGCAGGCGGCCCGGGGTGGCGACCAGGATGTCGCAGTGACGCGCTTCCAGTGACTTGAGCTGCTTGTCGAAGTCCATGCCGCCCACAAAGCTCATCACGTTGAGGCCGGTGTATCGGGTCAGGGCCTCGGCGTCCTTGGCGATCTGCACCACCAGCTCACGGGTCGGGGCGATGATCAGCGCGCGCGGCTCGCCCATGAAGCGTTCCTTGGGCGGCGGCGTCTGTTGCAGCTGGGAAATGATCGAGATCAGGAAGGCCGCGGTCTTGCCCGTGCCGGTCTGGGCCCGGCCGATGGCGTCCTGGCCGCGCAGGGTGTAGCCCAGCACTTCGGCCTGGATCGGGGTGCAATAAGGAAAGCCCAGGTCATGGATGGCGTGCATCACTTCGGGCGAGAGCTTGAAGTCGTGGAAGCGGGTCTTGCCTTCCTGCGGCTCGACCACGAAGTCCTCGAGCTTCCACAGCGACGCCTGTGGCTTGGGCTTGCGCTCGCGGCGCGGTTTTTCGGCTGTGGGTCTTGCGGCAGCCGGTTGATCGGCAACCGGTGTTTCCACTACAGCAGGAGAGGGCGCGGCGACTGCTTCGGCCTGGATCGGGGCTGGGGCCAAGGCCGGAGCGGGGGCAGGGCGGGCAGGGGCGGCGGGCGGTGTCACGCTGGCAATGGGCTCGGGGGCCTGTGGCTCACCCTCGCTTTTGCCGAATATTTTCTTGAGTGCCTTGAGCACGGTCATCTCATCAATTGATTAAGGAATGTACGCCGGGCAGTGTAATGCAAGAATCGGGCGCGGCGTAGTGGAATGCTCGAGCAGCTACATCAGCGGCGTTTCAGCGCAGGCGTTCGCTGAGCCAGTGGTAGACATCGCTGATTTCCTGCTGCACCACCTCGTGTTCCATGGGGTACTCCAGCCAGTCGACGGTAACGCCCCATTGCTTGAGGTGCTCGTAGGCCGTGCGGCCCATCGACGGAATCACCACCTGGTCATGCACGCCATGCAGGCAAAGCGCGGGCGTGCGCTGCTGGCAAGCGGTCAGCTCGATGTCCTCGGCAAAGGTGGGGGCATAGGTGGACAGCGCGAGCACCCCACCGAGCGCTTCCTGCCACTTTATATAGGCAGTGTGCAGCACCACTGCGCCACCTTGGGAAAACCCGGCCAGAACGATGCGCGCCAGGTCGATGCCCTTGGCGCGCTCGGCCTCGATCAGTGCGATGACCTGGTCTGCAGACTCTTCGAGCTGGTCCTGGTCGATGGCGCGCGCGGGGCTCATGGCCTTGATGTCGTACCAGCTGGGCATGGCGTAGCCGCCATTGATCGTCACGGCGCGGGTCGGCGCCTGGGGCATGATGAAGCGGGTGCTGACCAGATGCTCCTGCAACGCTTCTGCCACCGGTAGGAAGTCGTAACGGTCCGCGCCAAGGCCATGCAACCAGATCACACAGGCATCAGCGGTTTTCTGCGGTTCGAGAATCAGCGGGTTGGTCATGACTGCTCCGTATGAGTGCGCACGGTCTTATTGAGTGCATGGAAATGTGGCGTTGCATGGAAATCTCAGAAATAGATGTCGCAACTCTAAAACTTTTCCTACTTGACTGTCGCTTAATCGCTTAAGCCTGCAACTGTGGTACGCGCTTTGCTTATTCACAACTCGATGCAAAGGAAAGCGGTTGCGACGGTAACACCCTTCGCACCGGTGAAGGCTGTCACAGAACGGCCCATTGCGCCAATTGACCCAAAAACAAGCCAACAAGGGGTCGGGTGCGCCTCATAAGGGTGCGGTGCAATTCCGGCTCGTACAACAAGAGCGATTGGAGGTTGTGAATGAAGTTTCTGAAATCCACCCTGGCAGTGCTGGCCGCTGCAACCGCCCTCGGCGCCACCGGCCTGGCCCAGGCAGGAGCAACCCTGGATGCAGTCAAGAAGAAAGGATTTGTCCAGTGTGGCGTGAGTGATGGCTTGCCGGGCTTCTCGGTCCCGGATGCCAAGGGCAACATCGTCGGCATCGACGCCGACGTCTGCCGCGCCGTGGCCGCCGCCGTGTTCGGCGACGCGACCAAGATCAAGTTCAGCCAGCTCAACGCCAAGGAACGCTTCACCGCGCTGCAGTCGGGCGAAGTCGACGTCCTGTCCCGCAACACGACCTGGACCAGCTCGCGAGATGCCGGCATGGGCCTGGTGTTCGCCGGCGTGACCTACTACGACGGCATCGGCTTCCTGGTCAACAAGAAGCTCGGCGTTTCCAGCGCCAAGGAACTCGATGGCGCGACCATCTGCATCCAGGCCGGCACCACCACCGAGCTCAACGTCTCCGACTACTTCCGGGCCAATGGGCTGAAGTACACGCCGATCACCTTCGACACCTCCGATGAAAGCGCCAAGTCGCTGGAATCCGGCCGTTGCGACGTGCTGACCTCCGACAAGTCGCAGCTGTACGCACAGCGCTCCAAGCTGGCTGCGCCGACCGAGTATGTCGTGCTGCCCGAAACCATCTCCAAGGAGCCCCTGGGCCCGGTGGTGCGCAAGGGCGACGAAGAGTGGTTCAGCATTGTCAAGTGGACGCTCTACGCCATGCTCAATGCCGAGGAAATGGGCGTCACCTCGAAAAACGTCGAGTCCGAGGCCAAGGGCACCAAGAACCCTGACGTGGCCCGCATGCTGGGCGCCGATGGCGAGTACGGCAAGGACCTGAAACTGCCGAAGGACTGGGTCGTGCAGATCGTCAAGCAGGTCGGCAACTACGGCGAAGTCTTCGAGAAGAACCTGGGCAAGGAAACCCCGCTGCAGATCGACCGCGGCCTGAACGCGCTGTGGAACAACGGCGGCATCCAGTACGCACCACCGGTGCGCTGATGGCTGCACCTTGCGGTGGCGAAGGCCGCCGCAAGGTGTTCGGTTCCCTTTCTACCGGGGCATTTCATGCAAAATCAAATCGGCGCACCCAAGGGGTTTTCCCTGAGTGATCCACGTGTGCGCGCGTGGCTGTTCCAGATCCTGACGGTGGCCTTCGTGGTCGGCCTGGGCTGGTACCTGTTCCACAACACCCAGACCAACCTGCAACACCGGGGCATCACCTCCGGTTTCGACTTTCTCGAGCGCAGCGCCGGCTTCGGCATCGCCCAGCACCTGATCGACTACACCGAGTCCGACAGCTATGCCCGGGTGTTTGTCATCGGCCTGCTCAATACCCTGCTGGTCACCTTCATCGGGGTCATACTGGCTACGCTGCTGGGCTTCGTCATCGGTGTGGCGCGTCTGTCGCCCAACTGGATGATCAACAAGCTGGCGACGGTCTACGTTGAGATCTTCCGTAACATCCCGCCATTGCTGCAGATCCTGTTCTGGTACTTCGCGGTCTTCCTGACCCTGCCGGGACCGCGGGGCAGCATCAACATCGGCGACTCCTTCTTCATCAGCAACCGTGGCCTGAACATGCCTGGCGCCAACATGGCCGAGGGCTTCTGGCCGTTCGTGCTGGGCCTGGTGCTGGCAGTGCTGGCGATCGTGCTGATGGTGCGCCTGGCCAACCGCCGTTTCGAGGAAACCGGCCAGCCCTTCCACAAGGCATGGGTGGGCCTTGCGCTGTTTATCGGTATTCCTGGCCTGTGCGTGCTGCTGTTCGGCAGCCCGGTGACCTGGGAGACGCCGCAGCTCAAGGGCTTCAACTTCACCGGCGGCTGGGTGCTGATTCCCGAGCTGCTGGCTCTGACCCTGGCGCTGACGATCTATACCGCGGCCTTTATCGCCGAGATCGTGCGCTCGGGCATCCGTTCGGTCAGCCATGGGCAGACCGAGGCCGCTCGTTCCCTGGGCCTGCGTGAAGGGCCGACCTTGCGCAAGGTGATCATTCCCCAGGCGCTGCGGGTGATCATTCCGCCGCTCACCAGCCAGTATCTGAACCTTGCGAAAAACTCATCGCTGGCGGCGGGCATCGGCTATCCGGAAATGGTCTCGCTGTTCGCCGGGACCGTGCTCAACCAGACCGGCCAGGCCATCGAGGTGATCGCCATCACCATGAGCGTCTACCTGGCGATCAGCATCAGCATTTCGCTGCTGATGAACTGGTACAACAAGCGCATAGCGCTGATCGAGCGGTGAGGATTCGCGCATGAATGCACATGTTTTCAAACCTGACATGCCGCCACCGGCCAAAGCCGTGGGCGTGCTGGCGTGGATGCGCGCCAACCTGTTTTCCAGCTGGCTCAACACCCTGCTGACCCTGCTTGCCGTTTACCTGGTCTGGCTGGTCGTGCCGCCGCTGTTGCAGTGGTCGATCTTCGACGCCAACTGGGTCGGCACGACACGCGCCGACTGCACCAAGGAAGGCGCTTGCTGGGTGTTCATCCAGCAGCGCTTCGGCCAGTTCATGTATGGCTACTACCCAACCGAGCTGCGCTGGCGGGTCGACCTGACCGTGTGGCTGGCGGTGGTCGGCGCTGCGCCGCTTTTCATCCCGCGTATGCCGCGCAAGGCTGTCTACGGGCTGGGTTTCCTGGTGTTGTACCCGATCCTTGCCTACACCCTGCTGCACGGCGGGCATCTGGGCCTGGCAACGGTACCCACCAGCCAGTGGGGCGGGCTGATGCTGACCCTGGTGATCGCCACCGTTGGCATCGTCGGCGCCTTGCCACTGGGGATTCTGCTGGCACTGGGGCGGCGCTCGAACATGCCAGCGGTGAAGGTGGTCTGCGTGACCTTCATCGAGTTCTGGCGAGGCGTGCCGCTGATCACCGTGCTGTTCATGTCCTCGGTGATGCTGCCGCTGTTCCTGCCCGAGGGCATGAGCTTCGACAAGCTACTGCGGGCGATGATCGGGGTGATCCTGTTCCAGTCGGCCTATATCGCCGAAGTGGTGCGGGGCGGTCTGCAGGCCATTCCCAAGGGTCAGTACGAAGCGGCTGCGGCCATGGGCCTGGGGTACTGGCGCTCGATGGGCCTGGTGGTCTTGCCGCAAGCCCTGAAGCTGGTGATTCCCGGCATCGTCAACACCTTCATTGCACTGTTCAAGGACACCAGCCTGGTGATCATCATCGGCCTGTTCGACCTGCTCAACAGTGTCAAGCAGGCAGCGGCTGACCCGGCCTGGCTGGGCATGGCAACCGAGGGCTACGTGTTCGCGGCCCTGGTGTTCTGGATTTTCTGTTTCGGTATGTCCCGCTACTCCATGCATCTGGAGCGCAAGCTGGACACAGGCCACAAGCGTTAGGAGTGTTCGAGATGAGTGAAGCGATCAAGCAGCCTGTGGGCCCTGAAGGCATTATCCAGATGCAGGGCGTGAACAAGTGGTACGGCCAGTTCCACGTGCTCAAGGACATCAATCTCAACGTGCGCCAGGGTGAGCGTATCGTCCTGTGCGGGCCCTCGGGCTCGGGCAAGTCGACCACCATCCGCTGCCTGAACCGGCTTGAGGAGCATCAGCAGGGGCGCATCGTGGTCGATGGGGTCGAGCTGACCAATGACCTCAAGCAGATCGAGGCGATCCGCCGCGAGGTGGGCATGGTGTTCCAGCACTTCAACCTCTTCCCGCACCTGACCATCCTGGAAAACTGCACCCTGGCCCCGATGTGGGTGCGCAAGCTGCCCAAGCGCAAGGCCGAGGAAATTGCCATGCACTATCTTGAGCGGGTGCGGATTCCGGAGCAGGCCAACAAGTTTCCGGGGCAGTTGTCCGGAGGCCAGCAGCAGCGCGTGGCGATTGCCCGCGCCCTGTGCATGAAGCCCAAGATCATGCTGTTCGACGAACCGACCTCGGCGCTCGATCCGGAGATGGTCAAGGAAGTGCTCGACACGATGGTCAGCCTGGCCGAGGACGGCATGACCATGCTCTGCGTGACCCACGAGATGGGCTTCGCCCGGACCGTGGCGAACCGGGTGATCTTCATGGACAAGGGCGAGATCGTCGAGCAGGCGGCGCCGGATGACTTCTTCGACCGGCCGAGGAACGAGCGGACGAAACTGTTCCTGAGCCAGATCCTGCATTGATGCATCCGGGGGCGCTTGTGGGGAAGGCGCCTGCGGGAGCGGGCTAGTCACGCGAGGGGGCGCCTGTGGGAGCGGGCTAGTCCCGCGATGGGGCGCAAGGCGCCCCCCCCCACTGCCCAGTATTACTTCTCTTCCTTGCTCACCACCGGCGCCGGTGGCGGACGCAGGCCCACCTCGGCGACCATCTTCAGCTGCTTGCCATTGCGCATCACCTCGATGCTGATCTTCTCGTTCGGCTTGATCCGCGCCACCTGGTTCATCGACCGGCGGCCGTCGCCGGCGGGTTCGCCATTGATCGCCATGATCACATCACCCAGCTGCAGCCCGGCCTTCTGCGCCGGACCGTCGCGGAAGATCCCCGCCACCACGATGCCCGGACGGCCCTGCATGCCGAACGATTCGGCCAGGTCCTGGCTTAGCGGCTGCACCTCGATGCCCAGCCAGCCGCGGATCACCTGGCCGTGCTCGATGATCGATTTCATCACCTCGAGCGCCAGCTTGGTCGGGATGGCGAAGCCGATGCCTTGCGAGCCCCCTGACTTGGAGAAGATCGCGGTGTTGATGCCAGTGAGGTTGCCGCTGGCATCCACCAGCGCACCGCCGGAGTTGCCCGGGTTGATCGCCGCGTCGGTCTGGATGAAGTCTTCGTAGTTGTTCAGGCCAAGCTGGTTGCGGCCAGTGGCACTGATGATGCCCATGGTGACAGTCTGGCCGACGCCGAAGGGGTTGCCGATGGCCAGCGCGACGTCGCCGATATGGATATTGTCTGAGCGGCCGATGGTGATTGCCGGCAGGTCCTTCAGGTCGATCTTCAGCACCGCGAGGTCGGTCTCGGGGTCGCTGCCGATCACCCGCGCCAGGGTCTCGCGGCCGTCCTTGAGCGCGACCACGATCTGGTCGGCACCCGAAGTCACGTGGTTGTTGGTCAGCAGGTAGCCTTCCGGGCTCATGATCACCGCGGAGCCCAGGCTCGACTCCCAGCGACGCTGCTTGGGCAGGTTGTCGCCGAAGAAGCGCCGGAACTGCGGGTCTTCGAAGAGCGGGTGGGCAGCCTTGTTGACCACCTTGGTGGTGTACAGGTTGGCCACGGCGGGCGCGGCAATGGCCACGGCGTCGGCGTAGGACACCGGGCCTTGCATGATGCGAGTGGTTTGCGGCGCCTGCTGCAGGTTGACGTCCTGGCTGGGCAGGCCGACCCATTGCGGGAAGCGCTGGATCACCAGCATGGCGATCAGTACGCCGGTCAGCAGTGGCCAGCCAAAGTAACGCAAAGCCTTGTGCATTGAACGAATCCTGGAAGTGGGAAGGGGCCGCATCAGTGCGACCCGGGGTGCGAGCGCGCGCGATCATACTGCGAAACAGGCTGGTCGGCGATGCTCCCCGGTGACTGCCGCAGGTTTCCCCCGAACCTGCGACGGCCCATAATGGCCGCCATTATACGGGCCTTGATGCCCGGCAAAACCGCTGATTTGAGGAGACTTTTCATGGCCGTTGCCCTGAGCACCCTGGTTGAGGAGGCCGAGCGCTACCTGTCGAGCTCGAAAATCCAGGATTACTGCCCTAACGGCCTGCAGGTCGAGGGCCGCCCCCACGTCAGCCGCATCGTCAGCGGTGTGACCGCGAGCCAGGCTTTGCTGGACGCGGCGGTCGAAGCCGAGGCCGACCTGGTGCTGGTGCATCACGGTTATTTCTGGAAGGGCGAAAACCCCTGTATCACCGGCATGAAGCAGCGCCGCCTCAAGACCCTGCTCAAGCACGATGTCAGTCTGCTGGCCTTCCACTTGCCGCTGGACCTGCACCCTGAGGTGGGCAACAACGTGCAGCTTGCCCGCCAGCTGGATATCACCGTGGAAGGCCCCTTGGCCCCCAGCGACCCGCGGGTGGTCGGCCTGGTCGGCTCCCTGGCCGAACCGATGTCGGCGCGTGATTTCGCCCGGCGTGTACAGGAAGTGATGGGGCGTGAACCGTTGCTCATCGAAGGCGACCAGGTGATCCGCCGGGTTGGCTGGTGCACCGGAGGTGGCCAGGGGTACATCGATCAGGCGATCGCCGCGGGTGTCGACCTGTTCATCAGCGGCGAGGCCTCTGAGCAGACCTATCACAGTGCCCGGGAAAACGGCATCAGTTTCATTGCGGCCGGCCATCACGCTACCGAGCGCTACGGTGTCCAGGCACTGGGTGACTACCTGGCGCGGCATTTTGCGCTGGAGCACCTGTTCATCGATTGTCCGAATCCGATCTGAAGGCGCCAAACACACAGGCATATTCTTAGATTGTTTCGTTCTAGCCCGGCGTCTAAATAGAATGTGTCGCTGTGATAAAGTGGCTCGCTCGAACACGGCCCGCTGGCCGTCCATAAGATCGTTTTTCGTGAGTAGCCATGGTCGACAAACTGACGCACTTGAAACAGCTGGAGGCGGAAAGCATCCACATCATCCGCGAGGTGGCCGCTGAGTTCGACAACCCGGTCATGCTGTACTCGATCGGCAAGGATTCCGCCGTGATGCTGCACCTGGCGCGCAAGGCCTTCTTCCCGGGCAAACTGCCGTTTCCCGTGATGCACGTCGACACCCAGTGGAAATTCCAGGAGATGTACAGCTTCCGCGACAAGATGGTCGAGGAAATGGGTCTCGAACTGATCACCCACGTCAACCCGGAAGGTGTGGCGCAGGGCATCAACCCGTTCACCCACGGCAGCTCCAAGCACACCGACATCATGAAGACCCAGGGCCTGAAGCAGGCGCTGGACAAGCACGGCTTCGACGCAGCCTTCGGCGGCGCGCGCCGCGACGAAGAGAAGTCCCGCGCCAAGGAACGTGTCTACTCCTTCCGCGACAGCAAGCACCGCTGGGACCCGAAGAACCAGCGTCCCGAGTTGTGGAACGTGTACAACGGCAAGGTCAACAAGGGCGAATCGATCCGCGTCTTCCCCCTGTCGAACTGGACCGAGCTGGACATCTGGCAGTACATCTACCTGGAAGGCATCCCGATCGTCCCCCTGTACTTCGCCGCCGAGCGTGAAGTCATCGAGAAGAACGGCACCCTGATCATGATCGACGATGATCGCATCCTCGAGCACCTTTCCGACGAGGACAAGGCGCGCATCGTCAAGAAGAAGGTGCGTTTCCGTACCCTCGGCTGCTACCCGTTGACGGGCGCCGTCGAGTCCGAAGCCGAGACCCTGACGGACATCATCCAGGAAATGCTCCTGACGCGAACGTCCGAACGTCAGGGCCGTGTCATCGACCACGATGGCGCCGGTTCCATGGAAGACAAGAAACGCCAGGGCTACTTCTAATTTCAGGGTTACTCCATGTCGCACCAATCTGATCTGATCAGCGAGGATATCCTCGCCTACCTGGCCCAGCACGAGCGCAAGGAACTGCTGCGCTTCCTGACCTGCGGCAACGTTGATGACGGCAAGAGCACCCTGATCGGGCGCCTGCTGCACGACTCGAAGATGATCTACGAGGACCACCTCGAAGCCATCACCCGTGATTCGAAGAAGTCCGGCACCACCGGTGAGGAAGTCGACCTGGCGCTGCTGGTCGACGGCCTGCAGGCCGAGCGCGAGCAGGGCATCACCATCGATGTCGCCTATCGCTACTTCTCGACCGCCAAGCGCAAGTTCATCATTGCCGACACTCCGGGTCACGAGCAGTACACCCGCAACATGGCCACTGGTGCCTCGACCTGCGACCTGGCGATCATCCTTGTCGATGCCCGCTACGGCGTCCAGACCCAGACCCGCCGGCACAGCTACATCGCCTCGTTGCTGGGCATCAAGCACATCGTCGTGGCCATCAACAAGATGGACCTCAAGGGCTTTGACGAGCAGGTCTTCGAGTCGATCAAGGCTGACTACCTGAAATTCGCCGAAGCCATCAACCTGGCGCCGAGCAGCCTGCACTTCGTGCCAATGTCGGCGCTCAAGGGCGACAACGTGGTCAACCGCAGCGAGCGTTCGCCGTGGTACACCGGCCCTGCCTTGATGGAGATCCTGGAAACCGTCGAAGTCGCGGCCGACCGCAACTTCACCGACCTGCGCTTCCCGGTGCAGTACGTCAACCGCCCGAACCTGAACTTCCGTGGCTTTGCCGGCACCCTGGCCAGCGGCGTCGTGCACAAGGGCGACGAAGTCGTCGTGCTGCCGTCGGGCAAGAGCAGCCGGGTCAAGTCCATCGTCACCTACGAAGGTGAGCTGGAGCACGCCGGCCCAGGCCAGGCCGTGACCCTGACCATGGAAGACGAGATCGACATCTCCCGTGGCGACTTGCTGGTGCATGCCGACAACGTCCCACCGGTGACCGATCAGTTCGACGCCATGCTGGTGTGGATGTCCGAGGAGCCGATGCTTCCCGGCAAGAAGTACGACATCAAGCGTGCCACCAGCTATGTGCCAGGCTCGATCGCCAGCATCACCCACAAGGTCGATGTGAACACCCTTGAGCTGGGTGCGGCCAGCGCCTTGCAGCTCAACGAGATCGGCCGGGTCAAGGTCGCGCTCGATGCCTCGATCGCTCTGGATGGTTACGAAAGCAACCGTACTACCGGCGCCTTCATCGTGATCGATCGCCTCACCAACGGCACTGTCGGCGCCGGCATGATCATCGCGCCGCCGGTATTGCCGCATGGCACCGCCAGCCAGCACGGCAGCCTGTGCCACGTCTCCACCGAAGAGCGCGCGCTGCGTCTTGGCCAGCAACCGGCCACCGTGCTGTTCAGCGGCCTGTCGGGGGCTGGCAAGAGCACCCTGGCCTACGCCGTGGAGCGCAAGCTGTTCGACCTGGGCCGTGCGGTTTATGTCCTCGACGGTCAGAACCTGCGCCACGACCTGAACAAGGGACTGCCTCAGGACCGCACCGGCCGTACCGAGAACTGGCGCCGCGCCGCCCATGTGGCGCGCCAGTTCAACGAAGCCGGCCTGCTGACGCTGGCTGCGTTCGTGGCTCCAGATGCCGAAGGCCGTGAGCAGGCCAAGGCGCTGATCGGCAAGGAACGTCTGCTGACCGTCTACGTCCAGGCTTCACCGCTGGTCTGCCGCGAGCGCGACCCGCAGGGCCTGTATGCCGCCGGTGGCGACAACATCCCGGGTGAAGGCTTCCCGTACGACGTGCCGCTGGATGCCGATCTGGTGATCGACACCCAGAACTCGAGCGTGGAAGAGGGCGTCAGGCAGGTGCTGGAACTGCTGCGCACGCGTGGCGCGATCTAAGCGTTCTGCTTGAGCGAAAAACCCGCCACGGCGATGAGCCTGGCGGGTTTTTTCATGGCCGCTAAACAGCCACATTGCTGCTCTCGGAAAAATCCGGCGCTGACTATGGCATTTTCGCTGTAGGGGCTCTGCCAATGCCGATAGTGCGTGGAACTGCCGAACTTACACTTGCACGGTACATTTCGTACAAAACAAGAAAGTGGAGTAAGGCAATGACGTTTGGCAAGACCCTGGTAGCTGCAACCCTGGCTTTCGTGGCAATTCCAGCAATCGCGGGCGACGCTGGCGGGCAATGCTGCCCGTTCAGCGACAAGAGCCTGAAGAGCTCGGTCAAGCCGCTGGAAGGCTCGACGCAGCAACTGATGCAACTCAACGGTGTTCAGTTCACCTGGAAAGACTCCGGCCGCGAAGACGTCGGCCTGATCGCCCAGGACGTGCAGAAGGTATACCCGCAAGTGGTCCACGAGAAACAAGGCCTGCTGACAGTGGACTACCAGAAGCTGGTCGCCCCATTGATCGAGTCGGTGCGTGAGCTGAACGCACGGATCGAAGTGCTGGAAAAAGTACAGGCTCAGTAAGCCGGCAAGGGGTTTCGTGCCGGTCAAAGGCCGCTGTGCCTTTCCGGGAGCGAATTCCCCCTCACACCTTCAGTCGTCTGTTGAGCGCGCGGATCACTCCCGTGGCATAAGCTTATAACAAACGACTGGAGGCATGAGGCCATGAGCGATGCTGACAACCGCTGCGGTTTTTCCACGCGGGCCATTCATCACGGCTACGATCCTCAGTCCCATCAAGGCGCTCTGGTGCCACCTGTCTACCAGACAGCGACCTATGCATTTCCCACCGTCGAGTACGGCGCCGCCTGCTTTGCCGGCGAGGCGGAGGGGCACGTCTACAGCCGCATTTCGAATCCGACCCTTGCCTTGCTCGAAACGCGCATGGCCTCGCTGGAAGGCGGGGAGGCGGGCCTGGCATTGGCTTCCGGCATGGGCGCCATCACTTCGACGATGTGGACCCTGCTGCGACCTGGCGACGAGTTGATCGTTGGCCGGACGGTATACGGATGCACCTTTGGTTTCCTGCACCACGGCATCGCCGAGTTTGGCATAAAAGTCCGTCACGTAGACCTGAACGATGCCCTGGCCTTGCGCGGCGCGATCAGCCCGGCGACCCGCATGATCTATTTCGAAACCCCATCCAACCCTGACATGCAGCTGGTGGATATTGCCGCGGTGAGCCACATGGCCCGTGAGCACGGCATCCTGGTCGTAGTCGACAACACCTACTGCACGCCGTACCTGCAACGCCCCCTGGAGATAGGAGCGGACCTCGTGGTGCACTCGGCGACCAAGTACCTGAGTGGGCATGGGGATATCACCGCGGGGTTGGTGGTAGGGCGCAAGACACTCGTGGACCGCATTCGCCTGCAAGGGCTGAAGGACATGACTGGCGCGGTGTTATCGCCCCAGGACGCCTCGCTGCTCATGCGCGGTATCAAGACCCTGTCGCTGCGGATGGACCGTCATTGCGCGAACGCCCAGCAGGTCGCCGAATTCATCGAGAGTCACCCCCTGGTCGAGCTGATCCACTATCCAGGGTTGTCCAGTTTTCCACAGTACGAGCTGGCGCAGCGGCAGATGCGGCTGCCTGGCGGGATGATTGCCTTCGAGCTCAAGGGCGGCATAGGGGCGGGGAGGCGTTTCATGAATGCGCTGAAGCTGTTCAGCCGGGCGGTCAGCCTGGGGGATGCAGAATCACTGGCCCAGCATCCCGCGAGCATGACGCATTCCGCCTACAGCCCGCAGGAGCGTGCGGAGCATGGTATTTCGGAGGGATTGGTAAGGATTTCGGTAGGGCTGGAGGATATTGACGACCTGATCGCCGATATCGACCAGGCCCTCAACACACCGCCTTGATGTAGGAGCGGCCTTGTGTCGCGAAGCGGCCGCTTCGCGACACCAGGCCGCTCCTACACACACACAAAGACGTTTAGCGCTTCAGCCCATACTGCTCATCAAGCATGCCTGGCGAGTTCGGCGACTTTGGTGCGTAGTCGCGTGGCACTTCGGCGGTGTCCTTGGGTGGCGTCAGGCGGTCACGCGGGCCCTGCGCTGCATCGGAATGCAACGAAGCCAGCAGGCGCTGGCGGGTCAGCTCGTCGAGCGCCAGGCGGTTGGCGCCGTCGGCCAGGTGATCCTGGACATCCTGATAGCTCTGGGTGAGCCTCTTGACCAGCGAAGCGGTGCTGTTGAAGTGGGTGACCACCTCATTCTGATAACTGTCGAAACGCTGCTGGATGTCATCCAGCTGGCGCTGTGTGCTGCTCGGTGCCGCGTTGGGCAGCACGCGGGCAACCACGAAACCGATGACCACGCCCACGACGAGGGCCAGGGTCGGCAACAACCAAACCAAGAGCGAGAGTTCCACGAGTCCTTCCTCTATAAACGGCTTTGCTTTACGTTAACGGCTCGGACCTGCGCTGTATACCGCGAACGATCGCAAATATCTCAGAACAGAATTCTTTCAGCTAGACGAGCCGACCCATTCCGAGGTCACGGAGTAGTGCCTTGCTTATCCGCGAAACCCCCTTGTTCATCGATGGCCCGAGTGGCCAGCTGGAAGCCTTGTACCTGGATGCCCCCGAGCCACGAGGCGTGGTATTGATCTGCCATCCCAACCCAGTCCAGGGTGGCACCATGCTCAACAAGGTTGTTTCGACCCTGCAGCGTACCGCCCGCGACGCTGGCTACATTACCCTGCGCTTCAACTACCGGGGCGTCGGGCAGAGCGCAGGCAGCCATGACATGGGCAGTGGCGAGGTCGATGACGCCCATGCTGCCGCCCTCTGGCTGCGTGCAAGACACCCTGAACTGCCGCTGGTGCTGATGGGCTTCTCCTTTGGCGGCTTCGTCGCGGCAAGCCTCTCGGGCCGGCTTGAGGCCCAGGGCGTGGAGCTGCAACATCTGTTCATGATTGCCCCGGCAGTCATGCGCCTGAGCGCCGAGCACAGCCTGGCGCGGAACTGCCCGCTGACCCTGGTGCAGCCGGACACCGACGAAGTGGTCGAGCCCCATCTGGTGTACGACTGGTCCGACGCACTGCCGCGCCCCCATGAGCTGCTGAAAGTGGCAGAATGCGGACACTTCTTTCATGGCAAGCTGACCGATCTCAAGGATCTGGTGCTGCCGCGTCTCTCGAACTGAGCCAAGCCTGATCAAGCGATAACCCATGACTACGCGCATTCTTACCGGTATCACCACCACCGGCACCCCGCACCTGGGCAACTACGCCGGTGCCATCCGGCCGGCGATCCTCGCCAGCCAGCAGCCCGGTGCAGACTCGTTCTACTTCCTGGCCGACTACCACGCCCTGATCAAGTGCGATGACCCGCTGCGCATCCAGCGCTCTCGGCTCGAAATCGCCGCGACCTGGCTGGCCGGTGGCCTGGACCCGGACAGGGTCACCTTCTATCGCCAGTCCGACATCCCCGAGATTCCCGAGCTTACCTGGCTGCTGACCTGCGTCGCCGCCAAGGGCCTGCTCAACCGCGCGCACGCCTACAAGGCCTCGGTGGACAAGAACGTTGAAAACGGCGAAGACCCGGACGCCGGCGTGACCATGGGCCTGTTCAGCTACCCGGTGCTGATGGCCGCCGACATCCTGATGTTCAACGCGCACAAGGTCCCGGTCGGCCGTGACCAGATCCAGCACGTGGAAATGGCCCGCGATATCGGCCAGCGCTTCAACCACCTGTTCGGCAAGGGCAAGGAATTCTTTGTCATGCCCGAGGCGGTGATCGAGGAGAGCGTGGCGACCCTGCCGGGCCTGGACGGCCGCAAGATGTCCAAGAGCTACGACAACACGATCCCACTGTTCAGCAGTGCCAAGGAAATGAAAGACGCGATCTCGCGCATCGTCACCGACTCGCGCGCGCCGGGCGAGCCGAAGGATCCCGATGCCTCGCACCTCTTCACCCTGTATCAGGCTTTCGCCACGCCTGCGCAGGCCGCCGAGCTGCGCGAAGAGCTGCTCCAGGGTCTTGGCTGGGGCGAGGCCAAGCAGCGCCTGTTCCAGCGTCTCGATAGCCAGCTGGGCGAGGCCCGCGAGCGGTATCACCAACTGATCGCCCGTCCGGCGGACCTCGAGGACATCCTCTTGGCGGGCGCAGCGAAGGCGCGCAAGACCGCCAGTCCATTCCTGGAGCAGCTGCGCGAAGCCGTGGGCCTGCGCTCGTTCCGCAGCAGTGTGCAGGCCGCTGGCGAAGCGAAGAAGAAGGCCGCGAAGAGCGCTCGCTTCATCAGCTTCCGTGACGAAGACGGCAGCTTCCGCTTCCGCCTGCTGGCGGCTGATGGCGAACAGCTGCTGCTGTCGCGCAGCTTCGCCGACGGCAAGAGCGCTGGCGGCGTAAGCAAGCAGCTGCAGCAGGGCGGCGAGCTGGACGTGCGTGTCGAGCCCTTGAGCTTCAGCCTGTGGCTGGATGGCGAGAGCGTCGCCGAAGGCCCACAGTTCAATGATGCCAGCGCTCGCGACGACGCCATCGCAAGCCTGCGCGCCGCGCTTCAGCCACAAGCGGACTGAGGCAATTTGCCGCAAGTCCGATTGCCATTATCCAGGGCCGTCGTTACAGTGACGGCCCGCTTTTGTTGCCTTGCTAACGAATTATGACGCCCCTAGAACGATATCAAGCAGATCTCAAACGTCCCGATTTCTTCCATGACGCGGCGCAGGAAACAGCGGTCCGTCACCTGCAGCGTCTCTACGACGACCTGGTGAACGCGCAGAACAGCAAGCCCGGCATATTCGGCAAGCTGTTCGGCAAGAAAGAGCAGGCACCCGTCAAGGGCCTGTATTTCTGGGGCGGAGTGGGGCGGGGCAAGACGTATCTGGTCGACACCTTCTTCGAAGCGTTGCCGTTCAAGCAGAAAGTCCGCACCCACTTCCACCGCTTCATGAAGCGCGTGCATGAGGAAATGAGGACGCTCAAGGGCGAAAAGAACCCGCTGACGATCATCGCCAAGCGTTTCTCCGACGAAGCGCGTGTGATCTGCTTCGATGAATTCTTCGTCTCCGACATCACCGACGCCATGATCCTTGGCACCCTGATGGAAGAGCTGTTCAAGAACGGCGTGACCCTGGTGGCGACGTCCAACATCGTGCCGGACGGCCTGTACAAGGACGGCCTGCAGCGCGCGCGCTTCCTGCCGGCGATTGCCTTGATCAAGCAGAACACCGAGATCGTCAACGTCGACAGCGGCGTGGACTACCGTCTGCGTCACCTGGAGCAGGCCGAGCTGTTCCACTATCCGCTCGACGAAGCCGCCCAGCAAAGCCTGCGCCAGAGCTTCAAGGCGCTGACCCCGGAGTGCACCCAGGCCGTCGAGAACGACGTGCTGATGATCGAGAACCGCGAGATTCTTGCTTTGCGTACCTGCGACGACGTCGCCTGGTTCGATTTCCGCGCCCTGTGCGACGGTCCACGCAGCCAGAACGACTACATCGAGCTGGGCAAGATCTTCCATGCCGTGCTGATCAGCGGCGTCGAGCAGATGGGCGTGGCCACGGACGACATTGCCCGGCGCTTCATCAACATGGTCGACGAATTCTACGACCGTAACGTCAAGCTGATCATCTCGGCGGAAGTCGAGCTCAAGGACCTGTACACCGGTGGCCGCCTGACCTTCGAGTTCCAGCGTACCCTCAGCCGCCTGCTGGAAATGCAGTCCCACGAGTTCCTGGCACGGGCGCACAAGCCCTGACCAGGCGCCGGCGCTAGCCCGCTTCTTGCACGAACTGTTGCCGATACTGGTTCGGCGACAGCTCCGTATGCTGGCGAAACAGCCGGGCGAAGAAGCTGGCGTCGTCGTAGCCTACCTCGTAGCTGATGGTCTTGATGCTCTTGCGGGTGCTCGACAACAGCCCCTTGGCCGTTTCGATGCGCAAACGCTGCAGGTAGTGCAGCGGCTTGTCGCCCGTGGCGCTCTGGAAGCGGCGCATGAAGTTGCGGATGCTCATGCCGTGGTTGCGCGCCACGTCCTCGAAGCGGAACTTGTCCGCGAAGTGCTCCTCGAGCCAGTGCTGGATCTGCAGGATGATCAGGTCCTGATGCAGCTTCTGGCCACCAAACCCCATGCGCCCCGGCGTATAGCTGCGCTGCACCTCGTAGAGGATGTCGCGGGCCACCGCCTGGGCGACGTTGGCCCCGCAGAAACGCTCGATCAGATAGATGTACAGGTCGCAGGCCGAGGTGGTGCCGCCAGCGCAATACACATTGTCGGCATCTGTCAGGTGCTTGTCCTGATTCAGGCGGACCTTGGGAAAGCGCTCGACGAAACTGTTGAAGAATCGCCAGTAGGTGGTCGCTTCCTTGCCATCCAGCAGCCCGGCCTCGGCCAGCCAGAACACGCCGCTGGCCTCGCCGCACAGGACCGCGCCCCGGGCGTGCTGCTCGCGCAGCCAGTCAAGGACCTGCGGGTAGCGCTGGCACAATGTGTCGAAGTTGTCCGAGAAGGCCGGGAGGATGATGATGTCGGCGTGTTCCAGTCCGCCGTCGACCGGCAGCTGGACATTGCTGAAGCTGTCCACAGGCAGCCCGTCCGGGCTTACCAGGCGGGTCTCGAACAGCGGCTGCAGGCCCAGGCCCATCTGCCTGCCATAGCGCAGGCTGGCCAGGTGGAAGAAGTCCTTGGCTTGCATCAGGGTCGATGCGAACACTTTATCGACGGCCAGGATACTGACGCGCCGCAGGGATGCGGTGGGTTGGGTAAGCATCATTTGTCGTTGTTCTTATAAGGTAGAGTGGTCAATCACCGGCTGGATCGTCTTATTTTTTGATGATCGTGTCTACCCTGGGGCTCCCGCGCCATGCGCGGGAACCCTCCGGGGCTTCAAGGCGCGGGGTTGGGCTGCTCCTGATGAATAGCCTCGATGGCCGCCAGCAGCTCATCGCCAAGGGTCAGCTCGAGGCTGGCCAGGTTGCTGCGCAGCTGCTCGATGCTGGTCGCGCCAATGATGTTGCTGGTCACGAAAGGCTGCCGCGTGACAAAGGCCAGGGCCATCTGCGCCGGGTCCAGGCCATGGGCCTGTGCCAGGCTCACATAGCGGCTGCAGGCAGCCACGGTCTGTGGGTTGGAGTAACGGGCGAAGCGGCTGAACAGCGTCAGGCGCGCGTGCTCTGGCCTGGCGCCATTCTCATACTTGCCCGACAGCATGCCGAAGGCCAGCGGCGAATACGCCAGCAGGCCGCATTGCTCGCGGATGGCGATTTCCGCCAGGCCTACCTCGAAACTGCGGTTGAGGAGGTTGTAGGGGTTCTGGATCGACACCGCGCGCGGCCAGCCACGGCTCTCGGCCAGCTGCAGGAACTTCATGGTGCCCCATGGCGTTTCGTTGGAGAGGCCTATGTGGCGGATCTTGCCGGCACGTACCTGGTCGTCCAGCACCTCGAGGGTTTCCTCCAGGGGCGTGAAATGATCCTGCGGCAGATGCTGATAGCCAAGCTTGCCGAAGAAGTTGGTGCTGCGCTCGGGCCAGTGCAGTTGGTAGAGGTCGATGCGGTCGGTCCGCAGGCGCGCCAGGCTGTCGTCGAGGGCGCTGACGATGTGCTGGCGGTTGTGCTTGAGCTGACCGTCGCGGATGTGGCTGATGCCATTGCCGGGGCCGGCGATCTTGCTGGCCAGGACCCAGTCGTCGCGATCGCCGTTGGCCGCGAACCAGTTGCCAATGATGCGCTCGGTGGCGGCGTAGGTTTCAGGGCGGGGCGGCACCGGATACATCTCGGCGGTGTCGATGAAATTGATGCCGCCGGCCTTGGCTTCGGCGATCTGGGCGAAGGCCTGGGCCTGGTCGTTCTGCTCGCCCCAGGTCATGGTGCCCAGGCACAGCGCGCTGACGTTCAGGTCGGTTCGGCCCAGCTTGCGATAGTCCATGATTCTCTCCCTGGTAAAATAAGCATCAAAGCAGGTTGTAATTTTTCGTGCAATCTGGATAATTCTGTCCCTCTCCGTGTGTGGAAGTGATGCCCCGCCCTCTGGAGTAACCCTGCCGAATATTGGACGCGCTGACCCGAGCCCCCGATAGCGTCCGTATGCGGCTGCGCGCTTGAACTTGTCAAGCGAAGCACTATCCAGTAAGATCCGCCGTCTTATTTTCGCTGGGCGGCCCCTGAGGCTATAAAGAATGAAAACTTTTACTGCTAAACCGGAAACAGTAAAGCGCGACTGGTTCGTAGTTGACGCCGCTGGTCAGACCCTGGGTCGTCTGGCTACCGAAATCGCTAGCCGTCTGCGTGGCAAGCACAAGCCAGAATACACTCCTCACGTTGACACCGGCGACTACATCGTCGTCATCAACGCCGAGCAGATCCGTGTGACTGGTGCCAAGACTACGGACAAAATGTACTACTCCCACTCCGGTTTCCCGGGCGGTATCAAGGAAATCAACTTCGAGAAGTTGATCGCCAAGGCGCCTGAGCGCGTGATCGAGACCGCGGTCAAGGGCATGCTGCCCAAGAACCCGCTGGGTCGCGACATGTACCGTAAGCTGAAAGTCTATGCGGGCGCTGCTCACCCTCATACTGCTCAGCAGCCTCAAGAACTGAAGATTTAACGGAATAGTTCATTATGTCGGCGACTCAAAATTACGGCACTGGCCGTCGCAAGACCGCAACCGCTCGCGTTTTCCTGCGTCCTGGTACCGGTAACATCTCCATCAACAACCGTTCTCTGGACACGTTCTTCGGCCGCGAAACCGCTCGCATGGTTGTTCGCCAGCCGCTGGAACTGACCGAGACCACCCAGAAGTTCGACATCTACGTCACCGTTATCGGTGGTGGTGTCAGCGGTCAGGCTGGTGCAATCCGTCACGGTATCACCCGTGCACTGATGGACTACGACGAATCCCTGCGTGGCGCTCTGCGTCGTGCTGGCTTCGTCACCCGCGACGCTCGTGAAGTTGAGCGTAAGAAAGTGGGTCTGCGTAAAGCACGTAAGCGTCCTCAGTACTCCAAGCGTTAATTTCGCTTCGGCAGTCAAAAGCCCGGTTCCGGAAGGAACCGGGCTTTTTTTTTGGCTTGAACTAACCTGACAGACATGTCCATGGCCACTTGCCGCATAGACGCAGGTCAAGGAATGCACGGGTTGTAGCCCAAGGCCCGGCTATTCACCTTGTCACTGTAAGGTCTTTTTAATTACCATTCGGCCAAATTTTTGGTGCCACAGACGTTACTTGATTAGACGCCTGTTTCAACAGGCCACAAAGCTGATGGGAGATGACTGAATGAGCAATGACGGCGTCAATGCTGGCCGGCGTCGCTTTCTCGTGGCTGCCACATCCGTGGTAGGTGCGGCGGGGGCGGTGGGGGCGGCGGTCCCGTTCGTGGGGTCATGGTTTCCCAGCGCCAAGGCCAAGGCTGCGGGTGCCCCGGTGAAGGTCAACATCGCCAAGGTCGAGCCGGGTCAGCAGATGGTGGCCGAATGGCGTGGCCAACCCGTGTTCATCGTGCGGCGCACGCAAGAGATCCTTGGCAACCTGAAAAAGATCGCCGGCGAGCTCTCGGATCCCGAATCCAAGGCCTCGGACCAACCCAGCTACGTCGACCCCGAAAACCGCTCGATCAAGCCCGAGATACTGCTTCTTGTCGGCCTGTGCACTCACCTGGGTTGCTCGCCGGTTTTCCGTCCTGAAGTCGCCCCTGCGGACCTTGGCCCCAAATGGGTCGGTGGCTACTTCTGCCCCTGTCACGGTTCGCACTACGACCTGGCCGGGCGCGTCTACAAGTCCCAGCCGGCCCCGCTGAATCTGCCGGTGCCACCGCACTCGTACGAGACAGATGATGTGATTGTCATTGGCGTCGATCAGGAGAACGCGTGATGAGCAAGTTCATGGACTGGGTGGATGCCCGCTTCCCTGCCACGCGGATGTGGGAAGAGCACCTGAGCAAATACTACGCGCCGAAGAATTTCAATTTCCTGTATTTCTTTGGATCGCTGGCGCTGCTGGTGCTGGTCAACCAGATCATCACCGGTGTATGGCTGACCATGAGTTTCACGCCATCGGCCGAAGAGGCATTCGCCTCGGTCGAATACATCATGCGTGATGTCGAGTACGGCTGGATCCTGCGCTACCTGCACTCCACAGGCGCCTCGGCGTTTTTCATCGTGGTGTACCTGCACATGTTCCGCGGCTTGCTCTACGGCTCGTACCAGAAGCCCCGGGAGCTGGTCTGGCTGTTCGGCATGCTGATCTACCTGGCGCTGATGGCCGAAGCGTTCATGGGTTACCTGCTGCCCTGGGGGCAGATGTCGTATTGGGGGGCTCAGGTGATCATTTCGCTGTTCGGTGCGATCCCGGTGATCGGCGCGGACCTTACCCAGTGGATCCGCGGCGACTACCTGATCTCCGGCATCACCCTCAACCGCTTCTTTGCCCTGCACGTGATAGCCCTGCCGATCGTCATTCTGGGGCTTGTGGTGCTGCACATCCTGGCGCTGCACGAGGTCGGCTCGAACAATCCGGATGGCGTCGACATCAAGAAGCACAAGGATGAAAACGGTGTACCGCATGACGGTATCCCCTTCCATCCGTACTACACGGTCAAGGACCTGGTGGGAGTAGTGGTCTTCCTCTTCGTGTTCTGCGCGGTGGTGTTCTTCTTCCCGGAAATGGGTGGGTACTTCCTGGAAAAACCCAACTTCGAACAGGCCAACGCCTTCAAGACGCCAGAGCACATCGCACCTGTCTGGTACTTCACGCCTTTCTACGCAATCTTGCGAGCCGTGCCTGACAAACTCTTCGGCGTCATGGCCATGGGGGCGGCAATCGCGGTGCTCTTCGTGCTGCCCTGGCTCGACCGCAGTCCGGTGCGCTCGATGCGCTACAAGGGCTGGCTGAGCAAGGTCTGGCTCGTGGTGTTCTGCGTGTCGTTCGTGATCCTTGGCATGCTGGGTGTCCAGGCGCCGACGCCGGGCCGGACCTTGCTGGCCCAGATCTGCACCCTGCTGTATTTCGCCTACTTCATCCTGATGCCGTTCTATACCAGGCTCGAGAAGACCAAACCGGTTCCGGAAAGGGTGACTGGCTGATGAAAAAGCTTATCGCGGTAATGATCCTGGCAGTGCTGCCCGCTTTCTCGTTTGCTGCCGAGCATTCCCTGGTACTGGACAAGGTGGATATCGATCTGTCCGACAAGGCCGCCATGCAGGATGGCGCGCGCACCTTCGCCAACTACTGCATGGGATGTCACAGCGCCAAGTTCCAACGCTATGAACGGGTGGCCGATGACCTGGGCATCCCCCATGAACTGATGCTCGAAAAAATGGTGTTCACGGGCGCCAAGATCGGTGACCACATGAATATCGGCATGCAGGTCAACGACGCCAAGGCCTGGTTTGGGGCCGCGCCGCCGGACCTGACGCTGGTGGCCAGGGTGCGCGGCGATGACTGGCTCTACAGCTATCTGCGCAGTTTCTATGCCGATCCGTCCCGGCCGTTTGGCTCAAACAACAAGGTGTTCCCCAACGTCGGCATGCCTAACGTGCTGGTCGGCCTGCAAGGCAACCAGGTGATCGGTTGCAAGCAGGTACAGACCGAGGTCGACGGCAAGCGGCAGTTCGACCCGTTGACTGGCAGCCCATTGACCCATGAAGCGTGTGATCAGCTGACCATCGAGCCGAATTCCGGTACCCTGACGCCAGAGCAGTTCGACGAGAAGGTCAAGAACCTCGTGACCTTCCTGGCCTACTCGGCCAACCCGGTCAAGCTGGAAAGCCAGCGCATCGGTACCTATGTGCTGTTGTTCCTGGCTTTCTTCTTCGTGTTCGCGTATTTGCTCAAGCGTGAATACTGGAAGGACGTGCACTGATCACGCAGTAGTTTCTGGTAGTTGAATGCGCCCTGGGGCGCTCCTGCAGAAGCAGGAGTGGCCCCAGGGCGCGTTTGCATTTGCAGTTGAAAAACATGTCGTTTCGAAAGCCCCTGCGAGGAGGACCACCATGGGCGTGACCAACAGGTTAGCCTGCTACTCCGACCCCGCTGACCATTATTCTCATCGGGTACGCCTCGTTCTCGCCGAGAAGGGCGTCAGTGTGCAGATCATCGATGTCGATGTCGGCCGCTTGCCCCCGAAGCTGATCGAAGTGAACCCTTATGGAAGCGTGCCAACCCTCGTCGACCGAGACCTGGCGTTGTACGAGTCGACCGTGGTGATGGAATACCTCGACGAGCGTTATCCGCATCCGCCGTTGTTGCCGGTGTATCCGGTGGGACGTGGCAACAGTCGTCTGCTGATGCACCGCATCCAGCGCGACTGGTGTGTCCTGGTGGATGTCATTCTCGACCCGCGCAGCAAGGACAGCGCGCGCACTCAGGCGCGCAAGGAGCTGCGCGAGAGCCTTACCGGGGTGTCACCGCTTTTCGCGGAGATGTCCTGTTTCATGAGTGAGGAGCAAAGCCTCGTCGATTGTTGTCTACTGCCCATACTCTGGCGTTTGCCAGTGATGGGAATTGAACTGCCGCGGCAAGCCAAGCCGCTGCTTGATTACATGGAGCGACAGTTTGCCCGGGAGGCATTCCAGGCAAGCCTGTCCGCTGCTGAGCGCGATATGCGCAAGTTTTGAAGGAGCCGTTGATGAACTCCAGTCGCCCTTATCTGGTACGAGCGCTGTACGAGTGGATCGTCGACAACGATTGCACGCCCCATATGCTGGTCAATGCCGAATATCCGGCGGTCCAGGTGCCCCAGGGTTTTGCCAGTGATGGCCAGATCGTTCTGAATATTTCGCCAAGCGCTGTCCGCCAGTTGCACATGGACAACGATGCGGTGAGCTTCGAAGGGCGATTTGGCGGCGTGGCCCACACGCTCTATGTGCCAAGCGCCGCGATCCTGGGCATTTATGCCCGGGAGAATGGCCAAGGCATGGTCTTCGAGCTAGAGCCGCCGCTGATGGACAGCGATGAGCTGGAAGAAGAGAGCATCGAGCCGGATGACGATGGGCCGCCTGCCGGGGGCAGCCAGCCGCCGCGTCCGACCGGGCGACCGAGCCTGAAGGTGGTCAAGTAACAAAAAAGGCGATCCTTGCGGATCGCCTTTTTCATGGGCAGGCGGCGGGGTTTCCCGGTCAGTCGATGTACTCGAACAGCTTTACGATCTTCTGCACGCCCGAAACGTTCTGCACCACGCTGGTGGCACGGGCGGCTTCCTGCTGGGTCAGCAGCCCGAGCAGATAGACGATGCCGTTTTCCGTGATTACCTTGATCCGCGAACCCGGCACATTGGCGTCTGCCAGCATCTGGGTCTTGATCTTGGTGGTCAGCCAGGCGTCATTGTTTCGCGCGAGGATGGAAGAGGGCTGGATGACCTGCAGCTCGTTATGCACCTTCTTCACCCGCTGAACCTGGCTGGCAGCCTGTTCCGCCATGCTCTTGAGGTCGGCCCGCGGAGTCTGGCCGGCAAGCAGCACGACACCGTTGTAGCTGCTGACGACGACATGCGAACCCTTGTCGAGGTCAGGGCTGGCCTTGGCGACGTTGACCGCCACCTTGGTCTCGATCAATGAGTCATCGATCTTGCTGCCGATGGTGCGGGTGCCGCGGTCATCTTCGATCGGCTTTTCGCGTGAGGCGGTGAGCACCGAGGTGCAGCCGCCGATGCTCAGGCACAACGTCAGGGCCATCAGGCCAAAGCGCTTGGGGATCATTCTTCACTCCCGAACAATTGGCTGTCGATCAGATCGCACAAGCAATGGATCGCCAGCAGGTGGACTTCCTGGATACGTGCCGTGACCGTGGACGGTACACGGATCTCGACGTCTTCGGGCAGCAGCAGAGAAGCCATGCCGCCACCATCGCGTCCCGTCATTGCTACGACAGTCATTTCGCGATCATGTGCGGCCTGGATCGCCTGGATCACGTTGGCCGAGTTGCCGCTGGTGGAAATGGCCAGCAGCACGTCGCCGGGTTGACCCAGCGCGCGGATCTGCTTGGAGAAGACCTCGTTGTAGCTGTAGTCGTTGGCGATCGAGGTGATGGTCGAGCTGTCGGTTGTCAGCGCGATGGCTGGGAGGCTCGGGCGCTCACGCTCGAAGCGGTTGAGCAGCTCCGAGGAAAAGTGCTGGGCATCACCCGCGGAGCCGCCATTGCCACACGCGAGCATCTTGCCCTCGTTGAGCATTGCATTGACCATCACCTGGCTTGCCAGTTCGATGTGCGGTGCCAGGATGTCCATAGCCTGTTGCTTGGTATCGATGCTGGCCTGGAACAGCCGGCGAATTCGGGATTGCATGTCCATCTGGTGTGACCTTAAGTGGGGCGGTGGCCAGCGCGACGCGCGGCAACAGGCCAGCCCGCGAAACACGGAGCGAAAAAGTTGAATGGGTTCAGCATTCGAAGGCGTTTTTCAGCCATTGGAGCGGTTGGCCTGCATGGCGGCTGCCCTGCAGGGCGACAACGTCGAAGCGGCAGGGATAACTGGCCCAGCGGGACTCCTTTTGCAGGAAAAGAGTGGCGGCCAGCACCAATCGTTTCTGCTTGCGCCCATCGATGCTGCCGAGGGCGCCGCCGAAATCCGCATGCAACCGGTAGCGGACTTCGACGAATACTACTGTATCGCTGTCGAGCATGACCAGATCAAGCTCACCGCCTTTGCATCGCCAGTTCTGCGTCAGCAGCCGCAAACCCTGCCCTCGAAGGTAATCGAGGGCCTGTTGTTCCGCGGCCTGGCCGGCGCTGGTGGTCGATGCGTCTGGCATCAGCGCGGGGTGTCCGGCAGGCGCTTGACCTGGCCGCCCGCAAACTCTGCCCAAGGCAGTTGGCGCTCGACACGTTGGCTGGCGTTCATGCTCAGGCTGCCTGACATCCCTTCGATGCGGTTGTCTGGCAATGCCTTCAGCTGGTCCAGGCGCGGTGCCAGGCTATAGGCATCCACGCCCATCGCGTACAGGCGACCCAGGCTGCCAGCAGCTTGCGGCCACTGGGCTACCACCTGCTGGCGCAACCCGCTGCTGGTATCGAGCAGCCACGGAGTCTCGCAGAAGCGAATCCCGGTCATGTCGTTGTACTGGTTGACGTCACCACTGGCACTGTAGACGTTCGAGGTGGCGTAGACCGGCACGTCCCCAGCGTACTGGAAGTTCAGGGTCGGCTTGATCTGCTGTGCCTGCTGGGGCGTGGCGGCGAGGAACAGGAAATCGATGTCCTGGCGGCGCGATGGTTGCGCGGCGACGCTGCCGCCCACGGTGCTTTGCAGGCTCTGTGCGCGGCCTTCGCTCTGGCGCAGCTGGAACAGGTCGGCGATCTGCTGGGCCAGGGCGACCGGCTGAGCGACACGCTCGGCGGCGAGCAGCGTGCCACCCTTGGACTCCCAGTCTTCACGGAAGGCCTTGAGCACGCGGTCACCCCATTCGCCGCTCGGCACCAGTGCAACGGCGCGCACCATGCCATCGGCATGAGCGCGGCGGGAAACCTCGCGGGCCTCATCCTCGGCGGCCAGGCCAAACTGGAACAGTTGTGGCGGCGCTTTCTGGCCGGCATCGGCGTAGTTCAGGGCCAGCGTCGGGATTGGCAGCTGCGCCATGGCAGCCAGCTTTTTCACCAGCGGCTTTTCCAATGGGCCGATGACCAGTTGCACGCCATCGGCCTGGGCCTGGCGGTAGAAGTCCTCGACCGATGTCAGCCTCGAGCTGTCGACCACCTGGATGGCCGGTGCCGGCTGGCCCGACTGCTGGGCCTGGAAATGCGCGGCCATGAAGCCATCGCGCAGAGCGCGCGCCACGCTGGCCAACGGGCCTTCCTGAGGCAGCAGCAGGGCGATCTTGGTCAGCGGCTGGCTGGCCAGCTCCTTGAGCTTGACCAGGGGCAGTGGCAGCTGGATGGCGGCAGGGTGGCCAGGATGCTGGGCACGCCAGCTCTCGATGGCGGCCTGCTGTTGCTCCAGAGTGCCCGCGCTCTTCACCGCCAAGGCAAGGCTGGTCCAGCCGGCCAGGGTATCGGTGCCGGTGGTCTGCAGCTGCTCGGCTGGCAGCGCGGCAAGCAGGGTCCAGATGGCGTCGTTGTTCGCACTGGCGGCATCACCGGTCAGCAGCGGCCCCAGCAGGACACGCTGCTGCGCGGCAGGCAGGGCCTGGCCGTCGGCTTCGAGGGCGGCGGCGTGAACGCTGTAGGTGCGCACCTGCAGCTCCTGAGGCAACTCACCCACTCGGGCAAGGCTCGGGTGGGCGAGAGCGGTGAGCGCCGCCTTCGGCTGGTTGCGGCTCATGGCGAGCTCGGCGGCCAGGGTGCTGGCGAATACCTGCTGGGCGGGCTTGAGCGACTCCAGCGGCACTTGCTCGAGGATGCGCGCGGCACCGGGGAAGTCCTTCTGCCGGTAGGCCTGGTCCGCGGCGCTCAGGCGCAGCAGCGCGGCCTGCTCGGGCGACTTTGCCGAAGCAGCCTGTTCAAGCAATTGCTCGATGCTCGCATCCGGGGTGCGTGGCAGTTCGCCCAGGCTGGATGAGGGCGAGCTGGCGCAGGCCGCCAGCAGGGCAGCAAGGCAGAAGGCTGTGAACAGCCGCAGGCAAGCGATCATGTAGGTGTCCTGTTACTCGACCAAGTTGGCCGACGATTGTACCCAAGCACTGGCCGGGGCGCGACGACGGCAGCGCTGATCCTTCAATATAGGTGTTGTGACCCTCCCCGGCAGACAAGATGGTTGCGCAGTGTTGCCGGTGGTCGGGCTACAATGGCCGCCTCAGATCCGAAACGACAGGTGTGCGCAGTGACAGATGTTCCAGGGGCTTCGAAATCCACGATCGGTACGCTTTATGTGGTCGCCACGCCCATAGGCAACCTGGACGACATGAGCGCCAGGGCCTTGAAGATCCTGGGAGGCGTCGCGCTGATTGCCGCCGAGGACACTCGTCATTCGATCCGTCTGTTGCAGCACTTCGGCATCAACACGCCCCTGGCTGCTTGCCATGAGCACAACGAGCGTGACGAAGGCAGCCGCTTTCTGACCCGGCTGCTGGCCGGTGATGATGTAGCGCTGATCTCCGATGCCGGCACGCCGCTGATTTCCGACCCCGGCTATCACCTGGTGCGCCAGGCGCGCGCCGCGGGTGTGAGTGTGGTGCCGGTGCCGGGGGCCTGCGCGTTGATCGCCGCGCTCTCCGCTGCTGGGCTGCCCTCGGACCGCTTCATCTTCGAAGGCTTTCTGCCCGCCAAGGCGGCCGGACGCCGTGCGCGCCTGGAGCAAGTGAAGGAAGAGCCCCGCACGCTGATCTTCTATGAGGCGCCGCACCGTATCCTTGAGTGCCTCGAAGACATGCAGGCGGTATTCGGTGACGAGCGTCCGGCCTTGCTTGCGCGGGAGCTGACCAAGACCTTCGAGACCCTCAAGGGTCTGCCGCTGGGTAAGCTGCGTGAATTCGTGTCCGGTGACAGCAACCAGCAGCGGGGAGAGTGCGTTGTGCTGGTCGCGGGCTGGACCGCGCCGGAGGACGAGCAGGCGGTCAGCAATGAAGCGCTTCGCGTACTGGACCTGCTGATGGCGGAGATGCCGCTTAAGAGAGCAGCTGCCTTGGCGGCTGAAATCACTGGTGTACGCAAGAACCTGCTCTACCAAGCGGCTCTCGAGCGACAGAAGGAAAAGTGATGGCGTGATGCCATTCGTCGTTTTACCGCTTGTTCTTGAACGCCGCTCCCGGTAACCTTGGCCGCGGAGAGTCGATTGGACAGTCGCTGCCTTCTTTTGTTCCGCAAAAGAGGGGGGAGGAAAGTCCGGGCTCCATAGGGCAGAGTGCCAGGTAATGCCTGGGAGGCGCGAGCCTACGGAAAGTGCCACAGAAAATAACCGCCTAAGCACTTCGGTGCCGGTAAGGGTGAAAAGGTGCGGTAAGAGCGCACCGCGCGGCTGGCAACAGTTCGTGGCTAGGTAAACCCCACTCGGAGCAAGACCAAATAGGGTTCCATATGGCGCGGCCCGCGTTGGAACCGGGTAGGTTGCTAAAGACGTCCAGTGATGGCCGTCGTAGAGGAATGACTGTCCTCGACAGAACCCGGCTTACAGATCGACTCTCCACCTCCCTTTCCTGCTCGTTCTTGAGCGGGCATACCATTCGTAATATCTAAATAGTCTTATTCCTGAGAAATCACTTTAAGTTCGCCCCGTATGTGACTGGGTGCGTTGGTGTTTTTCCGTAGGAAATTTCTCGTTGTAGTACTTCTACCTTCGTTTGATGAGCTAAATCGCCGTCCTGTAAGGCTTTTCCTCATGAACTCGCCTTGACGGTGTGCTGGGCGGATTCCTATAGTGTGCGCGAGTGGCAGGAAGTGGCATGAAGTGGGTTTTCTGAGACAAAAACGCTAACATTGTGGGGAACGCCGTGTTTCGCGGAGCCAACGCTATCAGCCTCGACGCCAAGGGACGTCTCGCCATGCCGAGTCGGTACCGGGTCGAGCTGGATTCGCGTTGCGCCAGTCAACTGATCGTAACCATTGATGCGGTCGATCGCTGCTTGTGTGTTTATCCCCTCGATGAATGGGAACAGATAGAAGCCAGGTTACGTGCCTTGCCGTCATTGCGTCCTGAAAACCGTCGCCTGCAGCGCTTGCTGATCGGCAATGCGGTAGACCTGGAGCTTGATGGCAGTGGTCGTTTCCTGGTCCCGCCGCGTTTGCGCGAGCACGCCCAGCTCGACAGGAAAGTAATGCTGGTGGGGCAACTGAACAAATTTCAGCTGTGGGACGAGGACGCCTGGAACGCGCTTTCGGCGAACGACCTTGCAGCTATTCAACAACCGGGCTCGATGCCCGACGACTTGCGTGATCTTATTCTGTGACGATTGATAGCGGCTTCAAACACATCACCGTGCTGCTCGACGAAGCTGTCGAGGCTCTGGCTGTGCGCACCGATGGCTGCTACCTCGACGGGACGTTCGGACGGGGCGGGCACAGTCGCCTGATACTCGACAACCTGGGGCCGCAGGGCCGGCTACTGGGGTTTGACAAGGACCCACAAGCGATTGCCACGGGGCAAGCGCTGGCGGCCGAAGACGGCCGCTTTGTCATTGTGCAGCGCAGCTTTGCCGAATTGGGCAGCGAGGTTGCGCAGCGCGGTCTTGATGGCAAGGTCAACGGTATCCTGCTTGACCTGGGTGTGTCTTCACCGCAGCTGGACGATCCTGAGCGCGGTTTCAGCTTCATGAATGATGGCCCGCTCGACATGCGCATGGACCCGACCCGTGGCGTCAGCGCCGCCGAGTTCATCGCCACTGCGCCCGAAGAGGAGATCGCCCGCGTCTTCAAGGAATACGGCGAAGAGCGCTTCGCCCGCCGGATGGCCCGGGCCGTGGTCATGCGCCGCGAGGAACAGCCGTTCACTCGCACCGCCGACCTTGCCGAAGTGCTGAAAGTCGCCAACCCTGCGTGGGAAAAAGGCAAGAACCCGGCGACGCGCGCCTTCCAGGGGCTGCGCATCCACGTCAACAACGAGCTGGGTGATCTTGAGGCCGGGCTGGCTGCGGCCATGGACGCGCTGGAGATCGGCGGGCGTCTTGTGGTCATCAGCTTCCACTCGCTCGAAGACCGCATCGTCAAGCTGTTCATGCGCAAGCTCGCCAAGGGTGAGGCCGACAACCTGCCGCGCAACCTGCCGGTGCAGCACAAGGTCTTCGAGCCGAAGATCCGCGTTCATGGCAAGGCGCGGTTCGCCTCCGAAGCCGAGCTCAAGGCCAATCCACGCGCGCGCAGCGCCGTCATGCGCGTGGCGGAGAAGCTGCGGTGAGTGGGCTGTTCGCCAAGCCTCTGCCAGGCGGTAGCTTCTTCATGCTGCTGCTGTTCGCTGGCGTCCTGGGATCGGCCATTGCCGTGTCCTACAGCGCGCACTGGAACCGTCAACTGCTCAATACCCTGTACGGCGAGCTCAGCGAGCGCGACAAGGCGCAGGCAGAGTGGGGCCGTCTGATTCTCGAGCAGAGTACCTGGACCGCCCACAGCCGGATCGAGAGTCTTGCCAGCGAACAGCTGAAGATGCGCGTGCCCGCTGCCGACGAAGTGCGGATGGTCGCGCCATGATGAAACTCGAAGGCGCACTCTATCCCTGGCGCTTCAGGGTCGTGATCGGCTTGCTGGCGTTGATGGTCGGCGCCATCTGCTGGCGGATCATCGACCTGCAGGTGGTCGACCGCGACTTCCTCAAGGGCCAGGGCGATGCCCGCAGCCTGCGGCACATCTCCATTCCCGCGCACCGTGGCCTGATAACCGACCGCAACGGCGAGCCTCTGGCCGTCAGTACGCCGGTTACCACCCTGTGGGCCAATCCCAAGGAAATGCAGGCCGACAAGGCGCGCTGGCCCGCCCTGGCCGCGGCGCTTGGGCAGGACCCACAAAAGCTCACCGAGCGGCTGACCAAACTGGCCGGCAAGGAATTCATCTACCTGGTGCGTGGCCTGACCCCTGAGAAGGGCCAGCAGATCCTCGACCTCAAGGTTCCGGGCGTCTATGGCCTGGAAGAGTTCCGCCGCTTCTATCCCGCGGGTGATGTCACCGCCCACATGGTCGGCTTCACCGACCTGGACGACCACGGCCGCGAAGGGGTCGAGCTTGCCTACGACGAGTGGCTTGCCGGGGTGCCTGGCAAGCGACAGGTGATCAAGGACCGGCGTGGCCGGTTGATCAAGGACATCCAGGTCACCAAGAACGCCAAGGCCGGCAAGACCTTGGCGTTGTCCATCGACCTGCGCCTGCAGTACCTGGCCACCCGCGAGCTGCGCAACGCCATCGCCGAGCAGGAAGCCAAGGCCGGCAGCCTGGTGATCATGGACGTCAAGACCGGCGAGGTGCTGGCCATGGTCAACCAGCCGACGTACAACCCGAACAACCGCCGCAGCATGTTCCCGGCGGCCATGCGCAACCGGGCAATCATCGATGTGTTCGAGCCCGGCTCCACGGTCAAGCCGCTGTCGATGAGCGCAGCGCTCGAAAGCGGCCGCTGGAAGCCGACCGACAAGGTCGAGGTATATCCGGGCAGCCTGCAGATCGGGCGCTACACCATCAAGGACGTCTCGCGCAGCGAAGGTCCGATCCTCGACCTCACCGGCATCCTGATCAACTCCAGTAACGTCGGCATGAGCAAGATTGCCTTCGATATCGGCGGCGAGGCGATCTACCGGGTGATGTCGCAGCTGGGTCTTGGCCAGTACACAGGCCTTGGTTTCCCGGGGGAACGTGTGGGCAACCTGCCCAACCACCGTGAGTGGCGCAAGGCCGAGACCGCGACCTTGTCCTACGGCTACGGCCTTTCGGTGACCGCGCTGCAGCTGGTGCATGCCTACGCGGCCCTGGCCAACGACGGCAAGATGGTCCCGCTAAGCATCCTCAAGGTCGACGGCGCGCCGGAGACCACCCAGGTAGTACCGAAGGAAACCGCCGAGACCATCCAGGGCATGCTCCAGCAGGTGATCGAAGCGCCGCGGGGTGTGTACCGGGCCCAGGTGCCGTTCTACCACGTCGGCGGCAAGAGCGGCACGGCGCGCAAGGCCACGGTTGGCTCCAAGGGCTACACCGAAAATGCCTACCGCTCGCTGTTCGCGGGCTTCGGTCCGATGAGCGATCCGCGCTACGCGATCGTCGTGGTCATCGATGAGCCCAGCAAGGGCGGCTACTTCGGCGGCCTGGTGTCGGCACCTGTTTTCAGCAAGGTCATGTCGGGCACTCTGCGCCTGATGAATATTCCGCCAGACAACTTGCCGCCGCCCGCGCCTGCCGCCCCTGAGCAGCAGGCCACGGCAGCAGCCGCCAAAGGAGGGCGTGGTTGATGACAATGCCATTGAGCAAGCTGTTTGCCCACGCAAGCCGCGATCCGCTGATCCGCGAGCTGACCCTGGACAGCCGTAACGTACGACCGGGCGACCTTTTCCTGGCCGTGCCGGGTGCCATCGTGGATGGCCGCGAGCATATCGCCGACGCTCTCGCCCGTGGGGCGGCGGCGGTGGCGTATGAAGAGCAGGGCGCCACGGTGCTGCCGCTGACCGACGTGCCGCTGATCCCGGTCAAAGGGCTTATCGCTCAGCTGTCGGACATTGCCGGGCGTTTCTACGGCGAGCCGAGCCGCCAGCTGAACCTGGTCGGTGTCACCGGCACCAACGGCAAGACCAGCGTGACCCAGCTGGTGGCTCAGGCGCTTGATATCCTGGGGCAGCGCTGCGGCCTGATCGGTACGTTGGGCACGGGCTTCCATGGCGAGCTGCAAAGCGGACGCCTGACCACGCCGGACCCGATCGCGGTGCAGGCGACCCTGTACGACCTCAAGAAGGCGGGCGCCAAGGCCGTGGCCATGGAAGTCTCCTCCCATGCACTGGAGCAGGGGCGCGTTGCCGCGCTGGCGTTCGATATCGCGGTGATGACCAACCTGTCTCGCGATCACCTGGACTACCACGGCAGCATGCAGGCCTACGAGGCCGCCAAGGCACGCTTGTTCGCCTGGCAGACCCTGCGCGCCCAGGTGGTCAACCTGGATGACGAGTTCGGCCGCCGGCTGGCGGGTGATTTTGCTCGCCAGCGCAACCCCGGGCACAGTGAGACCCGCCTGTTCAGCTACAGCCTGGAAGACCACGCGGCCTCCCTGTACTGCCGTCAGGCGCATTTCGATGATGACGGCGTACGCGCGACCATCGTCACCGCCCAGGGTGAGCGCACCTTGCGCAGCCAGTTGCTGGGCCGGTTCAACCTGAGCAACGTGCTCGCCGCGGTGGCGACGCTGCTGGCGCTTGACTACACGCTCGACGAGATCCTCAAGGTCACCCCGCAGCTGCAGGGCCCCGTCGGTCGTATGCAGCGCCTGGGCGGGGGTAGCAAGCCGCTGGTGGTGGTGGATTACGCGCACACCCCCGATGCCCTGGAGAAAGTCCTCGAGGCCTTGCGCCCCCATGCCCGTGGCCAATTGCTGTGCCTGTTCGGCTGCGGCGGTGACCGTGACCGCGGCAAGCGTCCGCTGATGGCCGAAGTGGCCGAGCGGCTGGCCGACCGCGTGCTGGTCACCGACGACAACCCGCGCAGTGAAGAACCACAGCGCATTTTCGACGACATCAAGCCGGGGTTCGCGCGCAGCGAGAACGTCGAGTTCGTGGCAGGGCGTGGCAAGGCTATCGCCCAGTTGCTGGCCAGCGCCAAGGCTGATGACGTGGTGGTCCTGGCCGGCAAGGGCCATGAGGACTATCAGGAAATCCGCGGCGAGCGTCATGACTTCTCCGATCTGACCGAAGCCCGGAAGGCACTTGCAGCCTGGGAGGCCCCACATGCTTGAATCACTCTTGCTCACCCAGGTGGCTGGCGCCTTGAAAGGCCGTGTGATCGGTGCCGATGCCAGCTTCAGCGGCGTCAGCATCGACAGCCGCGCCATCGCTCACGGGCAGCTGTTCGTCGCCTTGGCCGGGCCGCGTTTCGATGGCCATGACTACCTGGCCGATGTCCAGGCCAAGGGCGCTGTTGCCGCCCTGGTCGAGCGCGAAGTGTCGGGTGTCGACCTGCCACAGCTCGTGGTCGCCGATACCCGCCTGGCGCTGGGTCAGCTGGGTGCCCTCAACCGCGCGGCCTTCGACAGGCCGGTGGCTGCCATCACGGGTTCCAGCGGCAAGACCACGGTCAAGGAGCTGCTTGCCAGCATCCTGCGCACCCGTGGTCCGGTACTGGCCACCCGTGGCAACCTGAACAATGACCTCGGTGCCCCGCTGACACTCCTCGAGCTGGCGCCCGAACACAACGCGGCAGTGATCGAACTGGGTGCATCCCGTGTCGGCGAAATCGCCTACACCGTCGGCCTGACCCAGCCGCAGGTTGCCCTGATCAACAACGCCGGAACCGCCCATGTCGGCGAGTTCGGCGGTCCGGAAAAAATCGTCGAGGCCAAGGGCGAGATCCTCGAAGGCCTGGGCGAGGGCGGTGTCGCGGTTCTCAATCTTGACGACAAGGCCTTTGAGACCTGGCGCACGCGCGCCGGTGGGCACCGGGTGATCACGTTCGCCCTGACCAACCCGCAGGCCGATTTCCATGCCAGTGCGATCGACCGCGACGCCCGTGGCTGTCCGTCCTTCACGCTGCACGGGCCGGAGGGTTCGGTCGCTGTCCAGCTCAACCTGCTGGGCACCCACAACGTCAGCAATGCGCTGGCCGCTGCCGCTGCCGCGCATGCCTTCGGTCTGACCCTCGAAGGGATCGCCGCAGGCCTCGGTGCCGTACAGCCGGTCAAGGGCCGGACCGTGGCGCAGCTCGCGCCCAACGGGGTGCGCGTGATCGATGACACGTACAACGCAAACCCCACCTCCATGTGCGCCGCGATTGATATACTCGCCGGCTTTTCCGGGCGCACCGTTCTGGTGCTGGGAGATATCGGCGAATTGGGGCCGTGGGCAGAGGAAGGGCACCGGCAGGTCGGTGACTATGCCCGCGGCAAGGTAGGCGCGTTGTACGCGGTGGGTCCGAACATGGGTCACGCGGTCAAGGCGTTCGGCACTGGAGGCCACCACTTCGCTACTCAGTCTGAGCTGATCGATGCGGTACGCGTCGAGCAGGCCAGAGACACCACTATTCTGATCAAGGGATCGCGCAGCGCTGCGATGGAAAACGTCGTGGCGGCTTTGTGCGGTCCTAGCGGGGAGAAACATTAATGCTTCTGCTGTTGGCTGAGTATCTGCAACAGTTCCACAAAGGCTTCGCGGTCTTCCAGTACCTGTCCCTGCGCGGGATCCTCGGTGTACTGACCGCGTTGTCGCTGGCGCTGTGGCTGGGCCCTTGGATGATTCGCACCCTGCAGATCCGCCAGATCGGTCAGGCCGTCCGTAACGACGGCCCGCAATCACACCTTTCCAAGTCCGGCACCCCGACCATGGGTGGCGCGCTGATCCTTTCCGCCATCGGCATCAGCACCTTGCTGTGGGCCGACCTGACCAACCGCTACGTCTGGGTCGTGCTGATCGTGACCCTGCTGTTCGGCGCCATCGGCTGGGTCGACGACTACCGCAAGGTCATCGAGAAAAACTCGCGCGGCCTGCCGAGCCGCTGGAAGTATTTCTGGCAATCGGTATTCGGCCTGGGCGCCGCCATCTTCCTGTACGCCACCGCGCCGACCAGCGTCGAGACCACGCTGATCGTGCCCATGCTCAAGGATGTCACCATCCCGCTGGGCATCGGCTTCGTGGTGCTGACCTACTTCGTGATCGTGGGCTCGAGCAACGCGGTCAATCTCACCGATGGCCTTGACGGCCTGGCGATCATGCCAACGGTGATGGTGGGCGGTGCGCTGGGCATCTTCTGCTACCTGTCGGGCAACGTGAAATTCGCCGAATACCTGCTGATCCCTTATGTGCCGGGCGCGGGCGAGTTGATCGTGTTCTGCGGCGCATTGATCGGCGCTGGCCTGGGCTTCCTGTGGTTCAACACCTACCCGGCCCAGGTGTTCATGGGCGACGTCGGCGCGCTGGCGCTCGGCGCCGCGCTCGGCACCATCGCGGTGATCGTTCGCCAGGAAATCGTCCTGTTCATCATGGGCGGTGTGTTCGTCATGGAGACCCTGTCGGTGGTCATCCAGGTCGCCTCCTTCAAGCTGACCGGCAAGCGGGTGTTTCGGATGGCGCCGATTCACCACCACTTTGAACTCAAGGGCTGGCCCGAGCCACGCGTGATCGTCCGTTTCTGGATCATCACCGTGATTCTCGTGCTGATCGGCCTTGCCACCCTGAAACTGAGGTAGATGAGCGTGTCACTGATCGCTTCTGACCACTTCCGCATCGTTGTCGGCCTCGGCAAGAGCGGCATGTCCCTGGTTCGCTTCCTGGCGAGCCGGGGCATTGCCTTTGCAGTCGCCGACACCCGCGAGCAGCCGCCGGAGCTGGACACCTTGCGGCGCGACTATCCGCAGGTAGAGGTGCGCTGTGGCGAGCTGGACGTGGACTTCCTCTGCCGTGCCAACGAGCTCTACGTGAGCCCGGGCCTCGCGCTGGCGACCCCTGCCTTGCAGCAGGCGGCGGCCCGCGGCGTGCGGCTGTCGGGTGATATCGAGCTGTTTGCCCGTTACGCCAAGGCCCCCATCGTTGCGATCAGCGGCTCCAACGCCAAGAGCACCGTGACCACCCTGGTAGGCGAGATGGCGGCCAAGGCCGGCAAGCGCGTCGCCGTTGGCGGAAACCTCGGCACGCCAGCGCTGGACCTGCTCGACGACAGTGTCGAGCTGTACGTCATGGAGCTCTCGAGTTTTCAGCTTGAAACCACCGACCAGCTCAACGCTGAAGTGGCCACTGTGCTGAACATCAGCGAAGACCACATGGACCGCTACAGCGGGTTGCCGGCGTATCACCTGGCCAAGCATCGGATCTTCCGGGGCGCGCGCCAGGTCGTGGTCAACCGCCAGGACGCGCTGAGCCGGCCGTTGCCTGTCGAGGGCCGGCCATGCTGGTCCTTTGGTCTCAACGCCCCGGACTTCAAGTCGTTTGGCCTGCGCGAAGTGGATGGCGAGAAATACCTCGCGTTCGAGTTCCAGGCACTGATGCCGGTGCGCGAGCTGAAAATCCGCGGGGCCCACAACCAGAGCAATGCCCTGGCTGCCCTGGCCCTGGGGCATGCGGCAGGCCTGCCGTTCGATGCGATGCTCGAAAGCCTGCGCGAGTTCGCCGGTCTCGCGCATCGCTGCCAGTGGGTGCGCGAGCGCGATGGTGTGAACTGGTACGACGATTCCAAGGCCACCAACGTCGGTGCTGCCCTGGCGGCCATCGAAGGCCTGGGTGTCGATGTCGACGGCAAGCTGGTCCTGATCGCTGGCGGCGACGGCAAGGGTGCTGATTTCAGCGCCCTGCGCGAGCCGGTCGCCACTTACTGCCGTGCCGTGGTGCTGCTCGGACGCGACGCCGAAAGGCTCGCCCAGACGCTGGGAGACAGCGTGCCGCTGATCCGCGTGAAAACACTCGATGAGGCCGTGCAGCAATGCGCCGGACTGGCCCAGGCGGGCGACGCCGTGCTGCTGTCGCCGGCCTGCGCCAGCCTGGACATGTTCAGGAACTTCGAAGAGCGTGGGCGCCTGTTCGCCCAGGCCGTGGGAGGGCTGGCATGATTTTCAACATCATCAAGCCGTACCCGTCGCCGCTGATCAGCGGCCGTGGCATCGACCTGGACTTCGCCTTCCTCGCTGGCTGTCTGGCGCTGCTGGGCCTTGGCCTGGTCATGATCACCTCGGCCTCTTCGGAAGTGGCCGCGGTGCAGTCGGGAAACCCGCTGTATCACATGTTCCGACACCTGGTGTACGTGGCCATCGGCCTGGTCGCCTGCGGAGTGACCATGCTCGTGCCGATCGCGACCTGGCAACGCATGGGCTTCACCATGCTGGTCGGTGCATTCGCCTTGCTGGTGCTGGTGCTGGTGCCTGGCATCGGCCGCGAAGTGAACGGCTCGATGCGCTGGATCGGCTTCAGCTTCTTCAACGTGCAGCCGTCGGAGATCGCCAAGGTCTTCGTGGTGATCTATCTCGCGGGCTACCTGGTGCGCCGCCAGCAGGAAGTACGCGAAAGCTGGATGGGTTTCTTCAAGCCGTTCATCGTGCTCCTGCCGATGGCCGGCCTGCTGCTGATGGAGCCGGACTTCGGCGCCACCGTAGTCATGATGGGTGCGGCGGCGGCCATGCTGTTCCTCGGGGGGGTAGGGCTGTTCCGCTTCAGCCTGATGGTTGTGCTGGCCGTGGTCGCGGTGTTCGTGCTGGTGCAGGCGCAGCCCTACCGGATGGCACGGCTTATCACCTTCACCGATCCCTGGTCGGACCAGTTCGGTTCCGGCTACCAGCTGACCCAGGCGCTGATCGCTTTCGGCCGCGGCGAGTGGCTGGGCGTGGGCCTGGGCAACAGCGTACAGAAGCAGTTCTATCTGCCCGAAGCGCACACCGACTTCGTGTTCTCGGTACTTGCCGAGGAGCTGGGAGTGATCGGATCGCTGCTGACCGTGGGCCTGTTCGTCTTCGTCACCGTCCGCGCCCTGTACATCGGCCTGTGGGCCGAAAAAGCCAAGCAGTTCTTTGCCGCCTACATGGCATTCGGCCTGGCCTTCCTGTGGATCGGCCAGTTCCTGATCAATATCGGCGTGAACGTCGGTCTGCTGCCGACCAAGGGCCTGACCTTGCCGTTCCTCAGCTATGGGGGCAGCTCGCTGGTGATCTGCTGCGCCTGCGTCGGCTTGCTGTTGCGCATCGAGTGGGAGAGCCGCACGCACCTGGGCAGCGAAGAGCACGAATTCAACGAGAGCGATTTTGCCGAGGAGGCGCAACATGGCCGCTGACGGCAAGAATGTACTGATCATGGCAGGCGGCACCGGGGGCCATGTGTTCCCGGCGCTGGCCTGTGCCCGCGAGTTCCAGGCGCGTGGCTACAGCGTGCACTGGCTGGGTACCCCGCGCGGGATCGAGAACGAGCTGGTACCGCAGGCCGGTTTGCCCCTGCACCTGATCCAGGTCAGCGGCCTGCGCGGCAAAGGCAAGTTGTCGTTGCTCAAGGCGCCATTGACCCTGGTCAAGGCCGTGCTGCAGGCACGGCGGATCATTGGCCAGATCAAGCCGGTATGCGTGGTTGGATTCGGCGGATACGTGACGGGCCCTGGTGGCCTGGCCGCGCGGCTGTGCGGCGTGCCGCTGGTGATCCACGAGCAGAATGCCCGCGCCGGCACCGCCAACCGGATGCTGGTGCCGCTGGCAGGGCGAGTCTGCGAAGCCTTCCCCGATACCTTTGGCGCCAGCGACAAGCGCCGTACCACTGGCAACCCGGTGCGTGCGGAGCTGTTTCTCGAGCCAGGCCGCGCCACACTGACCGGTCGCCGCGCGCGGCTGCTGGTGCTGGGTGGCAGCCTGGGCGCCGAACCTCTGAACAAGCTGCTGCCCCAGGCCCTGGCCGGAGTGCCCGAGGATGTCAGGCCCGAAGTGTTCCATCAGGCGGGCAAGCAGCACGCGCCGGTGACCGCCGAGCGTTACCGAGAAGCCGGTGTCGAGGCTCAGGTAGAGCCCTTCATCAAGGACATGGCCCATGCCTATGGCTGGGCCGACCTGGTGGTGTGCCGGGCCGGCGCCCTGACGGTGAGCGAACTCGCCGCGGCGGGCCTGCCCTCGATGCTGGTGCCGTTGCCCCATGCGATCGACGACCACCAGACCCACAACGCCCATTATCTGGCTCGTGAAGGCGCCGCCTTCCTGATGCCACAAGCGACAACTGGCGCAGCGCAGCTCGCTGAACGCCTGAACGAGGTGCTGATGCAACCCGAGAAACTCAACACCATGGCCGCCACCGCACGGCGCCTGGCCAAGCCTGCCGCTACCGGCACCGTCGTAGACATCTGCCTGGAGGTGGCCCATGGTTGAGAACCAGAAAGCCATGCCGCAGCCTGAAATGCGCCGTATCCGCCGTATCCACTTCGTCGGCATCGGCGGCGTGGGCATGTGCGGGATTGCCGAAGTGCTGCTGAACCTGGGATACCAGGTGTCGGGCTCCGATCTCAAGGCCTCGCCCGTTACCGAGCGCCTGGAATCCTTCGGTGCCGAGATCTTCGTCGGTCACCGTGCCGAGAACGCGGCCAACGCTGACGTGCTGGTGGTTTCCAGCGCGGTCAACACCGCCAACCCGGAAGTCGCCACGGCCCTGGAGCGTCGTATCCCGGTAGTGCCGCGCGCCGAGATGCTCGCCGAGCTGATGCGCTACCGTCACGGCATCGCCGTCGCCGGGACCCACGGCAAGACCACCACCACCAGCCTGCTGGCCTCGGTGTTCGCCGCAGGCGGCCTTGATCCGACGTTCGTCATCGGCGGCCGCCTCAATGCCGCGGGTACCAATGCCCAGCTCGGCACCAGCCGCTACCTGATCGCCGAAGCCGACGAGAGCGATGCCAGCTTCCTCCACCTGCAGCCGCTGGTGGCCGTGGTCACCAACATCGACGCCGACCACATGGCGACCTACGAAGGCGACTTCAACAAGCTGAAGAAGACCTTTGTGGAGTTCCTCCACAACCTGCCGTTCTACGGCTTGGCGGTAGTCTGCCTGGACGACCCGGTGGTGCGCGAGATCCTGCCGCAGGTCAAGCGCCCGGCCGTGACCTATGGCTTCGGCGAAGCCGCCGACGTGCGTGCGATCAATGTGCGCCAGTCGGGCATGCAGACCCACTTCACCGTACTGCGCCGTGATCGCGAGCCGCTGGATGTGTCGGTCAACATGCCGGGCAACCACAACGTGCTCAATGCCCTGGCGACCATTGCCATCGCTACCGACGAAGGCATCAGCGACGAGGCGATCGTCCAGGGCCTGTCGGGCTTCCAGGGTGTAGGTCGACGTTTCCAGGTCTATGGCGAGTTGCCCGTCGAGGGCGGCAGCGTGATGCTGGTCGACGACTACGGTCACCACCCGACCGAAGTCGCCGCAGTGATCAAGGCCGTCCGTGGCGGCTGGCCTGAGCGTCGCCTGGTGATGGTCTACCAGCCGCACCGTTTCAGCCGTACCCGCGACCTGTACGACGACTTCGTGCAGGTGCTGGCCGATGCCAACGTGCTGCTGTTGATGGAAGTCTATCCGGCCGGCGAAGAGCCAATCCCGGGCGCAGACAGCCGCCAGCTGTGCCACAGCATCCGACAGCGTGGCCAGCTCGACCCGATCTACATCGAGCGTGGCGTGGAGCTGGCACCGCTGGTCAAGCCGCTGCTGCGTGCTGGCGACATCCTGCTGTGCCAGGGCGCCGGTGACATCGGCGGCCTCGCCCCGCAACTGCTCAAGAGCCCGCTGTTCGCCGGTGCCGTGGTCAACCAGGGGAAGTCGAAATGATCAAGCCGGATTACGCTTCCCTGCGTTCGACCCTCGACCCGAAAGCCTTCGGCCGGGTCGGCGTGCTCTATGGCGGCAAGAGCGCCGAGCGTGAAGTCTCGCTCAAGTCCGGCGCCGCGGTGATCGAGGCGCTGACCAGCGCCGGTGTCGACGTGGTCGCCATCGACGTCGGCGATGACCTGCTGGCTCGCCTGGTACAGGAAAAACTCGACCGCGCCTTCATCATTCTCCACGGCCGTGGCGGTGAAGACGGCAGCATGCAAGGCCTGCTGGAGTGCCTCGGGATTCCCTACACCGGCAGCGGCATCCTCGCCTCGGCCCTGGCCATGGACAAGCTGCGCACCAAGCAGGTGTGGCAGAGCCTTGGTATTCCCACCCCGCGTCATGCGGTGCTGGGCAGTGAAGCCGATTGTATTTGCGCGGGCACGGAACTGGGCTTCCCGCTTATCGTCAAACCCGCCCATGAGGGTTCCAGTATCGGCATGGCCAAGGTGAACAGCGTTGCAGAGCTGGTCACCGCCTGGAAAGAGGCCGCCACCTACGATTCGCAAGTCCTGGTCGAGCAATGGATTCACGGTCCGGAATTTACCGTGGCGACCTTGCGCGGGCAGGTGCTGCCGCCGATCGCCCTGGGTACCCCGCATTCGTTCTACGACTACGACGCCAAGTATCTGGCCAATGACACCCAGTACCGTATTCCGTGCGGGCTGGACGCTGACCGTGAACAGGAGCTGATCGACCTGACCGCGCGTGCCTGCGATGCCATCGGCATCGAGGGCTGGGGCCGTCTGGACGTGATGCAGGACGAGCAGGGCCGGTTCTGGCTGCTCGAAGTCAACACCGCACCAGGCATGACTGACCATAGCCTGGTACCCATGGCGGCACGCGCTGCCGGCCTGGACTTCCAGCAACTGGTGCTGGCGATCCTGGCGGCAAGCGTCGAGACGCGAGGTTAATCATCATGCAAGGCGCGATGTTACGTCATCAGCAACCCGCCCCCGGTCGAAGCAAGCCGGTGCCGCGCGGTGCCAGCCGTATGGTGGCCGAAGAGCCACTTTCGGCGCGCCTTTCCAAGGCCAACTTCAGCGTGTTCAAGCGCCTGCTCTGGCCGGTCCTGCTGGTGGCCGCAGGGTTTGGCGCGTATGAAGGCGCGCAGCGCCTGATGCCTTATGCCGACCGTCCGATCACCAAGATCGCCGTCCAGGGCGACCTCAGCTACATCAGCCAGCAGGCAGTGCAGCAGCGGATCGCGCCATACGTGGCGGCAAGCTTCTTCAGTGTCGACCTGCCCGCGATGCGCGCCGAGCTTGAGCAGATGCCATGGATTGCCCATGCCGAAGTGCGCCGCGTCTGGCCTGACGAAGTGGTGATCCGCCTCGAAGAACAGCTCCCGGTGGCGCGCTGGGGCGATGAAGCCTTGCTCAACAACCAGGGCCAGGCATTCACCCCGCGTGAGCTTGCCAACTACGAGCACCTGCCGCAGCTCTTCGGGCCGCAGCGGGCGCAGCAACAAGTCATGCAGCAGTACCAGGTGTTGAGCCAGATGCTGCGCCCTCTCGGGTTCTCCATCGCCCGCCTCGAACTGCGCGAGCGCGGCAGCTGGTTCCTGACCACTGGCGCCGGCAGTGCCGGTCCTGGTATCGAGCTGCTGCTCGGGCGTGACCACCTGGTGGAGAAGTTGCGCCGCTTCATTGCCATTTACGACAAGACACTCAAAGAGCAGATCACCAACATCGCCCGCATCGATCTGCGCTATGCCAATGGCCTGGCCGTTGGCTGGCGGGAACCGATTGCACCGACGACGGCCCAATCCGCCGTTGCGAAGAATTAGAGAGAGGCAGGACCATGGCAAATGCGCATAGCGGCAAAATGATCGTCGGGCTGGACATTGGCACCTCCAAGGTGGTGGCGCTGGTGGGCGAAGTGAGCGAGGACGGTACCCTGGAGATCGTGGGTATCGGCACTCATCCCTCGCGCGGCCTGAAGAAAGGCGTGGTGGTGAACATCGAGTCGACGGTGCAGTCGATCCAGCGCGCTGTCGAAGAAGCGCAGCTGATGGCAGGCTGCCGTATCCACTCGGCATTTGTCGGCGTGGCGGGCAATCATATCCGCAGCCTCAACTCCCACGGCATCGTCGCCATCCGCGACCGCGAGGTCAGCACCGCCGACCTGGAGCGCGTGCTCGATGCGGCCCAGGCCGTGGCCATTCCAGCTGACCAGCGCGTGCTGCATACCCTGCCGCAGGACTACGTGATCGACAACCAGGAGGGCGTGCGCGAGCCCCTGGGCATGTCGGGCGTGCGCCTGGAAGCCAAGGTCCACGTCGTCACCTGCGCGGTCAACGCCGCCCAGAACATCGAAAAGTGCGTGCGCCGCTGCGGTCTCGAGATCGACGACATCATCCTCGAGCAGTTGGCCTCGGCCTACTCGGTGCTGACCGACGATGAAAAGGAACTGGGCGTGTGCCTGGTGGACATCGGTGGCGGCACCACCGATATCGCCATCTTCACCGAAGGTGCGATCCGTCACACTGCCGTGATCCCGATCGCCGGCGACCAGGTCACCAACGACATCGCCATGGCCCTGCGCACGCCGACCCAGTACGCCGAGGAAATCAAGATCCGCTACGCCTGCGCCCTGGCCAAGCTGGCCGGTGCCGGCGAGACCATCAAGGTGCCAAGCGTCGGCGACCGTCCTCCGCGCGAGTTGTCGCGCCAGGCCTTGGCCGAAGTGGTCGAGCCGCGTTACGACGAGCTCTTCACGCTGATCCAGGCCGAGCTGCGCCGCAGCGGCTACGAGGACCTGGTGCCCGCGGGCATCGTCCTGACCGGCGGCACCGCCAAGATGGAAGGCGCGGTGGAACTGGCCGAGGAGATCTTCCACATGCCGGTACGCCTTGGCGTGCCGCACAGCGTCCGCGGCCTGAGTGACGTGGTGCGCAACCCGATTTATTCCACCGGCGTGGGCTTGCTGACCTACGGCCTGCTGAAGCAGGCCGACGGCGTGCCCCTGACGGGTAACAGCAGCAACAGCTATGGCGATGAACCGAAGGCTCCAGTGCTTGAGCGATTCAAGCGCTGGGTCCAGGGCAATTTCTAAGTTTCAAAGCAGTAGTGGTAGGCGCAAGAAAAACTAGAGAACTGAAAGGAGAGGGAAAATGTTCGAGCTTGTAGACAACGTCCCGCAAAGTCCGGTCATCAAGGTGATCGGTGTTGGTGGTGGTGGTGGCAATGCCGTCAACCACATGGTCAAGAGCAGCATCGAAGGCGTGGAATTCATCTGCGCCAACACCGATGCACAGGCGCTGAAGAACATCGGCGCGCGCACCATCCTGCAGCTGGGTACTGGCGTGACCAAGGGTCTGGGTGCCGGTGCGAACCCTGAAGTCGGCCGCCAGGCCGCGCTGGAAGACCGTGAGCGCATCGCCGAAGTGCTCCAGGGCACCAACATGGTGTTCATTACCACCGGCATGGGTGGCGGTACCGGTACCGGTGCTGCGCCGATCATTGCCGAAGTGGCGAAAGAGATGGGTATCCTCACCGTTGCGGTGGTGACCCGTCCGTTCCCGTTCGAGGGCCGCAAGCGCATGCAGATCGCCGATGAAGGCATCCGCGCGCTGGCTGACAGCGTTGACTCGCTGATCACCATCCCTAACGAAAAGCTGCTGACCATCCTGGGCAAGGACGCCAGCCTGCTGTCCGCCTTCGCCAAGGCCGACGATGTACTGGCCGGGGCCGTCCGCGGCATCTCCGACATCATCAAGCGTCCAGGCATGATCAACGTCGACTTCGCCGACGTGCGCACTGTCATGAGCGAAATGGGCATGGCGATGATGGGTACCGGCTGCGCAAGCGGCCCGAACCGTGCACGTGAAGCCACCGAGGCAGCCATCCGCAACCCGCTGCTCGAAGACGTCAACCTGCAGGGTGCGCGCGGTATTCTGGTCAACATCACCGCTGGTCCCGACCTGTCGCTGGGCGAGTACTCGGACGTGGGCAGCATCATCGAGGCCTTCGCCTCCGATCACGCAATGGTCAAGGTCGGTACCGTCATCGACCCGGACATGCGTGACGAACTGCACGTGACCGTCGTGGCCACCGGCCTGGGCGCGCGCATCGAGAAACCGGTCAAGGTCATCGACAACACGCTGCAAAGCGCTGCCGCCGCGTACGAGGCTTCGGCCCCGGCACCTTCGCGCCACGAGCCTTCGGTCAACTACCGCGACCTGGAGCGTCCGACCGTCATGCGCAACCAGGCGCATGCGGGCGCTGCGGCAGCCGCCAAGCTCAACCCTCAGGATGACCTTGATTATCTGGACATCCCGGCCTTCCTGCGTCGTCAGGCTGATTGATGGAATTTATCAGGGGTATAAAGGTGATTGGTATTCAGCAAAGGCAGGGTCTGTTATCATCCCCAGTCTTTGTTGATACCAGTTCGCAAATTGCGCTGAAGCGGCCAATGCCATGATTAAACAACGCACCCTGAAGAATACCATCCGTGCCACAGGCGTCGGCCTGCACTCCGGTGAGAAGGTCTACCTGACCCTCAAGCCTGCCCCTGTGGACTCCGGCATCGTCTTCCGCCGCGCCGACCTCGATCCAGTGGTCGAGATTCCGGCTCGTGCGGCAAACGTTGGCGAAACCACCATGTCGACGACGCTGGTCAATGGCGACGTAAAGGTCGACACGGTAGAGCACCTGCTTTCGGCCATGGCTGGCCTTGGCATCGATAACGCCTACGTCGAGCTCTCCGCGTCGGAAGTTCCGATCATGGACGGTAGCGCAGGGCCCTTTGTATTCCTGATTCAGTCTGCCGGCCTGGAAGAACAGGACGCAGCCAAGAGGTTCATCCGCATCCTGCGCGAAGTGACTGTGGAGGACGGCGACAAGCGCGCTACCTTCATGCCTTTCGACGGGTTCAAGGTGAGCTTCGAGATCGACTTCGATCACCCGGCTTTCCGTAACCGGACCCAGAGTGCCAGTGTCGACTTTTCCAGCACCTCCTTCGTGAAGGAAGTCAGTCGCGCCCGGACCTTCGGTTTCATGAGCGATATCGAGTACCTGCGCAAGCACAACCTCGCGCTTGGCGGCAGTGTAGAAAACGCCATCGTGGTAGACACCGACGGCGTTCTGAACGAAGACGGTCTTCGCTACGAAGACGAATTCGTCAAACACAAGATCCTCGACGCCATTGGCGACCTGTATCTGCTCGGCAACAGCCTGATCGGCGAGTTCAAGGGCTACAAGTCCGGACACGCGCTGAACAACCAGCTGCTGCGCAAGCTGATCGCCGAAACCGATGCCTGGGAAGTGGTCACCTTCGAAGATGCCAGTACGGCACCGATCTCTTACATGCGTCCCGTTGCGGCGGTGTAAGTTCGAACACTCTCTAGTTCTTCAAGGCCACCTTCGGGTGGCCTTTTTTATTCCTGTCCTAAAGCTCCGGCGCATGCCGGGCGAGGCGCTCGAGGGCGGCGCGCAGCTTGGGGTCGGTGATGCCTTCGGCGGTCGACTGGATGCTTTGCGCGGCATTGCCGGACAACGCCGGGCCCGGGCCGGCCGGACGCTCGTGGAACGCCGGAGGCTGCACCTTGAAGGAGATGCGCTGCAAGCCATAGAACGCATCCATCACTTGCAACTGCCGCTGCAAGCGCTTCTGCTGGTAACGCAGCCGAGTGGCCCAATGCCCATTGGTGACCACCAGCAGGAGAACACCCTCTCGCCAGGACGCCACATGGCAATGCTCGCGGGCAGCCGGTTGCAGCTGGCTTTCCACCAGGCGCTGCAGTTGGGACAGGCGCTGGGCCTGGTTCAGCAGGGCCTTCAGTGGTCGGGCCTGGCGCAGCAAGGCGGCCGGCAGAAGGGCGGGCGAGGGCGTATACGCCATTGGGGATGACACCAGAGGTTACAGAACGGGTCATCTTACCAGATCGGCCTTGAGCCGATCCTGTTGCCAGACCCGCGGCCCGCACCATTTCAGGGGGGGCTTGAACTTGCACCAAATGCCCTCATCTAAGAAATGCCCCGTCAAAGCGCTGTGCCAGCATGAAGGAAATCCACCACTTTCCTCACCATCGTTTCCGGGTAGAATGCTCGTTCGCATGCGGCCTTTAGGGCTGCTCGGGCGACTCACGGGGCCGCCCTCCATCCCTATGTGTGGAAGATCCTGCCAATATGTTTGCGCCTTTGTTAAAAAAACTTTTTGGAAGCAAGAACGAGCGTGAAGTCAAACGCATGCTCAAGACGGTGAGCATCGTCAATGCCTTCGAAGAGCAGATGTTGGCCCTCTCCGACGAGCAGCTGCGCGACAAGACCGCAGCGCTCAAAGAGCGCCTGGCCAAAGGCGAAACCCTCGACCAGCTCATGCCCGAAGCCTTCGCCGTCTGCCGCGAAGCGGGCAAGCGCGTCATGGGCATGCGTCACTTCGACGTGCAGCTGATCGGCGGCATGACCCTGCACGAGGGCATGATCGCAGAGATGCGCACCGGCGAAGGCAAGACCTTGGTCGCAACCCTGGCGGTGTACCTCAATGCCTTGTCCGGCAAGGGCGTGCACGTGGTCACGGTCAACGACTACCTGGCCCGCCGCGACGCCAACTGGATGCGTCCGCTGTACGAATACCTTGGCCTGTCCGTGGGCGTCGTCACGCCCTTCCAGCCACCGGAAGAGAAGCGCGCCGCCTACGCCGCTGACATCACCTACGGCACCAACAACGAATTCGGTTTCGACTACCTGCGCGACAACATGGCGTTCAGCGTGGACGAGAAGTTCCAGCGCGAGCTCAACTTCGCGGTGATCGACGAGGTCGACTCGATCCTTATCGACGAGGCCCGTACCCCGCTGATCATCTCTGGCCAGGCCGAGGACAGCTCCAAGCTGTACATCGAGATCAACCGCCTGATCCCGCGCCTGGTGCAGCACATCGAGGAAGTCGAAGGCGAGGTCACCCAGGAAGGCCACTACAAGATCGACGAGAAGAGCCGCCAGGTCGAGCTCAACGAGGCCGGTCACCAGTTCATCGAAGAGATGCTCGCCCAGTCGGGCATGCTGGGCGAGGGCGAGAGCCTGTATTCGTCGCATAACCTGGGCCTGCTGACCCACGTCTATGCCGGCCTGCGCGCGCACAAGCTGTTCCATCGCAACGTCGAGTACATCGTCCAGGATGGCCAGGTCCTGCTGATCGACGAGCACACCGGCCGCACCATGCCGGGCCGCCGCCTCTCCGAGGGCCTGCACCAGGCCATCGAGGCGAAGGAAAACCTGAACATCCAGGCCGAGAGCCAGACCCTGGCCTCGACCACCTTCCAGAACTACTTCCGCCTCTACAACAAGCTCTCCGGCATGACCGGTACCGCTGACACCGAGGCCTTCGAGTTCGCCCAGATCTATCAGCTCAACGTGATGGTCATCCCGCCGAACAAGCCATTGGCGCGAAAAGACTTCAACGACCTGGTGTACCTGACTGCCGACGAGAAGTACGCGGCGATCATTGCCGACATCAAGGAGAGCATGGCCCTGGAGCGTCCGGTTCTGGTCGGTACCGCGACCATCGAGACCTCCGAGCACATGTCCAGCCTGCTCACCAAGGAAGGCATCGCGCACAAGGTTCTCAACGCCAAGTACCACGAGAAAGAAGCCGAGATCATCGCCCAGGCCGGCCGCCCGGGTGCGCTGACCATCGCCACCAACATGGCGGGCCGCGGTACCGACATCCTCCTGGGCGGTAACTGGGAAGTCGAGGTCGCGGCCATGGAAGCCCCGAGTGACGAGCAGGTCGCGCAGATCAAGGCCGACTGGCAGAAGCGCCACCAACAGGTCATCGAGTCGGGCGGCCTGCACGTCATCGCCTCCGAGCGCCATGAATCGCGCCGTATCGACAACCAGCTGCGTGGCCGTTCGGGCCGTCAGGGCGATCCTGGCTCGAGCCGTTTCTACCTGTCGCTCGAAGACAGCCTGATGCGCATCTTCGCCTCGGACCGCGTGAAGAACTTCATGAAGGCCCTGGGCATGCAGTCCGGCGAGGCCATCGAGCATCGCATGGTCACCAACGCGATCGAAAAAGCCCAGCGCAAGGTCGAAGGCCGCAACTTCGACATCCGCAAGCAACTGCTCGAATTCGATGACGTCGCCAACGAACAGCGCAAGGTGATCTACCACATGCGCAACAGCCTGCTGGCTGCGCAGAACATTGGCGACACCATCAAGGACTTCCGCCAGGAAGTGCTCGACGTCACCATCAGCCAGCACATCCCGCCGCAATCGCTGCCCGAGCAGTGGGACGTGCCGGGTCTGGAAGCGGCACTGGCCAGCGACTTCGCCGTGAAGCTGCCGATCCAGCAGTGGCTCGACGAAGACGACAAGCTCTATGAAGAGACCTTGCGCGAGAAGCTGCTCAACGAACTGATCACCGCCTACCACGAGAAGGAAGAGCAGGCTGGCGAAGAGGCGCTGCGCACCTTCGAGAAGCAGATCCTGCTGCGCGTGCTGGACGACCTGTGGAAAGATCACCTGTCGACCATGGATCACCTGCGTCATGGCATTCACCTGCGCGGCTATGCGCAGAAGAACCCGAAGCAGGAATACAAGCGAGAGTCCTTCACCCTGTTCCAGGAGCTGCTCGACTCGATCAAGCGCGATGCCATCCGCGTGCTCTCGCACGTTCAGGTTCGCCGCGAAGACCCGGCCGAGGAAGAGGCCCGTCTGCGCCGCGAAGCCGAGGAGCTGGCCGGCCGCATGCAGTTCCAGCACGCCGAGGCCCCAGGGCTCGAGGCTGCGGAGCCGCAGGAAGAAGGCGCTGAAGTGGCGGTCGCTGCCGCGCCCGTGCGCAACGACCAGAAGCTGGGCCGCAATGAGCCGTGCTGGTGTGGTTCGGGCAAGAAGTTCAAGCATTGCCACGGCCAGATCGACTGATCGCTGTTGTAGTGCGTGTATCCCGGGGCTGCCTTGCAGCCCCTTCGCGGCACAAGGCCGCTCCCACAGTGTCCTGAACTCACTTCGCTACCGGAGTCAGCCCAGAACCTGTGGGAGCGGCCTTGTGCCGCGAAGGGGCCGCATCGCGGCCCCTTTCAAGCCTGGCCGCCGGCTTGGCGACATACTTTTCTAGGAGCGATTTCATGGCTGTTGGTCTGGGTCCTTTGCCAACCTTGCACCCGGTTCCGGGTTTCGAACTGGGTATCGCCTCTGCGGGCATCAAGCGCCCAGGGCGCAAGGATGTGGTGGTGATGCGCTGCGCCGAAGGCGCGAGCGTTGCCGGCGTGTTCACCCTCAATGCCTTCTGCGCGGCACCGGTCATCCTGGCCAAGCAGCGCGTGCAGGGTCCTGTACGCTACCTGCTGACCAACACCGGCAACGCCAACGCCGGTACCGGTGCCCCGGGCCTGGCCGCAGCCGAGCGCACCTGCGCCAAGCTCGCCGAACTGACCGGTGTCGATGCCAGCGCGGTGCTGCCGTTTTCCACCGGCGTGATCGGTGAGCCACTGCCCGTCGAGAAAATCGAAGGCGCCTTGCAGGCAGCCCTGGACGACCTGTCGGAAAACAACTGGGCCGCTGCCGCCACCGGCATCATGACCACCGACACCCTGCCCAAGGGTGCCAGCCGCCAATTCCAGCATGACGGCGTGACCATCACGGTCACTGGTATCAGCAAAGGCGCCGGCATGATCCGCCCGAACATGGCCACCATGCTCGGCTACATCGCCACCGACGCCAAGGTTGCCCCTGCGGTGCTCAAGGACCTGATGCTCGACGGCGCCAACAGGTCGTTCAACCGCATCACCATCGACGGCGATACCTCGACCAATGATTGCTGCATGCTGATCGCCACCGGCAAGGCTGCGGTTGCCGAAGTCACCGAAGCCAGCGGCCCACTGTTCGAAGCGTTGAAAAAAGCCGTGTTCGAAGTGTGCATGGAAGTGGCCCAGGCCATCGTGCGTGATGGCGAAGGCGCGACCAAGTTCGTGACCGTCGAAGTCAACGGTGGAGGTAATCACCAGGAGTGCCTGGACGTCGGCTATGCCGTCGCTCACTCGCCGCTGATCAAGACGGCGTTGTTCGCCTCCGACCCCAACTGGGGCCGCATCCTCGCCGCCGTCGGCCGTGCCGGTGTGCCGCAGCTCGACGTCAGCCTGATCGATGTTTACCTGGGCGATGTCTGCATCGCCAGCAAGGGCGGACGCAGCGCGAGCTACACCGAGGCGCAGGGGGCTGAGGTAATGGCCCGTGAAGAGATCACCATCCGCATCGAACTCGGCCGTGGCCAGTGCAGCGAAACGATCTGGACCACCGACCTGTCCCACGAGTACGTGAAGATCAACGCTGAATACCGGACCTGATCCACTGAGCGCCGGCAAGGCCACCTCGGTGGAGGCTTTGTCGGCAGCAGGTTTCATCCCTCTTCTGGAGCCGAACCATGAGCTATCAACTGATCATCGGCGACAAGCTCTACTCTTCCTGGTCGCTGCGTGGCGCCCTGGCCCTCGAGCTTGCCGGTGTGCCTTATGAAGAAACCCTGATCAAGCTCAACCAGCCTGATACCCGGGGACGGATTCTCGCCCTCTCCGCGACCGGCAAGGTACCGCTGCTCAAGACCGAGCACGGCATCATCGCCGATTCGCTGGCGATCGCCGAATACCTCGCCGAACGCCATCCCGAGGCCCAGCTCTGGCCGGCCGATGTCGCCGCCCGTGCCCAGGCGCGCTCGGCATGCGCGCAGATGCACAGTGGCTTTACCGCCCTGCGCAGCCACATGCCGTTCGATCTTTCGCGCTCACAGGCGCTGGAAAACATGCCACTGGACGTGCAGGTGGACATCGACCGCATCGTCGCGCTGTGGTCCGAGTGCCGGTTGGCGGCCAAGGAAAGCGGCCCCTTCCTGTTCGGCAAGCCGAGCCTGGCTGATGCATTCTTCGCCCCTGTGGCCGTGCGCCTGCGTACCTACCGGGTCGACGTGCCTGCCGAGGCTGCCTTGTATATCGAGACGATCTACCAATGGCCGGCCTTCCAGGCCTGGCGCAAAGCGGGACTGGCGGAGCGGGCAGGGTGAAACGCATTCATGTAGTGGCGGCGGTGATCCGCGGCGCCGATGGCCGGATCCTGATTGCCCGCCGTGCCGATACCCAGCACCAGGGCGGACTGTGGGAATTCCCCGGCGGCAAGGTCGAGGAGGGCGAGTCCATCGTCGCGGCGCTGGCACGCGAGCTGCGCGAGGAGCTGGGCATCGAGGTGACTGCCTCGCGGCCGTTGATCAAGGTGGGACATGACTACCCCGACAAGCACGTGCTGCTCGATGTCTGGGAAGTTTCGGCCTTCAACGGTGAACCGCACGGCGCCGAGGGCCAGCCACTGGCGTGGGTCTCGCCGCGCGAGCTGGGGCAGTATGAGTTCCCCGAGGCGAACCAGCCGATCGTGGCCGCGGCCAGGCTGCCCGACCAGTACCTGATCACCCCGCAAGACCTGGAAGTACCGCAGATGCTGCGTGGCATCCAGAAGGCGGTCGCCGGTGGGATCAAGCTGGTCCAGCTGCGCGCACCGGACATGTACGACCCCAAGTACCGCGATGTAGCCGTGGATGCCGCAGGGCTGTGCGCGGGCAAGGCTCAGCTGATGCTGAAGGGTCCGCTGGAGTGGCTGGGTGATTTCCCTTCTGCCGGCTGGCACCTGACGGCTGCGCAGTTGCGCAAGTACGCGGCGAAGGGGCGGCCATTCCCGAAGGAGCGTTGGCTGGCAGCATCGTGCCACAGCGCTGAAGAGCTGGCGCTGGCCGAGCAGATGGGCGTGGACTTTGTCACCTTGTCACCGGTGCAGGCGACGCAGACGCATCCCGAGGCGGTGCCGCTGGGGTGGGAGCAGGCGCAGCGGCTGATCGATGGATTCCGGCATCCGGTGTTCTTGCTGGGTGGCGTTGGCCCCGATGATCGCGAGCGTGCCTGGCAGGTTGGGGCGCAAGGGGTTGCAGGGATCCGGGCGTTCTGGCCCGAGATCTGAAACCTTCTTTGATCCTTCCAGCCCCTTCGCTGGCAAGCCAGCGAAGGGGTCGGTACAGGCAGTGCAGAACCCTGCTACGGCTTCATGGCCGCCATCCACAACACCTCCGCCACCCCCTGCCGCCGCCCGATGATCCGCGCCGCGACGAACAGCAGGTCGGACAGCCGGTTGATATACGCCAACCCGACCCCTGCCAACGGCTCTTCCCGGTTCAACTGCTGGCACCGCCGCTCGGCACTGCGCGCCACGCTGCGGCACACATGCGCCTGTGCAATCAGCGCCGACCCACTGGGCAATATGAAATTCTCCAGCGGCCCGAGCTCGTCATTCCAGCGGTCAATCGCCGCTTCCAGCCGGTCGATTTCCACCTGGCCCAGCGCCTGGTAAGTCGGCATCGCCAACTCGCCCCCCAGGTCGAACAGCCGGTGCTGGCAGGGCGCCAGAACCTCGATCACCTCACTCAGTCCTTGCTCGGCAAGTCCCGCCAGCAGCAGGCCGAGCTGGCTGTTGAGGCTGTCCACCTCGCCAATGGCTTCGATGCGCGGGTGGTCCTTGGGTACGCGGCGGCCATCGCCCAGGCCGGTTTCGCCTTTGTCTCCAGTACGTGTATAGATCTTCGACAGGCGAAAGCCCATGGTCATGACTCCTTCTAGGACTGCGCCACAGGCGCGGGCGGGGCAAGGGGCAGGCGCAGGGTGAAGCAGGTACCTTGCCCCGGCGTGGACTGCACCTCCATCTGGCCCTTGTGGTTGTTGGTGATGATGAAGTACGACACCGACAGCCCAAGGCCCGTGCCCTGGCCGATCTCCTTGGTGGTGAAGAAGGGCTCGAAGGTGCGCTTGCGCACGGCCTCGGGCATGCCCACCCCGTTGTCCTCGACCTGGATTTCCGCCCAGGGCGGATTCAGGCGGGTACGCAGGGTAATGCGGCCGGGCTCGGCCCCATCCGGGCGCTGATGGATGGCCTGGGCGGCGTTTTTCAGCAGGTTCAGCAGTACCTGCTCCAGCTCGTTGGCGGTGCAGGGTACCGGCCCAAGGCTGGGGTCGAACTGGCGCACGATCGCCTGGCCCCGGAAGTCGAAACCGATGGCCAGGTCAAAGTCATTGCCGGCTATTTCAAGGGCCTGATCGATCAGCCCGGGCAAGTCGCAGGGCGCGAGCTGGCGGTTGCTGAGGCGGCTGAAACTGAGCATGTGGGTGACGATCTTGGCCGCCCGCGCCCCGGCCTGCTGGATACCGTCAAGCAGTTGCGGCACTTCGCGAGTCTCCAGGTAGCGGTTGATGGTCATCAGGTCCAGGCCAAGCTCGTCGGCCTGCTGCTGGTTGCGCGGCAGCTCGGGCGACAGGCGGCGTCGAATGTTCTGCACGTTGTGCAGGATCGCGCCCAACGGGTTGTTGATCTCGTGGGCCATGCCAGCGGCCAGGCCACCGACCGAGAGCATCTTCTCGGACTGCACCATCATCTCCTCGAGCGACAGCCGCTGGGTGATGTCGTCGATGCGGATTACCACGCCGCGTCCGCCACCGCCGGTCAGGGGGTAGAAGGTCAGGGCATAGTGGCGAGCGTCGTCGCCCTGGGTCCAGGTCACCCGCTCGATCTTCGCCACCCGGTGCTTCTCGACACTTTCCCTGAGCTGCGTCAGGTACGGCTTGAGTGGCTCGAAGGCGAGGAAGATCGGCTGGTTCAGCGCCTCGTCCAGCGGCGTGCCCGAAAGCACCGTGGCTTCATGGTTCCACTGGGTGACATAGAGCTGCTCGTCCAGAGCGATCAGGGCCGAGGGCATGGAGTCGATGATGCTGTTGAGGTAGTTCTGAAAGCCTGTGAGCTTTTTTTCGATCTTGCTGCGGACCTGGACTTCGAGCTCCAGCTTGCGGTTGGTGTGACGGGTTTCCTCGGCCAGGCCCTGGGCCTGGTCGAAGGCATCCTGGAACTCGTCACGGGTGCGCTTGAGCTGCTGCTCGCGCGCCTCGATGCGCGAGAGCATGGTGTTGAACGCATCGGCCAGGCTGCCGATCTCGTCGTCGTTGCCGCGGCGGGCACGCAGCGCGTAGTTCTCCTCGCGGGTCACCTGGCGCGACACTTCTTCGAGCTGATAGATCGGCTGGGTGATCAGGCGCTTGATCTGCCGGGCAACGACCAGCCACAGCAGTACGCTGAACACCAGGATGCCGAGGCTGGCGGTGAGGGTGCCGGTGTAGAAGGCTGTCGGCAGCTCGCTGCTGGCCACCAGCAACAGATGGGCAGGCGGCTTGCCGGGACGCGGCAGGCGGATCAGCTGGGTGCTGCGGAACTCGGTGAGGCGCCAGCCATCGATGTTGCGGAACCGCTTGGGCAGGGCCAGCGGCACCCCGTGCTGCAACTGCGCCAGCATGCTGCCGTCACCGCCATAGAGTGCGGCGGCGCGCAGTGGCGAGTAGCTGTCGAGCTCGTCGAGCAAGGCCGTGGCGTTTTCCGGCGAGTCACCGGCACGTGCGGCCAGCTGTGGGTTGGATACCAGTCGGCCGATGGTCTGCAAGGCCTGGGGCGCCATGCTTTCCTGGGTGATCCAGTAGGCGGCGCTGATGAAGGTCAGGTTGGCCACCAGCAGGATGGTGACGAGCAGCACCAGCAACGCCGCCAGCAGTTTTTGCCCGACCGGGAGATTGTCCAGGCGTTGGCGCAGGGTCATGGGCAAGGCAGCGTCCGCATCAGTGGATGAAAGGGCAGGGCAGAGCCCGGATCAGTCGCCGGGCAGCCCGCGTGACTTCAGGTTATCGACCAGTCGCCGCTGCAACCGTTCCAGGTGCGGCAGCGCCTGGGCGTGACGGGCGGCGACCCGGCACACGTGCCCCAGCAGGTAATGGATCTCGGTGCGGCGTCCGCCGCGCACGTCCTGGTACATCGAAGAGTAGTTGGCCGCGGTGGCCTGGATCACCCGTTGCACTTCGTCGGCCAGGTCTTCGGCAGCCTGGGGCTGGCCGCAGCGTTGCAACAGCTCGCTGAGCTCGGTGCACAGGGTGGCGATTTCGCAGGGATGCTCCAGCAGCCCGCCGTTGCGGCACTCGTTGATCACGGTCAGCGGATTGATGGCGCAGTTCAGCGCTAGCTTGCGCCACAGGCGGGTAAGGATATCGACGGTCCATTGCGCGGGGATGCCCGCGTCATGCAGGTCATCGAACCACTCCGGCACCAAGGGGTTGGCCGGGTCGCCCAGCCAGTTGAAACCATGGCCTGCGAACCGGACTTGCCAGGTATCCTCGCGGTAGGCGCCCTCGGTGCTGGAGGCGAAGATGCAGCGCGCGTGCGGCGCCTGCTCGGCGACCTCGTCCTGGCTGCCCAGGCCGTTCTGCAGCAGGATCAGCTCCGCCCCCGGCACCAGGCGCGGCGCCAGGCGGGCGATCGCGGGCGCGGCATCGTAGGCCTTGCACGCCAGCACCAGGCGGTGGATCGGGCCGCTGGCCTCGGGGATTTGCGCAGGGATCGCGTAGTGGTTGGACTGGTCGTGCTCGACCAGCGTCAGGCCGCCCGCCGCCTCGTAGGCCTGCAGGCGCTGCCGGTCGCGCAGGACCAGTTGTACCGCCTTGCCGGCGCGTGCCAGCCGGCAGGCCCACAGGCTGCCCAGGCTACCGGCGCCGAGAATATGCCAGGTGCTGCTCATCTGCGTTTCGCAACCGTTTATAATGAGTCCGCATTTTAACCGTCAAACCCGCCGCGCTCCATCTTCAGACGAGCGCGCGTTTTTTATTTGGAGAACAACCATGCCTTCGTTCGACGTGGTATCGGAACTGGACAAGCACGAAGTCACCAACGCGGTCGAGAATGCCGTCAAGGAACTGGACCGTCGCTATGACCTCAAGGGCAAAGGCACCTTCGAGTTCAAGGACAAGGAACAGACCGTCCTGCTGACCGCCGAGGCCGATTTCCAGCTCGAGGCCATGGTCGAGATCCTGCGCCTGGCCCTGGTCAAGCGCAAGATCGACGTCAAGTGCCTCGAGGTCAAGGACGCCTATGCCTCCGGCAAGGAAATGAAACAGGAAGCCAAGTTCCGCGAAGGCATCGACAAGGAGCTGGCGAAAAAGATCGTCGCGCACATCAAGGACGCCAAGCTCAAGGTCCAGGCCGCCATCCAGGGTGAGCAGGTACGTGTCACCGGCAAGAAACGCGACGACCTGCAAGAGGCCATCGCCGCCCTGCGCGCCAAGGAGTTCGAGATGCCGCTGCAGTTCAACAACTTCCGCGACTGATCGGCTCGCCAGGAACCTGGGGTAGACCCTGATGTCCCAGTTCCCTGTGGCCGCCGCATCCTCGGCGGCCTGCTTTTACTGTTTCACGCCGCATCGCATCAGGAGACGAACATGGATTTGAACGCTGAAGTGGATCAGCTGGTCAGGACCTCCCAGGCCTGGCTGCCGTTGATCATGGAATACAGCAGCCGGGTGCTGCTGGCCTTGGTAACGCTGGCTATCGGCTGGTGGATCACCAACAAGCTCAGCGACCGCCTCGGCAAGCTGGTGGGGCTGCGCAATTCCGACGCGGCACTGCAGAGCTTCATCAGTACGCTGGCCAATATCATCCTCAAGATCCTGCTGTTCGTCAGCGTGGCCTCGATGATCGGTATCGAGACCACCTCGTTCGTCGCCGCCATCGGTGCCGCGGGCCTGGCCATCGGCCTGGCGTTGCAGGGCAGCCTGGCGAACTTCGCAGGTGGTGTGCTGATCCTGCTGTTCCGCCCATTCCGCCTCGGCGACTGGATCGAAGCGCAGGGTGTCAGTGGCACGGTCGATACCATCCAGATCTTCCATACGGTGCTCCGTACGGGCGACAACAAGACGGTGATCGTTCCCAACGGCGGCCTGTCCAACGGCATCATCACCAACTACAACCGCCAGCCGACCCGCCAGGTAGTGTTCAACGTCGGGGTCGATTACGACGCTGACCTGCAGAAGGCCCGCGCCGTCCTGCTCGACCTGGCCAAGGACCCGCGCGTACTGCCGGAGCCCGCGCCACAGGCCGTGGTCTCGGAGCTGGGTGACAGCTCGATCACCGTGTCGCTGCGGGTGTGGGTGAAGACGCCGGATTACTGGAGCCTGATGTTCATGCTCAATGAGCAGACCCGCGACCGGCTCAAGGCCGAGGGCATCGAGATCCCGTTCCCGCAGCGGGTGATCCGCGTGGTGCAGGAAGCGCCAGCGGCGCACTAGGCAGCGCTGCATCCTGTAGGGGCGGCCTTGTGCCGCCCCTATTTGTTCATGGCATAAACAGCGGTTTTCTGGCATATACCCCAGTCCTGTGACACGACCCGATACCCCGCCATGACCCCGCTTATCAATATCACCCCTCTGCGAGCCTTGGGCTTCGCCCTTACCCTGGCCCTTTTCGAGCTCCTCACCTACCTGGGCAGTGACGTGATCATGCCCGCGATGCCCACGGTGGTCGGCGACCTGAATGCCAGTCCCGAATTCATTCCGCACGCGCTCAACCTGTACCTGCTCGGTGGCGTGGTGCTGCAATGGCTGATCGGCCCGTTGGCGGACCGCTACGGGCGCCGGCCACTGCTGCTCATCGGTTGCGTGGTATTTGGCAGCGCCTGCCTGGCCACTTATTGGGTAGAGGACATCGGCCTGTTCAACCTGCTGCGCCTGTTGCAAGGCATCGGCCTGGGCTTCGTGGTCACGGTCAGCTATCCCGCGTTGAACGAGGCTTTCAGCGAGGCCGATGCGGTGCGCATGATGGCATTGCTGGCCAATATCGCGTTGCTATCGCCCCTGCTCGGTCCGCTGGTCGGCACTTTGCTGCTCGAGATGATGGGCTGGCGCTGGCTGTTCGTGGCGCTGGCGGTGGGCGCGGTGCTGACGTGGCTGGCGTTGTACCGTTTCATGCCCGAGACCCTGGGCGTGCTACGCCGCGACGGCTCGCGCCTGCCGTTCACGCCGATCGAGCTGCTGCCCTTGCTGTCAGGCTACGGCCGGCTGCTGGCGAACCGGCGATTCGTGGCCGGCAGCGCTGCCCTGGGGTTGGTGAGCCTGCCGCTGATTGGCTGGATCGGCCTGTCACCGGTGCTGTTGATCCATGACGAGGGCTTGAGCACGCTGGACTACGCGCTGTGGCAGTTGCCGGTGTTCGGAGGCTTGATCGCGGGCAACCTGATCATCAACCGCATTGCCGACCGCCACCCCTTGGCCAGCCTTGTGCGTGGCGCGCTCTGGCCCTACCTGCTGGGGCTGTGCGCCATGGTCCTGCTGACGTGGATCTGGCCCACCGTGACCAGCCTGGTGGCGGGGCTCTCGCTCTACGCGCTGGGCCTTGGCGTCGCCAATGCGGTGCTGTACCGCCTCACGCTGTTCTCGAGTGACCAGAGCAAGGGCCTGGTCTCGGCCATGCTGGGCATGATCACCATCACCTTGCTGGGGCTCGGCGGCGCGGTGCTGGCAATGATCGGAGCAGGTGCCAGCCTGCTGCACTTCGCCGTACTGGCGGGAATCGGCGGGATGCTGGCGCTATGGCCCTTGTGGGTGATGCTGGATGAGCGCGAGGCGCCAGGGCAGGGTGCGACGGCCCGGTAACCCCAGGCCGTTGCGCTCAAGGCCGCTCGGCGGCCTGTTGCTTGCTGTCTTCCAGCGGTGCCTGGGTGCCACCGGCCTCCTGACGCCATTGCAGAGCGATCAGGATCAGCGTCGGCACGCCGAGCAGCGCGGTAATCAGGAAGAAGTCGTGGTAGCCGTACTTCTCGACCATGACCCCCGAATACCCGCCGATCAGGCGCGGCAGCAGCAGCATGATCGAACTGAGCAAGGCATATTGGGTGGCCGAGAACTTGAGGTTGGTCAGGCTCGACAGATAGGCGACGAACGCCGAGGTGGCCAGGCCGGAACTGAAGTTGTCGAGCGAGATGGTCACGATCAGCATCTGCAGGTTCGGACCCATGTCGGCCAGCATCAGGAACAGGATGTTGGTCCCCGCCGAGGCCACTCCACCGATGAACAGGATCGGCATGATGCCGAAGCGCACGATCAGCAACCCCCCGAACCCCGCGCCGACCAAGGTCATGATCAGGCCGAAGATCTTGCTGACGCTGGCGATCTGGTCCTTGGTGAAGCCCTGGTCGATGTAGAACACGTTGGCCATCACGCCCATCACGGTGTCGGACATGCGGTACGTGGCGATCAGCCCGAGCAGCAGCAATGCCTGCCAACGGTAGCGCAGGATGAAATCGTTGATCGGTGTCAGCACGGGTGCGAGCCCGCGGCGCCCCATGGCCGACAGGCACAGCCAGGTCAGCAGCGCGTAGAGGATCAGGCGCAGGAAAGCGCGGTCGCGCAGCAGCAGGTCGAGCGGGGTGGCGTCGCCGAACATCACGCTGGCCCAGTCGGTGTTGTACATCTGGGTGAAGGTCGCGGGCACCGAGACCAGCAGCACGATCAGCACGAACACCGAGGCCAGCTGGTGCACCAGCCCATAGCGGGCGGCAGACAGCTGGGTGCGCAGGGGGACGGGGGGTTCGCGCATCACCAGCGTGGTGATCAGCGCGGGTACCATGAGCAGGCCGAACAGTACATAAGTGCCGGTCCAGGCTTCATGCAGGTAGCTGAAGCCGGTCGATCCAAACCATTCGGCGAAGAACAGCGCGCCTGCCGTGGCCAGGAGCGCGGCAATGCGGTACCCGGCCATGTAGCTGGCCGCAAGCGCCGCCTGGCGCTGGTCGTCGGCGATTTCAAGGCGATAGGCGTCCACGGCGATGTCCTGGGTCGCGGAGGCGAATGCCACCAGCACCGCCAGGGCGATCAGCCAGGACAGGTGTTTCTGCGGATCGCAGAAGGCCATGCCCACCAGGCCGATCACCACCAGTGCCTGGGAGAGCAGCAGCCATGAGCGGCGGCGCCCCATCTTGCCGAGCAATGGCAGGCGCCATTGGTCGAGCAAGGGTGACCACACCCATTTGAAGGCATAGGCCAGGCCGATGAGGCTGGCATAACCGATGGTTTCTCGGGCGACACCCGCTTCGCGAAGCCAGACCGAGAGGGTCGAGAACACCAACATGTACGGCAGGCCTGCGGCGAAGCCGAGCAGCAGCAGCACCAGGGTAGAAGGGCTGGCATAGGCAGCGAGCGCAGCGCGCCAGGTTTTACGGGGCATGGGCCAACATCTGCCTCAAGGTTACGAAAACAAAGCGCGCACTCTAACCGCTGTGCTCCATCGGGCGCCAGCCGTGGCGCGTCATATCCACACGATTATTGTGCACGTTCACGCCTTCTGCACGCAGGCGGGCACGCTGTTCTTCACCCGATGGAGTGCCCGGCTTCAGGCTGAGCTTTCCGCCCGCGCCGATTACCCGGTGCCAGGGCAGGCGTGTGTCGTCGGGCAACTGCCCAAGGGCCCGTCCTACCCAGCGGGCAGCGCGGCTCATCCCCGCGAACTCGGCTATCTGGCCGTAGCTGGCGACCTTGCCGGCCGGGATCTGGCCGAGCACCAGATACAGCGCCATTCGTCGGGCTTGTGCTTCTTCGGCGGTAAGGCTGGAGGTCGCTGGCATCAAGGGCTACCGGGGGCTGGAGAACTGCAGGAACGAGATCTTTCACAAATGAGAATTGAACTCGATGGCATGAGTCGGGTCTGTCCTTGCTCTGGGCGTGGGTATCTGGATAATGCCCGGCTTTTCTCGTCAACCCGAGCCCTTTTCTGCTTATGTATTCTAGAGTCCTGTTGTGCGTTGCTGCAGCCACCCTCTGTACCCCGGCCCTCGCCGACACCGTCTGGATGAAGAACGGTGACAAGCTGAGCGGCAAGATCAAAGTCTTCGACGGCGGCAAGCTGTTGCTGGAGACCGCCTATGGCGGTTCCATTCCTCTCGACTGGAAACAGGTCAAGACTCTGGAAAGCGACCAGCAGCTGCTGGTCAAGCAAGACGCCTACACCGGTGAAAAGGCGAAATCTCTGCAGGCGGCGGAAGACGGCAAGGTAACGCTGGCCAATGGCGAGGGGCCAAAGACGGTCGAGCTCGCCAGCATCGCGCAGATCCTCAAGCCCAAGCCGGTCGTGGAGGACTTGGTGTGGAAAGGCAACGTCGATCTGGCCCTGGACTACAAGCGCGCCGAAAATGACACTGACGACTACGATGTCGGCTTCAAGACCACCGCCCGTCATGGCCGCTGGCGCCATATCGCCGAGGGCGAGTACAACCGCGAATCCGAAGACGACGTTACCAACACCAACAACTGGAGCGCCGAGTACTCGCTGGACCGCTTCATCACCGACAAGTGGTTCTGGCAGGGCCGCTTGAACTACAAGCGTGACCAGATCGAAGACCTTGCCCGCCAGCGTACCGTCGGTACCGGCCCTGGCTATCAGTTCTGGGACGACGAGCTTGGCGCCTTCTCCCTCGGCTCGCTGATCAACCGCACCGATTACCAGTATCGCGACGGCGGCAAGGACAACTTCTATTCCGCGGCCGTCAAGTGGGACTACAACCGCTACCTGATCGGCAAGACAGTGGAGCTGTTCACCAACGGCGAAGTCGGCAAGCCGCTGGGCAATGTCGCCAACTACTCCCTGGATGCCGAGATCGGCTTGCGCTACAAGGTTACCGAGTGGGCCTCGCTCAACCTCAAGGCCGAGAAGGACATCATCAGCGGCACCAACGACAGCGACCTGGACAAGACCCGCTACACCGCAGGGTTCGGCGTAGCCTGGTAAGGGCTCGCCAGCTTCAAGTGGCAAGCTGCAGGAAAAGGCGGGCGGAATCGTCTGGTACGGCGCGCACGCCCTTGCTTTTCCTGGCGCTTGTAGCTTATAGCTTGCAGCTGATATCAAAAGGAGTCTGCCGTGAGTGACAAAGCCATCCGGCCCGCCCGGGAACTGCTGCTCAAGGAATACCGCGGGGTCCTGTCGACCCACTCCAAGTCCATGCCGGGCTACCCTTTCGGCTCGGTGGTGCCGTACTGCCTCGACGCCCAGGGTCAGCCGCTGATCCTGATCAGCCGCATCGCACAGCACACGCACAACCTGCTAAAAGACGCCAAGTGCTCGATGCTGGTAGGCGAGCGCGAGGCCGAAGACGTGCAGGCGGTGGGCCGCCTGACGGTGATGGCCGAGGCTCACAAGCTGGCCGAGGAGGGCGTCATCGAGGCCGCTGCCGAGCGCTACTACCGCTACTTCCCCGAAGCCGCCAACTACCACCGCGCCCACGACTTCGATTTCTGGGTGCTGCAGCCGGTCCGGCACCGCTACATCGGTGGCTTTGGCGCCATTCACTGGCTCGACCAGGTCACCCTGGCCAATCCGTTCGCGGGCAAGGCCGAGGCCAGCATGATCGAGCACATGAACAGCGACCATGCCAACGCCATCGCCCATTACGTCAGGCTGAGCGGTCTTGCGGACACACCGTCCGCGCAACTGGTCGGCATCGACAGCGAAGGCATGCACCTGCGCATTGGCCAAGGCGTCTACTGGTTGCCTTTCCCAAGTATTTGCAATACGCCGACACAAGTCCGCGAAGCCCTGGTTTTGCTGGCTCGCGCCGAGCAGTGGCCAACCCTGGAGCAAGTGGGGGCTTGAAATTGCGACTGATCGCAACCATTTGAGGTCCTACAGGAAGGATGACTTCCGTCGAGGAACCTTTGATGCGTGCTTTTCTACTGCTGTTTCTGATTTTTCCGGTGCTGGAGTTGTATGTCTTCTTCAAGGTCAGCACCGCCATCGGCTTCTTTCCGGCGTTGCTGCTGATCATTGCCGGCTCCGCCCTTGGAGTGCTGGTCATGCGCGTGGCGGGTTTTGCGACCGCCCTGCGTGCCCGCGAGAGCATGCAACGCGGCGAGCTGCCGGCCGAGGACATGTTCCATGGCCTGATGCTGGCCATGGCGGGCGGCTTGCTGCTGATACCGGGTTTCATCAGCGACGTGCTGGGCCTGGTCATGCTGCTGCCGTTCACCCGCAAGCTGGTGGCGCGCAAGCTGCGCCAGCGTGTCGAAGCGCAGGCCATGCGCCAGCGCGCATTCCGTGATGATCCGTTGAACCCGCAACCGGGCACTCCTGCCCGGCGCCCGGATGTCATCGAGGGCGAGTACAAGCGCCGCGACTCCTGATCCGCCACAGTGAAAAGACGGCCCCACTTGCGGGGCCGTTTTCATTTGTAAGAACTTTCGCTAAAAATTTTGTACCCCAGCCTTGTAATTACCCTTGGCGGCCTCATGTATGGGTCACCGCAAGGTTTCTGGTCGTTTGCACCAGACATGACACGCGTGGCTCGCCTTGGCGGGCCACACCGGCACCGCCGGAAAGCATCAACCCGCCGGTGTCGACACCGGCCGATGAAAACCACAATTGGGAGAGATCGACAATGAAGCTTCGTCCTCTGCATGACCGCGTCGTTATCCGTCGCAGCGAAGAAGAATCGAAAACCGCTGGCGGTATCGTCCTGCCGGGTTCGGCCGCTGAAAAACCAAACCGTGGCGAGATCGTCGCCGTCGGTACCGGCCGCGTCCTGGACAACGGCGAAGTCCGTGCGCTGGCCGTGAAAGTGGGTGACAAGGTGGTTTTCGGCCCGTACTCGGGCAGCAACACCGTGAAAGTCGACGGCGAAGACCTGCTGGTGATGAGCGAGAACGAAATTCTCGCTGTCGTCGAAGCTTGATTCTCCGGTTTCCCGTTACTTCAAGTATTAAGGATTAAACGATCATGGCTGCTAAAGACGTAAAATTCGGCGACTCCGCCCGTAAGAAAATGCTCGTTGGTGTCAACGTCCTGGCTGACGCTGTAAAAGCGACCCTGGGCCCGAAAGGCCGTAACGTTGTTCTGGCCAAGAGCTTCGGCGCGCCGACCATCACCAAGGACGGCGTTTCCGTCGCCAAGGAAATCGAGCTGAAGTGCGCCTTCGAGAACATGGGCGCCCAGCTGGTCAAGGAAGTTGCTTCCAAGGCCAACGATGCTGCCGGTGACGGCACCACCACCGCGACCGTCCTGGCCCAGGCCATCGTCAACGAAGGCCTGAAAGCCGTCGCTGCCGGCATGAACCCGATGGACCTCAAGCGCGGCATCGACAAGGCTACCCAGGCCGTCGTCGCCGAGCTGAAGAACCTGTCCAAGCCATGCGCCGATTCGAAGGCCATTGCCCAGGTAGGCACCATCTCCGCCAACTCCGACAACTCCATCGGCGACATCATTGCCGAAGCCATGGAAAAAGTCGGCAAGGAAGGCGTGATCACCGTTGAAGAAGGCTCGGGCCTGGAAAACGAACTGTCCGTCGTCGAAGGCATGCAGTTCGACCGTGGTTACCTGTCCCCGTACTTCGTCAACAAGCCGGACACCATGGTTGCCGAGCTGGAAGGCCCGCTGCTGCTGCTGGTCGACAAGAAGATCTCGAATATCCGCGAACTGCTGCCAGTCCTGGAAGCCGTTGCCAAGGCCGGCCGTCCGCTGCTGATCGTTGCCGAAGACGTCGAAGGCGAAGCCCTGGCGACTCTGGTAGTCAACAACATGCGTGGCATCGTCAAGGTTGCCGCGGTCAAGGCACCAGGCTTCGGCGACCGCCGCAAGGCCATGCTGCAGGACATCGCTGTCCTGACCGGCGGTACCGTGATTTCCGAAGAAATCGGCCTGAGCCTGGAGTCCGCTACCCTGGAGCACCTGGGTAACGCCAAGCGTGTGACCCTGTCCAAGGAAAACACCACCATCATCGACGGCGCTGGCGCCGAGTCCGACATCGAAGCACGCGTCAAGCAGATCCGTGCCCAGATCGAAGAGACTTCCTCGGACTACGACCGTGAGAAGCTGCAAGAGCGTCTGGCCAAGCTGGCCGGCGGTGTTGCCGTGATCAAGGTCGGTGCTGGCACCGAAGTCGAGATGAAAGAGAAGAAAGCCCGCGTTGAAGACGCCCTGCACGCTACCCGTGCAGCCGTCGAAGAAGGCGTGGTACCTGGCGGTGGCGTCGCACTGGTTCGCGCACTGCTGGCCATTGTCGACCTGAAGGGCGACAACGAAGAGCAGAACGTCGGTATCGCGATCCTGCGCCGTGCTGTCGAAGCCCCGCTTCGCCAGATCACGGCCAACGCCGGCGACGAGCCAAGCGTTGTTGCTGACAAGGTCAAGCAAGGTTCCGGCAACTTCGGTTACAACGCTGCTACCGGCGAGTACGGCGACATGATCGAAATGGGCATCCTGGACCCGGCCAAGGTTACCCGTTCGGCGCTGCAGGCTGCTGCCTCGATCGGCGGTCTGATGATCACCACCGAAGCCATGATCGCTGACGCTCCAGTAGAAGCTTCTGCTGGCGGCGGCATGCCGGACATGGGCGGCATGGGCGGTATGGGTGGCATGGGCGGCATGATGTAATTCGGCCCCCCATCTGCTAAAAGAGCCCCGCCTAGTGCGGGGCTTTTTCATGGGACGCTTGCAGCCCTCCTGCAACCCTGTGCCATGCACCAAGGCTGACAACCCAGATCCAACAGGCCATGGCACGTTGCAACAAATGTAGGAGCGGCCTTGTGTCGCGATGCGCCGCGCGGGCGGCACTCGATTTGCGCGGCGCTGCAAAAACCAAGCGCACACTCGCGGCGCTGCAAAAACCAGGCGCACACTCGCAGCGCTGCATAACCCGAGACAAGCCCATCGGATACCCTTAAGCTGCGACCTGCCGCACAGGAGACCTTTGATGCGAATTCTACTGGTTGAAGACAACCGCGATATCCTGGCCAACCTGGCCGATTACCTGGGCATGAAAGGCTATACGGTCGACTGCGCCCAGGATGGACTGTCAGGCCTGCACCTGGCCGCCACCGAACACTACGACCTGATCGTGCTCGACATCATGCTGCCTGGTATCGACGGCTACACCCTGTGCAAGCGCCTGCGCGAAGACGCACGGCGCGACACGCCGGTAATCATGCTCACCGCCCGCGACCAGCTGGACGATCGCCTGCAAGGCTTCCGCTCCGGTGCCGATGACTACCTGCTCAAGCCCTTCGCGCTCTCGGAGCTCGCCGCGCGTATCGAGGCCGTGCTGCGCAGGGCCCAGGGAGGAGGACGGCGCACCCTGCAGGTGGCCGACCTGAGCTACGACCTCGACACCCTCGAAGTCACTCGCCAGGGCCGCCTGCTCAAGCTCAACCCGGTCGGCCTCAAGCTGCTGGCCGTGCTGATGCAGAAGAGCCCGCACGTCCTGCGCCGCGAGGTGCTGGAAGAAGCGCTGTGGGGCGATGACTGCCCCGACAGCGACAGCCTGCGCAGCCATGTGCACCAGTTGCGCCAGGTGATCGACAAGCCATTCGACAAACCGTTGCTGCATACCGTGCATGGCGTCGGCTATCGCCTTGCCGAGGGGCGTGATGGAGTTTAAGCAAAGCCTTGCCCAGCGCATCATCATCGCCTTTGCGCTGATGAGCGCACTGGTCGCCGGGGCATTCGCCTTCGGCATCGTGGCGACAGTCCACCTGGTCGAGGAACGGTTGATTTCCACCGTGCTGGGCGGTGACCTGCAACGCCTGCTGCGCATGGACAGCGTCAGCGACTGGAGCCACCGGCCACGCCCGGACCAGCTGTTCTACTTCAGCGGCGGCCAGGACGACTTCGCCTTGCCCAATGACCTGCGTCACCTGAAGGCCGGCTTCCATGAGGTATTCCGCGAGCAGCTGTCGTACCACGCGATGGTCGAGGTAGTGGACGGACGGCATTATGTGCTGCTGCAGGACCAGAGCGATTTCGAAGAGCGTGAGCGGTTGCTCTTCGCCGTGGTGGTCGTGGGCTTCGTGCTCAGCCTCGCCCTGGCGACCTTCCTTGGCTGGTTGCTGGCGCGCCGGGTGATGGCGCCGGTGATCCGCCTGGCCCGCCAGGTGCGCCACCGTGACCAGTTGCTCGGGCTGGCGCCGCCGCTCGCCCCGGACTATGCCGCGGACGAGGTCGGCCAGCTGGCCGCGGCCTTCGACGACACCCTGGGCCGGCTGCGCGACGCGCTTACCCGCGAGCGGCTGTTCACCAGTGACGTGAGCCATGAGCTGCGCACGCCATTGATGGTGCTGGCGACCTCCTGCGAGCTGCTGACCGAGAACCAGGCCCTGGATAACCGCGCACGCAGCCAGGTCGAGCGGATCGCCCGCGCCACCGAAGAAATGCGCGAACTGGTCAAGACTTTCCTGATGCTCGCCCGGGCCCAGCGCGACGAAGGCGCCGTGGCCTCGCGCGCGCCGTTGCGCGAGGTGGCGGACGACCTTATCGGTGTGTGGCGCGACACGATCGAGCAGAAAGGCCTGACGCTTTACTACGACGGCAGGGTGAGTGCCAGCCCGGCACTGTATAACGCCACCTTCCTGCAGTCGGTGATGGGCAACCTGCTGCGCAACGCTGCGCACTACACCGACCACGGCTATATCCGCCTGAGCCTGGAAGCCTACGGCTTCAGTGTCGAGGACAGCGGCGTGGGGATCCCGGAGGAGCAGCGCGAGGAGATGTTCAAGCCGTTCGTGCGGGGCGATGAGCGTCGCGGCGAAGGGCTGGGCCTGGGCCTGTCGCTGGTCCAGCGGATCTGCGATGACCAGGGCTGGCGCGTGACCCTGACGGCCACGCTGCCCCATGGCTGCCGGTTCCAGGTCGACCTCACCCAGGGGCCAGCGCACCTCACGGAAGATCAGCACCACCTGTCACAATGATGGCGCCTGGTAATCTTTTGTAATTATCTACTTTGCCTTGTGACAGATTTTTCACAAACGCATGACCTGATTCTCACGCATGCCTTTCTAAGGTGTGCGCCTTGAGTCAGGAGATGCCCATGCGTAGCCCCATCAAACTAGAATTTTCCGAGAAATACGACAAGGAACATGCCAAGGAGTACTTCCTCAAGCATCAGGATGGACTGGCACGTAGGCTTTCGCACCAGCGTGACGAGCAGATGGCTCGCCGCGCCCTGGCCCTCGCGGGTGAACCGGGTCTGGTGCTGGACCTGCCGTGCGGAGCAGGGCGTTTCTGGCCGTTGCTGGCGGAAAAGCAGAATCGGGTGATCATCGGCGCTGACAACTCCGCCGACATGCTCGAGACCGCCTGCGCCTCCCAGCCGCCTGAGATCGTCGAACGGGTACGGCCTTTGCAGACATCAGCCTTTGCAATTGATCTGCCGGACAATGCGGTCGACAGCATCTTTTGCATGCGGCTGTTCCACCACATTGGCGATCCAGCCCACAGAAAGACAATTCTTGAGGAGTTTCAAAGGGTTAGCCGTGATAGCGTGATCCTTTCGCTGTGGGTGGATGGCAATTTCAAGGCTTGGCGGCGCAAGAAGCTGGAACGGCGCCGTAGCGCCCGGGCCCAGCAAGACAACTTCCAGAACCGGTTTGTGTTACCAGCCGCCACGGTCGAAGAAGAATTTGTCGCGGCCGGCTTCCGGATCCAGGAACGTCTGGACTTTCTGCCGTTCTATGCCATGTGGCGGGTATATCTATTGCGCAAGGGGTAGCAGTACATGGCGGTAGCCCAGAGACAGGGTTCGGATTTCGACTTCTACTGGCAACAGCAAGGGGAGTGGGTCGAGGAACCCAACCAGCGCCGCGGCGGCGAGAGCGGCGTGCAGCGTCTGTGCGATGAATCGGGGCGGACGCTCTATGCAAAGCGCCAGATTGGTCACATCTATCGCAGTTTTCTTCATCCGTTCGGACGGCCTACGGTACTGCGCGAGCTCGACGCACTCAACAGCTTCGAGCAGCTCGGTGTGCGCGTGCCGCGGATCGTCTATTGCGGCGTCGAGCGTGATGCCGAGAACCGGTGGCGGGCGCTGCTGGTAAGCGAGGCGCTGGACGGCTTCGTGGATATCGACAGCTGGCACCAGGACGGCGCCCGCGAGCGCTACGGCCAGGCGCTCCACGACCGGGTGCTCGAGGACCTGGCGGCCAACCTGGCGCGCATGCACCGGGGCCACTGGCAACATGGCTGCCTCTACGGCAAGCATGTGTTCGTCAAGGTGATCGGCGAGGGCGCGGAGGCTACGGCCGAGGTGGCACTGCTCGACCTGGAGAAATGCCGGCGGCGCATCAGCTGCCACCGCGCGGCCTACAACGACCTGCGACAGTTGCGTCGCCATTCGTCACTCAATGATGGCGAATGGCGAAAGCTGCTCTACTTTTACCAGATGGCGTTTGGCAGCGCTGTCAAAGGGTTAGAGCAATGAAATTACAAATAGCACGAGGTCTGTTTCTCCTGTGTGCCCTGGCGGTCTGCACTGCAGCGGCCGCAGCGTGGGAGCAACCTCGCACGGTTGTGTTCAGCAAGGCCGAGGACGGCCGGCAATGCGCATTGCCGCGCGTGGCCAGGCAGCAGGTGGCTGCACAGCCGGATCATGACCTGCTGCTGTTCCTGTTCGGCATGCGCCAAGGCCTGCGCTCGCAGGGCTGATGGCAAGCTACCTGGCATCCGGGTGTCTACCGGAAACCAGCGTATAGACGCAAGGCAACACGAACAGCGTGAACAGTGTGCCGATCGACATCCCGGTGGCAATCACCACCCCGATGTCGAACCGGCTCTGCGCCCCGGCCCCCGTGGCCACTATCAACGGCACCATGCCGAATACCATCGCTGCCGTGGTCATCAGCACCGGGCGCAGACGGATCGCAGCCGCTTGCTCCATGGCTTCCCGGGCATTGAGTCCCTTCTGTACACGTAACTGATTGGCGAATTCGACGATCAGGATTCCGTGCTTGCTGATCAACCCGATCAACGTCACCAGGCCTACCTGGGTGTAGATGTTCATGGTCGAAATACCCAGAAACAGCGGTAGCAATGCGCCGCAGATCGACAAGGGCACGGTCACCAGGATCACCAGTGGGTCGCGGAAACTCTCGAACTGGGCGGCCAGCACCAGGAAGATGATCGCCAGCGCCAAGCCAAAGGTGAGCCACAGCGCGCTGCCTTCCTGCACGAACTGGCGTGCCGCCCCTGCATGATCGAACGAGAAGCCCTGCGGGGCTTCTTCGCGCGCGATGGCATCCACCGTCTCCAGTGCATCCCCCATGCTCACCATTGGTACGCCCTGGATGATCGCCGAGTTCAGCTGCTGGAACTGGTTGAGCTGGCGCGGCCTTGCCCGGTCGCTGAGGGTGATCAGCGTCGACAGCGGCAGCAACTGGCCTTGGTCGTTCTTCACGTAATAGTTGTTCAGCCAGCCTGGATTGGCCCGATAGGGCCGCTCGACCTGGGCAATGACCTTGTAGCTGCGCCCTTCGAGGGTAAAGCGGTTGATTTCCGCCTCGCCCAGCAGGGTCGCCAGCGTGCCGCCGAGTACGTCCATCGACACCCCCATCTGAGCTGCCTTGGCCCGGTCGATGTCCACCACCACCTCCGGCTTGTCGAAGGCCAGGTCAATGTCGAGAAAGGCGAACTTGCCCGACTCCAGCGTGCGGTCCTTGATGCGCTGCGCCACTTCCAGCAGCGCCGGATAATCCCCCGCCGTGTTGATCACGAACTGGAAGGGCAGGCCTTCGCCGGTGCCGGGCAGCGAGGGCAGGTTGAAGCCGAAGACCTGCAAGCCGCCAATCTCTTCAAGCTTGGCCTGCACTGCGGGCAGCAGCTCCATCTGCGTGCGGTCGCGCTCGTTCCAGGGCTTGAGCAGAAAACCGCCGATGCCCGACTGCACGCCATTGAAACCGTTGATCTGGAAAGACGAGTAATACTCGGGAAAGGTCCTGAAGATGTCCGTGAATTCGTTGGTGTAGGCGTTGAGGTAATCCAGGTTGGTCGGCTGCGGCGAGCTGCTCATCATGAAGATCACTCCCTGGTCCTCGTCAGGCGCCAGTTCGTTCTGGGTAAACACCAGCAACACGGGAATCACGCCCAGCACGATCACCGCGAACACCAGCACCACCGGGCGGCTGTTCAACGTGCCGTGCAACAGTTGCTGATAGCGCTGCTTGAGCCGCTCGAACAGGGTGTCGAGGCGGTGGGCGAAGCCACTGGGGTTCTGCTCGTGGCGCAGCAGCAGCGCGCACATCATCGGGGACAGGGTGAGGGCGACGATGCCCGAGATGATCACCGCGCCCGCCAGGGTCAGGGCGAACTCCTTGAACAGCGCTCCGGTCAGCCCTTCCAGGAAACCGATGGGGGCGTAGACCGCGGCCAGGGTGATGGTCATCGACACCACGGGCATGGCGATTTCACGTGCGCCTTCCAGGGCGGCCTCGAGCGGCGTCTTGCCTTCCTCGATATGCCGGTGGATGTTCTCGACCACCACGATCGCATCGTCCACCACCAGGCCGATGGCCAGCACCATCGCCAGCAGCGTCAGCAGGTTCAGCGAGTAGCCCATCATCTGCATGAAGAACAGTACGCCGATCATCGACAGCGGGATCGTCACCACCGGGATCAGCACCGATCGCAACGCCCCCAGGAACAGGAAGACCACCACGATCACGATCAGCACCGCCTCGCCGAGTGTCTTGATCACTTCGTCGATCGAGGCCTGGATGAACAACGTGGCGTCGTAGGCGATCGAGACCTTGAGATTGCCCGGCAACTGGCTTTCCAGCTCAGGCATGATGCCGCGCACTTCCTTGATGACTTCGAGGGGGTTGGCCGCAGGCGTTGCCTTGATGCCGATATACACCGACGGGGTGCCGTCGAACGAGCTGACCGTGTCGTAGTTCTCGGCGCCCATCTGCACCCGCGCCACATCGCCCAGCAGCACGCGGCTGTCGCCGACGGTCTTGAGCGGCAGGGCCGCGAAGGCTTCCGCGGACTTGAGCTCGGTGCTGGCATTGATGCTGGTGACCACGTATTCACCCTTGATCTCGCCCGCCGCCGACAGGAAGTTGTACCGGCGCACCGCGTCGGTCACATCGAGGGCGCTCAGGCCATGGCCGGCCAGCCTCACCGGGTCGATCCAGATGCGCATGGCGAACACCTGGTTGCCGAGGATCTCGGCCTCGGCCATGCCGGGGAGGGTGGCGAGCTTGGGCTGGATCACCCGTGACAGGTAATCGGTGATCTGCGGGTTGCTCATCTCGGTGCTGTAGAAGCTGAGGTACATCAATGCCGACGCATCGGCGGCTTCCTTGCTCAGCACCGGGTCTTCGGAATTCTGCGGCAGCTGGTTGCGCACCTCGTTGGCCTTGGCCAGCAGTTCGGTGAACAGGCGGTCACTGTCGGCGCCGATGCGTGCATAGATGGAGATGATCGAGAAGTTCTGCCGGCTGACCGAGGTCATGTAGTCGATGCCTTCGGCGCTGGCCAAGCTTTGCTGCAGCGGCTGCGTGATGTAGCCCTGGATGGTCTCGGCGTTGGCGCCGGGGTAGGCGGTGGTAACCGTGATCAGGGCGTTTTCCATTTGCGGGTATTGGCGGATCTGCAGCTTGCTCCAGGCCTGGAAGCCCAGCAGGACGATGAGCAGGCTGACGACGGTTGCCAGCACCGGGCGACGGATGAAGGGATCGGTAAAGGCCATGGGCGTCTCCGGGCTCAGTCGTTGCGCTGCGTGCTGTTGGCGTCGGTTTGCTGAGTCTTGTCGGGGGTGATGCGGATCGAGGCGCCCTGGGTGAGCTTCAACTGGCCGGCGATGACCACCTGCTCACCCGCCTTGAGACCCTTGTGGATGACCACCAGGCCATCTCGGCGCTCACCGGTTTCGACAGTGCGGCGATCGGCCACCAGCGGCGGCTGGCTTTCGCCATCCTGTTGCGCCTGGCCATCCTCCGCCTGCTTGCGGGTCACCACGTACACCGAGTTGCCATAGAGGGTGTAGGTGATCGCGCTTTCGGGCACCACCACCTGGGGCTGCGGGTCGGGCAGCAGTACCTGCAGGTTGGCGAACATGCCTGGCAGCAGCTTGCCCTCCGGGTTGGCCAGGGTCGCGCGGACCAGCAGGTTACGGGTGCTTTCCTCGACTTTCGGGTTGATCGCGCTGAGGGTGGCGGGGAAGTGCTGGCCGGGATAGGCCGCCACCCGGACCTGCACCTGCTGGCCCAGGCTCAGGCGGGGGAGGACCTGTTCGGCAACATTAAAGTCGACATACAGGCTGCTCACATCCTGCAGGGTGGCAATCACCGTGCCGCTGGCCAGATAGTCGCCGATGTCGACCTGGCGGATACCGATGGTGCCGCTGAACGGTGCGCGAATGCTCTTTTTCGCAAGGGAAGCCTTGAGCTGGTCGACCACCGCCTGGCTGCGCTGGAACTGTGCAAGCAGGCGGTCGTATTCGCCACGGGAGATGGCCTGGCTGCCGACCAACTGGCTGCCCCGGCCAAAGTCGACCTTTGCCAGGCCCAGGTCGGCCTGAGCGGTGCCCAGCAGCGCCGTCTGCTCGCCGCTGTCGAGTTCCAGCAGCAGCTGCCCGGCCTTGACGTGCTGCCCTGACTCGAAGTGCAGCGCCTTGACGGTACCGGCGGTCTCCAGGCTCAGCTCCACACCTTGGGAGGCCTTGAGGCTACCCACCGCAGGCAAGCGCTCCTGCCAGCTGCGCTCGACGGCAGGCGCGGCGGCGACACTGACCGGCGGCTTGGGGGCCGAGAACATCTGCACCTGCCGGTAGATGGAAAAGGCCTTGTAACCCCCCAGCATCAGCACGATCAGCAGAACGACAGCCAACATGATCAGCATGCGGCGGCGAAGCATAGTCCGGTTCCTTGGAAATCTGGTTATTGTTCTTCAGGCACGACTGCGGGCCATCCTGGCCCCGGTGCGGGTGGAGAGAGTATTGCTGGTTTTTTGGGAGATGGGGCCGGACCCGTCAATCGAGATGCATCAGACCAGATGCAAATGGTTATCCCAGAACCCGGAAGGCAACTCCAGCGGCTGGCCGGCCAGCTGCGCCTTGCGGCAATCATAGAACCTGCACCGACCCTGTCCCGAGGTGACCACGAACCCATCAGCCACCGCCCCGACCCCCGCACAATCGGGCATCGGCGCATCCAGGCGGACTTCGGCGCTGTCCAGGTCCCAGATGAACAGCCGGTTTGCCCGCGGCGCGGTCAACGCCACCAGGCGCAGCTCGCTGTGAACGGCGACGCTGGCGGTGTAGTTGGCCATGGACTGCAATTGCCGCTCCGGCACCGGGAAGGCCTGGAACGGCTGCCCGGGCCGCTTGATCGCGATCAGCTCGGCAGTCTCCTCGCCGCTACCCATGAACTGCTGGCCGGCCACGATGGTGCCGTCAGCGCCGATCGCCAGGTGGCGGACGCTGTTCATCTGCTGCCCGAGCACTTCCTTGCTGATCAAGGCGCCATCGCGCTGCATCAGCACCAGGCTCGGCTCCATGGCATCGAGGTTCATCTCCACGCGGCTTTCGGCCTCGGTGCGGATACCGCCGTTGGCCACCACGAGGGTTTCACCATCTGGCAGCCAGGACACCTGGTGCGGGCCGATGCCGTGAGTCGAAATCTCACCGGCGTAAGCCAGGCGCTCGCCTTCGAAGCGGTATACCCCCAGCACGCCACGCCCGGGATCGGTAGTGTCGTTCTCGGTGGTATACAGCCATTCGCCGTCCTTGTGGATCACCGCATGACCATAGAAATGCCGGTTCGGCTGGGAGGCGATGGTCTGCAGCAGGCGCCCGTCGCGCAAGTCGACCAGGTAGCTCTCGGTACCCGGACGACGTGCCACGAACAGCGCGATCGGCAGCGCGGGATGATTGACGATGTCGTGGCAGCGCTGACCCACCTCAGTGGCGAACACCTGGCTGCCATCCAGCCGGTAACCGACAGCATAGTGCTTGCCGTCACCGTCATCGCGCGCCGACAGCAGCAGCGGTTCGCTGCCCTTGCTGCGAAACAGGCTCCAGCCACCCAGGGTGAGGGCGCTGAGCAATACGCTACCGAGTTTGATCGCCTGGCGTCGCAGCATGTCAGTCACCGTCGTTGGCATTGAAGCCCAGCTGGATATTCAGCGCCTTGGCCAACTCGCCTTCGTGCAGGCGGTGGACCACGTTCAGGCTGTCGTAGATCTGGTTCAGGGTCTGCTTGCCCGCGTCGTCTGCCAGCAGCTCGCCCAGCGGTTTCTGGTTGTCGGCCAGCATCTTCAGCGAGGTGGCGTAGGCATCGTCGATCTTCTGCGCCAGGGCGTCCTGATCGCTGCCCAGCAGGCCGCGCAGGCCCTTGTTGTCGACCCCGACCCAGAGTGCCTGGGCGGCCTTGAGGCTGGCTTCGAGGCTCTTGATCGAGGCGTGGCTGCGCCAGGCTTCGGCCTGCAGAGGCTGGGCGATGCCCTTGCTCTGACGACCCATGGGCGCGCCCAGCTTTTTCTTCAGCGTATCGAGCGCGGTGACCTGTGCACGCAGCAGGTCGGCGATTGCCTCGTGGGAGTCAGCGTAGCGCTGGTTCGGGAACTTGGTCATCTGCGCGAGCATGCCGTCGGTGTTGTTCCAGCCCTTGAGAATCTCCTCGGCCAAGGCCTTCTGGTGATCACCGATGGCGACCAGCAGCGGGCAGTAGCGGGCCTTCTGCTCGGGCGTGGCAACGTCTGGCTTGCTGTCGAACAGGATGTACTCGTAGGCCGACAGGCCGCGTACCACGACACTGGATGTGCCCAGGGTCTCGCCGTCGATCGGCTTGTCGCCATTGACCAGTTGCTCTACCTGGCGACCGACCAAATTTTTCTTGTCTGGCCAGAACTGTACCTGCCAGGCGCGGTTGCCCTCGGCCAGCGGACCGACCAGCAGGGGTTGCAGCTCGGCCCAGGCCTTTTGCGCGGCCAGGAAATCGTTGCGCGCGGCATCCAGGCTCGTTTTGCCTTCGCAGAACGACAGGGCGCTGGCGGCGAGCTGGCGGTCGGCCTCGACCCAGCGGCTGTAGGTCGGCAGGATCACCTGCTTGGCGATGGCGGCGGAGGTCACGGCCTGGGGATCCTGCGGTGCACATGCACCGAGGGCGAGTGCGGCGAGGCTTGTGAACAACAGTTTGGGTCGGAACATGCCCGGCTCCTTGCGCTTTTCAAAGTGAGTTCAGGAAAGCCAGCAGCGCGGCGCGCTGCTCGGCATTGAAGGTCAAGACTTGCTGGCGCGCCGCCTCTGCCTCTCCGCCATGCCAGAGCACGGCCTCGAGCAGGTTGCGGGCGCGCCCGTCATGCAGAAACTGGGTGTGGCCACTGACCTTGCCGGTCAGGCCGATGCCCCAGAGGGGCGGGGTCCGCCAGTCCTGGCCACCGGCTGCGAACTCGCTGCGGTTGTCGGCCAGGCCCGGGCCCATGTCGTGCAGCAGCAGGTCACTGTAGGGACGAATGACCTGGCTCGCCAGCTCAGGCTCGGCTGCGTCGGCAGCCGTAGTGAATCGCGGGGTATGGCAGCCTTGGCAGCCGGCTTCGAAGAACAGGTTCTTGCCCGCGAGCACCTGCGGCGCGTCAACCCCACGGCGAGCGGGCACGCCCAGGTTGCGCGTGTAGAACGACACCAGGCGCAGGATGTTGTCGCTGACTTCCTTTTCGCCGTCAGCGCCATCGCCATTGGGCGCGGCCAGGCAGTCGAGCTGGGTGGGCATGCAATCATCGACCGGGCGCAAGGTAGTGGTCAGGCCCATGTCGCCTGAAAACGCATGCACGTTCTGCTGGTTGATGTTCGGCTGCCCGGCCTTCCAGCCGAAACGTCCCACTACGGTGGCGCCCTGAACGTCATCCCAGACACGGTTGGGCCGCCCGCGAATGCCATCGCCATTGCGGTCGTCCGGGTCGGCGTTGGCCAGTATCGCCCCCTCGGGAATGGCTTCGAGCAGGCCCAGGCCGATCATCGGCGGCGCGACCCGCGCTGAAAAACGCGTATCCGGGTGCATCGGCCCATAGCCGAGCTGGGTGATCTGCAGTTGCGGGCGACGCAGCTCGACCTGGGTGCCGTCCTTGAAGGAAACGGTGTGGTGGCTGTAGTCGATGCGCACCTTGCCTTCGGGCGCGATGCCGGGGATGGCCATGTCCTGTAACTGGGTGCCGTACACCGGTTCCGGGACTACGCCCAGCTGCTCGATGATCTTCACGTATTCGGGCCGGTCGGGAATCGACAGCCGCACCAGCATCGACACCGCATTGCGGGCACCAGGTCCGGGCGGATGGCCGCGACCGTCGCGTACGTGGCAGTTCTGGCAGGCGTTGGTGTTGAACAGCGGGCCGAGGCCATCGCGGGCGGTGGTGGTGGAGGGGGCGATCACCCACGGGCTGCGGAAAAAGCTGTTGCCCACGCTGAAATCCAGGCGCCGCTCGGGACTCAGGTTCGCCGAGGGCATGGAGAACGCGTTGCGGTCAGAACGTTGCACCGTCGCCTCGCCGCCCGACAGCGCCTCGCCCGGCTCGGCCTGGGTGAAACGCGGCGCGTCATCACAGGCGGCCAGGACAGCGGCCAGCAGCAAAGGGCTGAGACGGAGCAAGGACATCAAGAATCCTGGGCTAGAGCAAAAATCCGGCGTGCAAGCTTAGCAGGCTGACGGGATATGAATAAGAGGGATTTGCGTTTGCTGCATGAAACTTGCCGGATCCACACCTGCCACTCCCAAAAGACAGATGCAAAAAGGCGGCCCTTCGGCCGCCTCTTGTGCAACACGCTGTCAATCAGAACTCGTGATCAGCCGTATCCGGGCTCAGGTTGGAGATTCCCAACTTGCCTGCAGCCTGCTCGATCGCTCCGGTCTGCTTGACCAGGGAGGCGATGGCGTCCCGCACGATCTGGTTGCCAGCGGCATTGTCCGGAGCGATCAACTGGTCGTAGTGCTCACCCTTGAGGGCGTGGTCGACGATCACCTGGATCTTGGCTTCGGTAGCTTCAAGGTCGGCCTTGAGGGTGGTGTCGGCGGCAGGGTCTGCCTTGGCCACCAGCGAAGACAGGCTTGGGCCGGTCACCTTGGAACCATCGGGACGGGTGTATTCGCCCAGGTAGACGTTGCGGATGCCCTTGGCGTCGTAAAAGTGCGAGAAGTGGGTGTTGTCGCTGAAGCAGTCCTGCTCGTCTTCCGGCGAGTTGGCTTCCAGCGAGACTTTCATGCGCTCACCGGCCAGTTCACCCAGCGACAGGCTGCCCATGCCGAACAGCATCTTGCGCAGGCCATCGGTGGCAGGCTCTGCCTCGAGCTTGGCGCGGTAGTTGTCGGCAACGTTCGGCGCCCAGTTGGCGAGCATTTCCTCGAGGTCGCTGACCAGCAGGTCGGTCACCGCCTTGAGGTAGGCACGACGGCGGTCGTTGTGGCCACCGGTGGCGCCTTCGCCTTCGAGGTAGTCCGAAGCAGGGCGGTTGCCCGCGCCTGGGCCGGTGCCGTTGAGGTCCTGGCCCCACAGCAGGAACTCGATCGCGTGGTAGCCGGTGGCAACGTTGGCTTCGGAACCGCCCAGCTCGTTCAGGCTGGCGAGCTTCTCGGGAGTGATGTCCTTCACGTCGACCTTGTCTTCGCCGACCTGGATCTCAGTGTTGGCGATGATGTTGGCGCCGGCGGCCGGGTTGCCAAGCGCGTGCTCGTAGGTGGCGTCGACATAGTCGATCAAACCTTCGTCCAGCGGCCAGGCGTTAACCTGTCCTTCCCAGTCGTCGATGATGGTATTGCCGAAGCGGAAGGCCTCGGTCTGCAGGTACGGTACGCGAGAGTCGGCCCAGGCTTGCTTGGCGGCCTTCAGGGTGTCGTCGTTTGGCGTGGCGAGAAAGGCATCGATCGCGGTCTGCAGGGTCTTGGCAGTGCTCAGCGAATCGCTGTAGACAGCGTGGACCATCCCGGCGTAATGCTTGACCACGGCCTGTGCAGCGGCTTCATCGACGGCAGGGGCTGGCGCGGCGGCGGTAGTGCTGGCGGCAGCAGCAGGTGCCTGGGCTTGCGGGGCGGCAGCCTTGTCGTCCTTGTCGCCGCAACCGGCGAGGGAGATGGCGATGGCCAGCAGACTGGCGGAGGCCAGAGGCATACGAATCATTATTGGTTTCCTGCGTCGTGTGGTTGGACTGGTGTGCCGGGGCACGCGAAACCGCAACATGATGCGAAAGATTTGCATTTGGTGTAAAGGGGCGCGCACGGAAAACTTCAAATGCCCGCTCGTGGTGCGGTACTGCGCCGGCCAGGGGCTACAGCGCGGTAACTCGGTTGGGTTGCGCCTGTTTCAGAAAAGCGCTCAGCTCACGGGCTGGCAGCGGCTTGCTGTAGAGATAGCCCTGGCCCTCATGGCAGCCCTGGGCAATGATGTAGCTCTCCTGTTCGGCGGTCTCCACGCCCTCGGCGATCACCTGCATGCCAAGGCTCTTGCCCAGCTGGATGATGGCGCGAACGATGGTGGCGTCGTCATCGTCGTCGAGCAGGTCCTGGACAAAGCTCTTGTCGATCTTGATCTTGTCCAGCGGCAGCGACTTGAGGTAGCTGAGCGACGAATAGCCGGTGCCGAAATCGTCGATGGCGATCAGTGCCCCCGAGCGGCGCAGGCTGAGCAGGTGCTGGGAGGCGGTGCTGATGTCTTCCATCAGGCCGGTTTCGGTCACCTCCAGCTCCAGGCTGCGCGGCGGCAAGCGGTACACCTGCAGGAGATTGTTGACCACCCGCGGCAGTTCGCTGTGGTGCAGTTGCACTGTGGACAGGTTGACCGCCATGCGCAGTTCGCCAAAACCCTGGTCATGCCATTCGCGTAGCTGACGGCAGGCCTGGTCGAGAATCCACTCGCCAATGGCGATGATGCTGCCATTCTGCTCGGCCAGGGGGATGAACTGGTCCGGCGGAACCATGCCCAGCTGCGGATGCTGCCAGCGGAGCAGGGCTTCGACGCCGACCACGCGGTGATCCCGGTAGCTGATCTGCGGTTGGTACACCAGGTAAAGCTGGTTGCGCGGCAGTGCCTCGCGCAGGTCCTTTTCAAGCTCGCGGCGACGGCGCATCTCGCTGTCGACGCTGGCGATGTAGAACTGGTATCGGTTGCGCGAACGTGCCTTGGCCAAGGTCATGGTCTGCTCGGCTTTTTGCAGCAGCTTTTCTGTGCTGTCACCGTCTTCGGGGAACAGCGTGATACCGATGGTGGCGCGCAGGCGGATGACCTCATCGCCCAGTGCGAACGGCGCCTCCAGGTCGTCGAGGATGCTCTGGGCCAGTTCGGCCGCCTCGTAGGGCTGCTCGATATCGGCCTGCACCAGTGCGAATTGATCTCCACCCAGCCGGGCCAGGGCGCCGAGGCGGCCGCTGTGGGCACGCAGGCGGTCGGCCAGGGCGAGCAGCAACTGGTCGCCTGCCTGGTAGCTGAACTGCTCGTTGATACCCTTGAAATCATCGAGCCCGACACACAGCACCGCCACCCGGCGCTGCAGCCGGCCGCCATCGACGAGGATCTTGTCCAGCTGTTGCTGCAGCTGCTGGCGGTTGGGCAGGCCGGTCAGGAAGTCGTACTGGGCCATGCGTTGCAGGCTGTTCTCCGCCTCGTGGCGCAGGTGGGTGTTGCGGTCGATGGAGGCCAGCAGCTGGTTGGCAGTATCGACCCACAGGCCCAGTTCGTTTTTTTCGTGTCCCCTGATCAGCGGGATCTGGTGCTGGCTGGGGCGGTCGGGATTGATCTGCATCAGGTGCTCGATGATCTTCGACAGCGGCTTGGTCAGCAGCCAGTGATAGACCAGGTACAGCACCAGCCCCAGGGCCAGTGCGCGCAGCACGCCGGAGATGAAAATGATCACCGCGTTGAACAGGAACCCTTCGCCGTAGGCGGCGCTGTCGAGCGTAATGCTGAGGTCGCCGTAGTATTCGCTGTACGGACCGCGGCCTACCAGGTGGGTGCTGAAGCTGCGTTCCTGGCCAAGGATCAGGTCGGTAAGCCAGCGCGTGGTGGTTTCTTGCAGCGGACGGGATTTTTCGGCCAGCATGTTCTCGTTGGGATGTCCGATGGACGCCATGCGCACGGATCCGTCCTGGAACAATCCCTCCATCACCTGCATGCCCATCTCGCGGTCCAGGCTGTAGACCGCCTGGGTCGAGGGGTCGCGGAACATGTCGAGGATGCGCTGGGCGTCGCTGGCCACCGCATGGCGCGTCTTGTAGGCGTCGTAGACGATCTGCGCGCAGCTCAGAACAACGCCTACCGCCAATGCAGAAAGCAGCACCACCCTGAGCAACTTGACGGACAAGCTATGCCTGAATTCCAGCTTCAATGGGGTTTCCTTAATCCATGCGCATAGCGGCATTTTGCCTGCAACTTTTGCGGCACACTATCGACCCGGCCCGGCATCCTGGGCCGATCTCAGTGTACCGGTTAAGCAGCCTTGCGACTTGAACGCTGCAGCGATCTTTCCCAGCTCTTGATGTTAGCGCGCTATCGGCCCCGATCAAGGGGGTGAACGCGTGTTGCGGGCGAAAAAAAACCCGGCGAGGCCGGGTTTTTTCATGCAGCGCAGCGACCGGGGTCAGGCCTTGAAGGTCTTGCCTTCGAACTGCTCGGCAACGAACTGCCAGTTGACCAGGTTCCAGAACGCCTCGACGTACTTCGGGCGCACGTTACGGTAGTCGATGTAGTAGGCGTGTTCCCAGACGTCGCAGGTCAGCAGAGGGGTGTCGCCGCTGGTCAGCGGGTTGCCGGCGCCGATGGTGCTGGCCAGGGCCAGGGAACCATCGGCTTTCTTGACCAGCCAGCCCCAGCCGGAGCCGAAGGTGCCGACGGAAGTCTTGGTGAACTCTTCCTTGAACGTGTCGAACGAGCCGAAGGCTGCGTTGATCGCGTCGGCCAGGGCGCCCGACGGCTGGCCACCGGCGTTTGGCGCCAGGCAGTTCCAGTAGAAGGTGTGGTTCCAGACTTGAGCGGCGTTGTTGAAGATGCCACCCGAAGAGGTCTTGACGATCTCTTCCAGGGTCTTGCCTTCGAATTCGGTGCCTGGAATCAGGTTGTTCAGATTCACGACATAGGTGTTGTGGTGCTTGTCGTGGTGATACTCCAGAGTTTCCTTGGAGATGTGCGGCTGCAGGGCATCGTGGGCGTACGGCAGCGGCGGCAATTCAAAAGCCATGGTTATTCTCCTAATCAGGTCTGTTGCGGTTTGCGCAAGGCCGATCACGGGCGGCCGGTATGCGTCGGCGAGTTTGTACTCTTTGCGACGCAAGGGCCCGATCATAGCACCGGCCCCGGCGCATAACCACGCAACAAGTATAGGGATTAGAGGTTCCCGACCCCGTGCCGATCCCGGGACGGGTGAGCTTTTCAGCCTATGATCAGTTGCGCGGCAACCGCGAACATCATGACGGCCACCATCAGGTCGAGCAGCCGCCAGGTGCCCGGCCGTGCCAGCCAGGGGGCCAGCCAGGCCGCGCCGAGGGCCAGGGTGAAGAACCACAGCAGCGATGCGCTGGCGGCGCCGGCGACATAGGCGCCGGGCATGCTCTGCTGGGCGCCGAGCGAGCCGATCAGCAGCACGGTGTCCAGGTACACGTGCGGGTTGAGCAAGGTCACAGCCAGGGCGCTGAGCAATACTGCGCGGCGCGAGCGCACGCCCAGGCCTTCTTGCTGTTCCAGGGTCTGCCGCGAGCAGGCCCGGCGCAGCGCCTTGCTGGCGTACCATACAAGAAATACCGCGCCGCCCCAGCGGGCTACGGCCAGCAGCGTCGGGGTCTGCATCAGTACCGTGGCCAGGCCGAACACGCCGGCCGCCACCAGCAGCGCATCGCACAACACGCACAGCGCCGCCACCGGCAGGTGATGCTCGCGGCGCAGGCTTTGCGCCAGAACAAAGGCGTTCTGCGTACCAATGGCCATGATCAGGCCGAGGGCGACCAGCAGGCCGTTCACATAGCTTTGCCACATTTGGAGGTGCTCGATGCTGAAGAAGATGCTGGCCATTCTGGGCAATCGCGCTGTATAAGAAAAACCAATAACCCTGATCAGGCATTAGCAGAACTGATGTTCGACTACAAGTTGCTGGCCGCCCTCGCTGCCGTGATCGAGCAAGGCGGCTTCGAGCGCGCCGCGCAAGTGCTGGGGCTCTCGCAATCGGCAGTCTCCCAGCGCATCAAGCTGCTGGAAGCGCGGGTCGGCCAACCGGTGCTGGTACGCGCCACACCGCCCGGCCCGACCGATGTCGGACGCCAGTTGCTCAACCACGTGCAGCAGGTGCGGCTGCTCGAGCGGGACCTGCAGCAGCAGGTCCCGGCACTTGACGAAGGTGGCATGCCGGAGCGCCTGCGCATTGCCCTCAACGCCGACAGTCTTGCGACATGGTGGGCCGGGGCTGTAGGCCCTTTCTGCGCCGAGCAGCAGTTGTTGCTGGACCTGGTGGTCGAGGATCAGGACGTCGGCCTGCGGCGGATGCGGGCTGGCGAGGTGGCGGCCTGCCTGTGCAGCAGCGAGCGGCCCGTGGCCGGGGCGCGCAGCCTGCCGCTAGGGGCGATGCGCTACCGCGCCTTGGCCAGCCCGGCATTCATGCAGCGTTATTTTGCTGCCGGTCTCGACATCCAGCGCCTGCCGCGTACACCCGCGCTGGTGTACGGCCCCGACGACTTTCTGCAACACCGTTACCTGGCGTCCCTGGGGATCGAGGACGGCTTCCTGCACCACCTGTGTCCTTCTTCCGATGGATTTCTGCGCATGCTCGAAGCAAGCCTTGGCTGGGGCCTGGTGCCGGAACTGCAGGCAAGTGAACAGCTGGCCAGCGGGCAACTGGTGGAAATCCAGGCCGATACCCCCATTGATGTGCCCCTGTACTGGCATCATTGGCGTACGGGCGGGCAGCTGCTCGGCCAACTGACCGAGCACTTGCGGCGCACCGCAGAGCGGTGGCTGGTGCCCTTGTAGGCGCAGGCAGCGTCAATGGCATCTGTAATCTTGCAAGGTGGAGTCTTACATGCGAATTCTGGTCACCGGCGCGAGCGGCTTCATCGGCGGGCGCTTTGCGCGTTTCGCCCTGGAGCAGGGGCTGGAGGTGCGGGTCAATGGCCGGCGTGCCGAGGGCGTCGAACATCTGGTACGGCGCGGCGCGCAATTCATGCCAGGTGACCTGGTCGACCCGGAGCTTGCGCACCGTGTCTGCCACGGGGTTGACGCCGTGGTGCACTGCGCCGGCGCCGTGGGCAGCTGGGGGCGCTATCAGGACTTCTACCAAGGCAACGTGGTGGTGACCGAAAACGTCGTCGAGGCCTGCCTCAAGCAGCAGGTACGTCGCCTGGTGCACCTGTCATCGCCATCGATCTACTTCAATGGCCGTTCACGCGTGGATATCCGTGAAGACCAGATCCCGCGGCGTTTCCACGACCACTACGGGGCCACGAAGCACCTGGCGGAGCAAAAAGTCTTCGGTGCCCAGGAGTTCGGCCTCGAAGTGCTGGCCCTGCGGCCGCGCTTCGTCACTGGCGCAGGTGATTCGAGCATTTTCCCGCGCCTGCTGCAGATGCAGCGCAAGCACCGCCTGGCGATCATCGGCAACGGCCTGAACAAGGTCGATTTCACCAGCGTGCACAACCTCAACGATGCGCTGCTGAACGCCTTGTTCGCCGACGAGCAGGCGCTCGGCCAGGCGTACAACATCAGCAACGGCCAGCCGCTTCCGTTGTGGGATGTGGTGAACTACGTGATGCGCCAGATGCATCTGCCGCAGGTCACGCGGTATCGCTCCTATGGCCTGGCCTACAGTGCCGCCGCGCTCAACGAGGCGGCCTGCATGCTGTGGCCTGGCCGGCCGCAGCCTACCCTGTCGCGCCTGGGCATGCAGGTGATGAGCAAGGACTTTACCCTCGACATTACCCGCGCGCGCCAGCAACTGGACTACCGCCCACGGGTCAGCCTGTGGACGGCACTGGACGAATTCTGCGCCTGGTGGAAAGGCCAGCCGGTTGCCTACTGAACCGGCGCGTGTGCGATCATCCATGAGATCGCCTCACGGGCGGTTTATACTGGTGCCTCTTTGCTATTACTCCTTTGGTTGAAAGCTCCCCATGCGTAACAATGCCCGAGAAGATCATTACGACGTGCCGACCCTGCACGCCGGCACCCGTGACGACGACGAACTCCTGCCGGCGCATATTGCGCGCAGCCGCGAGAAGGCAGCCCGGCCCGCCTCCACGGCGCCGCTGTGGGCTTTGCTGTGCGCTTCGTTCATTGCTCTCGCAGGCCTTGGCTGGTGGAGCTTCCAGCAGATCTCGCTGATGGAGCAGCAACTCGTTGCTACCCAGGAAAGCTTCGCGCGCATCAGCGAAGAAGCCGCCGGGCGCCTGCAAGCGATCAGCGGCAAGGTCGCCGCCAGCGAAACCACTGTTTCCAGCGAAAGCGAAGCGTTGAAATTGCAGATTCGCCAGTTGCAGGCCGGCCTGACAGAGCAGGGCACCCAGCAGCAAGGCGTGGCCGGTCAGGCCCAGGACCTGGGCAAGCGGCTGGAGGAGGCATTGAAGCAAGTCAACGAGCAACAGCAGGCCAGTCTGGCGCAACACCAGGCCAACGAAGCTCGCCAGCAAGCCAGCGTTGAACAGCTGGCCCAGCTGCAGGCGCAGCTATCGGCCGTGAATACCGAGCTCGCTGCCTTGAAAGCCGGCCAGGTGGATGGCGGCAAGATCGATACGCAGCTCAAGAGTCTCGGCGGTGATATCGCTGCATTGAAGAAGCAAGGCAATCCGAGTACCGCGATCCAGAGCCTGGAGCAGGATGTCCTGGTGCTCAAGAGCCAGATCGACAACCGCCCCGCGCCCGCCGCCGCAGCCGCCAGCGGCGCCACGGTGCAGGAGTTCGACGCGTTCCGGGGCCAGGTGACGCGGAACATCAGCACCTTGCAGAGCCAGATCCAGAATTTGCAGAAACAGATCAATACTCGGCCATGAAGGCGCAGGTGCAGTCTTGAGGAGTGCCGTGGCAGGCGCAATGCTGGCAGCAGAACGTTGCAGAAGACCATGGTCGACAAGGCCTTATCTGGCATTTTGCACGGTCCTAGGAAAGGTCTTGAAGCTAACTCATTGATTTTCCAAGAAGTCATGAATTGACACACTTGGCACACCCGCTGCACCAGTCGTTAGGCGAATGGACTTGTTGCCCACCAAAAAAGGCGCCTAACGATGATCACCTCTGCCGAATACTCATCCGCCGTCTCGGACGGCCCAAATCGCTCAGGAGTCTCCTGGGCGGCCATCTTTGCAGGTGCCGCTGCTGCGGCTGCGTTGTCGCTGATCCTAGTGATACTCGGTGCGGGACTGGGCTTTGCAGCCACCTCGCCTTGGGCTCATGAAGGCGCCAGTGCCAAGGCGCTCGGTATTTCCACCATTGTATGGTTGCTGGTCACGCAGATCCTGGCCTCAGGCCTGGGCGGCTATGTTGCAGGCCGCCTGCGGGTGAAATGGGCCAATCTGCATGGTGATGAAGTCTACTTCCGTGATACGGCCCATGGTTTCCTGTCCTGGGCGGTGGCAACCCTGGTTGCTGCCATGCTGATCGCAGGGACCCTCGGTAACGTAGTGGGTGCCGGCGCCCAAGCCGGTGCCAGTGTTGTTTCGGGTGTTGCCAGCGGTGCTGGCATGGCGGCTGGTGGTGCTGCGGCCGATTCGAAGGGTGGCGATCCGATGGGGTATTTCGTTGATACGCTGTTCCGCGCCGACGGTCCTGCCGCAGTCAGCGAAGACGCTGCCAATGGTGTTGCAGGCCGCATCCTGACCAAGACCCTGGCTGGCGACGGTACGCTGACTGCCGAAGACCGCACCTATCTGGCGCAGCTGGTTGCCCAGCGTACCCGCCTGACCCAGGCCGAAGCCGAAGCCCGCGTCGACCAGGTCTACGCTCAGGCACGCCAAGCGGCTGAAGATGCCAAGGTTGCCGCGCAGAAAGCAGCTGACGCCGCTGCCTCCGCTGCTGCCTGGACCGCGATCTGGACCTTCATCGCGCTGCTGTGCGGTGCCTTCTTCGCCAGCCTTGCCGCACTGTTTGGTGGCCGCCAGCGTGACCAGGCCCGTTGGTTGGATGATGGTGATGCCACGCGCCGCACCAACTATGTCGGTACCACGCCGGTCCGTTAACGTTTTTGACATTGCCTGAAGGACAAGGAGAAATACTATGCGCTCACTCTTGCTTTGGTTCCTCGGAATCCCGATCCCGTTGATCATCCTGATCGCGATCTTCATGCACTGATCCGCTGCGCTCCATGAGAAAAGCCGTCATCCTGGGATGACGGCTTTTTTTTTCCGGAATTCTGTCCTGGCCCACGAGGCGTGCGCTTGGGGCCTTGTGGCGCCCATGAGATCGAGCGCCGCCCGCGCGGCGCATCGCGGGACAAGCCCGCTCCCACAATTTGTTGCAACGTGCCAGGGCCTGTGGGATTTGGGTTGTCAGCCTTGGTGCATGGCAGAAAAGTGGTGGGAGGCTGGTGTGCTCACTCCAGGTTCCTCGCCGTACCAACAAGGCTAAGAGTCCAGTCTGTCAGGCCATGGCACGTTGCAACAAATGTGGGAGCGGGCTTGTCCCGCGATGCGCCGCGCGGGCGGCGCTCGATCTCAGCGGCGCCACAAGGCCCCAAGCGCACGCCCCGCGATGCGCCGCGCGGGCGGCGCTCGATCTCAGCGGCGCCACAAGTCCCCAAGCGCACGCCCCGCGATGCGCCGCGCACGCGGCGCTCGATCTCAAGGGCGCCACAACGCCCGAAGCGCACATTTCTCTACAGAAACTGCTCCGCATAGTGACAAGCCACCTGCCGCGTCTCTACCGCCCGGAACGCCGGCACTTCCACCGCGCAACGCTCCGTGGCATACGGGCACCGCTTGTGAAACGCGCATCCATCCGGCGGATTCAGCGGATTCGGCAGCTCGCCCACGATGCGGATCTTCGGCTTCGACGGATCCGGATGAATCGCCGGTGTCGCCGACAGCAATGCCTGTGTATACGGATGCAGGGGCCTGGCGTAGATATCTTCCTTGGGCCCCATCTCCGCCGGGCGTCCGAGGTACATCACCAGCACGGTATCCGCCACATGCCGTACCACCGCAAGGTTGTGGGAAATGAACACGTAGGCAGTGCCGAACTCTTTCTGCAAATCCATGAACAGGTTCAATACCTGGGCCTGGATCGAGACGTCGAGCGCGGAGGTAGGCTCATCCGCCACGAGCACCTTGGGCTGCAGCATCATGGCGCGGGCAAGGGCGATGCGTTGGCGCTGGCCGCCGGAGAACATGTGCGGATAACGCTGGTAGTGCTCGGGCCGCAGACCTACCTGCTGCATCATGGCCTGGACTTTTTCGCGGCGCTCGGCCTTGCTCAAGCGGGTATTGATGAGCAACGGCTCGGCCAGTTGGTCACCGATCTTCTGGCGTGGATTGAGGGAGGCGTAAGGGCTCTGGAAGACCATCTGCACATCGCGGCGCAATTGCTTGCGCTGTTGCTTGCTGGCGCCTGCCACCTCTTGGCCTGCGATCTGCAACGAGCCCGACGAGGGCTCTTCGATCAGGGTCAGGGCGCGGGCGAGAGTGGATTTGCCGCAGCCGGATTCGCCGACCACGGCCAGCGTCTTGCCGGCCTCCAGCTCGAAGGATACGCCATTGAGCGCGCGCACCAGTGCATGCCCCTTGAACAGGCCGCGGGAAACTTCATAGTGCCGGGTGAGTTCGCGGGCGGTCAGTACGACAGTCATCACGCCACCTCCTGATTCAGCGGATAGAAACAGCGCGCCAGGCTGTGGGCCTTGGGATCAAGGGCGGGACGTTCCTGGCGGCAGTTGTCGCGCACGTAGGGACAGCGCGGCGAGAGCAGGCACCCGACCGGCCGGTCGTAGCGGCCAGGGACGATGCCGGGCAAGGTCGCGAGCCGGTCGGCGCCGATGCTGTGCTCGGGGATCGCCGCCAGCAGGGCTTCGCTGTAGGGGTGCGCCGGAACGTCGAACAGTTCCGGCACCTGGCCGACTTCAACCGCCTGGCCTGCGTACATCACGCACACCCGCTTGGCGGTCTCGGCGACCACGGCAAGATCGTGGGTAATCAGGATCAGGGCCATGTCCTGCTCTTTCTGCAGGTGGACCAGCAGTTCCATGATCTGCGCCTGGATGGTGACGTCCAGCGCGGTAGTGGGTTCGTCGGCGATCAGCAGCCGGGGCTCGCCGGCAATGGCCATGGCGATCGCCACGCGCTGGCTCATGCCGCCGGAGAGCTGGTGCGGGTAGGCATCGAGGCGGCTTTCAGGGGCAGGGATCTCGACCTTCTTGAGCAGCTCCAGGGCGCGCTGGCGCGCGGCCTTGCCCTTGAGGCCCAGGTGCTGGCGGAGAACTTCCTCGATCTGGTACCCCACGGTGTAGCTCGGGTTGAGCGCGGTCATCGGGTCCTGGAAGACCATGGCGATGTCCTTGCCGACCACCTTGCGCCGTTGTCGGGCGCTGAGCTTGAGCATGTCGGTGCCAGCAAAGCGCAAGGTATCGGCGGTGATGCGGCCGGGGGCTTCGATCAGGCCCATCACGGCCATCATGGTCACCGACTTGCCCGAGCCGGACTCGCCAACGATCGCCAGGATCTCGCCAGCGTCCACCGCCAGGTCCAGGCCATCGACCACGGGCACCGCATTGGCGTCGCCAAAGCGCACGTTCAGGTTGTTTATCTGCAACAGTGACATGGCATGTTCCTCAGGCGGCGTTCTTGAGTTTGGGGTCAAGTGCGTCGCGCAGCCCGTCGCCCATCAGGTTGATTGCCAGCACGCTGAGCAGAATCGTCAGGCCGGGCAGGCTCACTACCCACCAGGCCCGCTCGATGTAGTCGCGGGCCGAGGCCAGCATGGTGCCCCATTCGGGCGTCGGCGGTTGCACGCCCAGGCCCAGGAAGCCCAGGGCGGCGGCATCGAGGATCGCGGAAGAGAAACTCAAGGTGGCCTGCACGATCAGTGGCGCCATGCAGTTGGGCAGCACGGTGATGAACATCAGCCGCGGCAGGCTGGCACCCGCGAGGCGGGCGGCGGTGACATAGTCGCGGTTGAGCTCGCCCATGACTGCGGCGCGGGTCAGGCGCACATAGGAGGGCAGGGAGACGATGGCAATGGCGATCACGGTGTTGATCAGGCCAGGGCCAAGGATGGCGACGATGGCCACGGCCAGCAGCAGCGAAGGCAGGGCCAGCATCACGTCCATCAGGCGCATGATCGACGGGCCGAGAAAGCGCGGGAAGAAACCGGCCAGCAAGCCCAGCATCACCCCGGGGATCAGCGAGATCACCACCGACGACAGGCCGATCAGCAGCGACAGCCGCGCGCCCTGTATCAGCCGCGATAGCAGGTCGCGGCCCAGTTCGTCGGTGCCCAGGATGTACTGCCAGGTGCCTCCTTCGAGCCAGACCGGCGGGGTCAGCAGGAAGTCACGGTACTGCTCGCTCGGGTCGTGGGGTGCCACCCAGGGGGCGAACAGCGCGCAGAAGACGATCAGGCACATGAAGGCAAGGCCGGCCACCGCGCCCTTGTTGCGCGAGAATGCGTGCCAGAACTCCTTGTAAGGGGAGGGGTACAGCAGGCTCTGGTCGACGGGCGCGGCCGGGATCACGGTTTTTGCAAATGGGGTAGTCATGGCGGGGCCTCAGCGCTGGTGACGGATGCGTGGGTTGGCCAGGCCGTAGAGGATGTCCACGACGAAGTTGACCAGGATCACCAGGCAGGCAATCAACAGGATGCCGTTCTGTACCACGGGGTAGTCGCGGGCGCCGATGGCTTCGATCAGCCATTTGCCGATGCCCGGCCAGGAAAAGATGGTCTCGGTGAGCACAGCCCCGGCCAGCAGCGTGCCGACCTGCAGGCCAAACACCGTCAGCACCGGGATCAGCGCGTTGCGCAGGCCATGCACGAACACCACGCGGGCGGGCGACAGGCCCTTGGCGCGGGCGGTGCGGATGTAGTCCTCGCGCAGCACCTCGAGCATCGATGAGCGGGTCATGCGGGCGATCACCGCCAGCGGGATGGTGCCCAGCACGATCGCGGGCAGGATCAGGTGCATCACGGCATCCTTGAAAGCGCCTTCTTCATCGCTGAGCAGGGTGTCGATCAGCATGAAACCGGTTTTCGGCTCGATGTCGTAGAGCAGGTCGATCCTTCCCGAGACCGGCGTCCAGCCCAGGCTGACGGAGAAGAACATGATCAGGATCAGGCCCCACCAGAAGATCGGCATCGAATAGCCGGCAAGCGATATACCCATCACCCCGTGGTCAAACAGCGAGCCCCGCTTGAGGGCGGCGATCACCCCGGCCAGCAGGCCGACCACGCCGGCAAACAGCAGCGCGGACAGCGCCAGCTCCAGGGTTGCCGGGAACAGCACGAGAAACTCGTTCCACACGCTTTCGCGGGTGCGCAGCGATTCACCCAGGTCGCCCTGGACGAGCTTGCCGACATAATCCAGGTACTGCTCTGGCAGGGGCTTGTTCAGGCCGAGGCGCTCCATGGCCTGGGCGTGCATCTCGGGGTCGACCCTGCGCTCGCCCATCATCACTTCCACCGGGTCGCCCGGGATCAGGCGTATGAGCGCAAAGGTCAGCAGGGTGATGCCGAAAAACGTCGGGATCAGCAACCCCAGGCGCCGGGCAATAAAACTGAACATCGTCGGGTGTACCTCATCAGCGGCCGGTCAAGGCAATACCGCCAGCCCGGATAGGGCTGGCGATCGTTCTTGTTCTACTTCACCTGGGTAGTGGCGAAGTTGTTATTGAGCAGAGGGTTGATGTGATAACCCTCCACGTTCGCGCGCATGGCCGTGAACGTCTTCGGATGGGCCATGCTGATCCACGGCCGCTCGTCATCGTACACCGCCAGCGCCTCGACATAGAGCCTGGCGCGTTGATCATCGCCACTCACCTGGCGCGCCTCGGTGATCAACGCCTGGAACTTAGGGTTGCACCAGCGCGCATAGTTCTCGCCACTTTTGACGGCATCGCAGCTGAGCAGCGGGCTGAGGAAATTGTCCGGGTCGCCGTTGTCGCTGGCCCAGCCGGTGGCGACCATGTCGGCTTCGCCGTTTTTCGCACGGCGCAGCATCTCGGCCCATTCCATGACCCGTACTTCCAGCGTGATGCCGACCTGGCGCAGGTCGGCCTGGAACATCTCGGCGCTCAGGCGCGGATTGGGGTTGCTCCCGCCACCGCCATTGCGGGTGAACAGGGTCAGCACGGTGCCCTGGGGCACGCCGGCCTCCTTGAGCATGGCGCGGGCCTTGTCCAGGTCGCGGGGCGGGTTCCTGTTATCGGTATTGAAACCCAACATGCTCGGTGGATAAGGATTGACCCCCACCATCGCGTTGCCTTTGCCGAACAACTGGTCGACATGGCTCTGGCGGTCGAACGCCATGTTGATCGCCCTGCGCACCCGCACGTCGCTCATGTACGGGCGCTGGGTGTTCATGGCGATATAGCCGGTGAACAAGCCTTCGATCTCGGCGACCTTGAGCGTGGGGTCGGCCTTGATCGCGGGCACATCATCGGGCTTGGGATACAGCGCGACCTGGCACTCGTTGGCGCGCAGCTTTTGCAGGCGCACGTTGCTGTCGGTGGCAATGGCGAAGATCAGCGCATCGGCGGGTGGCTTGCCCCTGAAGTAGTCGGGGTTAGGCTTGAAGCGGACCTGGGCGTCCTTGTTGTAGCGCTGGAAGATGAACGGCCCGGTGCCGATCGGCTTGCTGTTGAGATTCTGGGTCTTGCCGGACTTGAGCAGCTGGTCGCCATATTCGGCCGAGTAGATCGACGTGAAGCCCATGGCAAGGTCCCGCAGGAACGGCGCTTCGCGGTGGTTGAGGGTGAAGACCACGGTGTGCTCGTCCTGCTTCTCGACCGACTTGAGGAGGGCGCTGAAGCTCATGCTTTCGAAGTAGGGAAAGCCGACGCTGGTCTTGTCGTGCCATGGGTGGTTGCGGTCGAGCTGGCGCTGGAAGCTCCAGATCACGTCGTCGGCGTTCATCTCGCGGGTCGGCGCGAAGTAGTCGGTGTGGTGGAATTTCACGCCCTGGCGCAAGTGGAAGGTGTACGTCAGGCCGTCCGGGCTGATCTCCCAGCGTTCTGCCAGGGCCGGCTGGATTTCGGTGGTGCCCGGCCTGAAGTCGACCAGGCGGTTGAACAGGGTCTCGGCCGCGGCATCGGCGGTCACCGCAGTGGTGTACTGGACGATGTCGAAGCCCTCGGGGCTGGCCTCGGTGCAGACCACCAGCGGCTTGGCCACGATGCCTGTGGCGGGGGCCAATATCAGGGCAGCCAAGGCAACCCGTAGCGATAGCGCTTTCATGGAATCTCCCGGTGCTCGGTTATTCAGCTTAGACGCCACGGCCCGCGAGGGCAGGCCATGACGCGGCGCAGTCAGAGGATGTTGAAAGGAAGGGTGGTGACGATACGCAGCTCGTCGAGGTTGCCGTCGGCCTGGCCCTTGCTTGCCCGGTGGGCGGTGTAAGTGGCGCGGATGCTGCTGTTCTTCAGCGGGCCATCCTGCATCACGTACGTGGTGCCCGCGCTCCACTCGTAGTGGGTCTCGCCGTCCATGCCGGCCAGGTCGTAACCGCTACCCTTGTAGTGGGTGCCGTCGATACCCCAGCCACGCGCGTTGTACAGGTTGAACGTGAGGCCGGGAACCCCGTAAGGCGCCATGTCCAGTACGTAGGCAATCTGCAGGGACTTCTCATTGGGGCCGTTGTAATCCGAAAACAGTGAATTGGCCAGGAAGATGCCGTTGGTTTCGTGCAGGTAGTCGAAGTACTCGTTGCCATCGACCTCCTGGTACGCGACGGTCAGCGAGTGCGCCTGGTGCCGCAGGCCTAGCGACAGGCTGTAGGTCTCGTTGTCGATCGCGCCGAGCTTGCTGCGGCCTTCGTCCCGGGTCTTGTAGTAATTGAGACCGGTAGTGAGGCTCAGCACCGCGCTGTCGCCCAGTTCATGGGTCGCGCCGAAATAGTACTGGTTCCAGAAGTCGTCGACTTTGGCGGCGTAGAGGCTGGTGGTCAGGCTCTTCAGCGGCTGGTAGTTGATGCCGAAGGTGCTCGCGCGGTCGGTTTCCTGGCCTGCGGCGCCATACTCGGAGCGAAACTTGCTCAGGCTCTGCTCGGTACGCGGCGATACCCGGTCGAAGCTGCCCAGGTCTAACGACAGGTTGTCGAACTCGGCGCTGTGCAGGCTGACGCCCTGGAAGCTGGAAGGCAGGGCCCGGTTGCCGATCGAGGCGATCATCGGCGTATCCATGGCCTGGCGGCCGGCGCTGAGGGTGGTGTTGCCAATCCGTGCCTGCAGGTTGGCAAGGCCCAGCTTGCTCCACTGGCCGACGACATCGCCATCGCCGTGGGTGAGGGTGCGGTTGTTCGGCCCTGCCACGGTCGAGCGCCCCTGCTCCAGCGCGATGGCGTTGTAGGCGGCGGCCTGGAGGGCAAAGCCTACGGAGCCTTGGGTAAAGCCTGAGCTGTAGTCGAGTATGGTGCCCTGCACCCAGTTCTCACGACGCCGTGTGTCGTGGCGGTTGCCGTCGCTCTTGTAGTAGCCGAAGCGGGTGTCACGTGTCCCTTTTTCATGGGAGTACCAGTTGCGGGTAGTGCCCGCCAGGCTCTGGCCCTCGATCAGCCCCTCGGCGTCGCCCTGGGCGCTGGTGGAGACGGGCGTCAGGGGGTAGAAGTCCTGGCTGGCCAGATCAGCCTCGGCCGGGGCGGACATTGCGCCAAGGGTCAGTGCCAGTGCGGTGCTGGTGAATACTCTCATCGTGAAGCTCCCTTTCTTTTTTTAGTTATCGCCGGCTTCAGGGCCGGGCCTGGTGCGGTTGAATCGGGTTGCAAACGTTTGCCAATGTGATTGCAAGTAAATCGGGCCGCACGAGGCCGAGGAGTGGAGTTCACTTCCAGACTTCCATCGGGTGGGGGGTATCAGTGCCGACAGCGTGCAAACCCGTGGTACAGGTCTCCTCTTCCGCGTTCGTGTGGATTTATCGCACACTGTCAGTCGAACCGCGCTGACAGTGCATGCGTGAACCATACGAGCGGCGGGCACATGCCGGAAGGTACGTTTGCCTTAGATCGTGTAGGACGTTTCCTGTAGACAGGTAGGAGGTTTCCGCGCTGCCTACAGGACGCCCAAGTGAGAACTACAACCCTATGTGAACATCAGGCATGGAGGCGCAGAGCACGGCTCATTTGCTGACGCTGACCCCGTAGAACGAGTTGAGCCCGAATGGGCTGATCTTGAAGTCATGCACCGTTTTGCTCATCGGCTGATAGACCGTGGAATGGGCGATGGGGGTCATCGGCACCTGGTCCTTGAGGATGTGTTGCGCCTGTTTATACAGCTCGGTGCGTTTGGCCTGGTCGGGGGTGGCCTTGGCTTGCTTGATCAGGTCGTCGAAAGGCTTGTAGCACCACTTGGAGAAGTTGTTGCCCGACACCGCGTCACAGCCGAAGAGCGTGCCGAGCCAGTTGTCCGGGTCACCGTTGTCGCCACTCCAGCCGATCAGCATGGCGCCGTTCTCGCCGCCCTTGGAGCGCTTGATGTACTCACCCCATTCGTAGCTGACAATCTTGGCCTTGATGCCGATCTTTGCCCAGTCCGATTGCAGCATCTCGGCCATCAGCTTGGCATTGGGGTTGTAGGGGCGTTGCACGGGCATGGCCCACAGGGTGATTTCGGTGCCTTCCTGGACGCCGGCTTCCTTGAGCAGGGCCTTGGCTTTTTCGGGGTCGAACGCAGCGTCCTTGATGGTGGTGTCGTAGGACCACTGAGTCGGCGGCATGGCGTTGACCGCCAGCTGGCCCGCGCCCTGATAGACCGACTGGATGATCTGCTGCTTGTTCACCGCCATGTCCAGCGCCTGCCGGACCTTGAGCTGGGCCATGGGATTGGGCTGGTCGCTGCCCTTGATCTTGTCCATCACGTTGTAGGCGATGTAGCCGAGGTTGAAACCGGCCTGATCGGGCATGTTCAGCTTGGGGTCTTTCTTCAACGGCTCGATGTCGGCCGGCCGCGGGAACAGCGTGACCTGGCACTCGTTCTTCTTCAGCTTCTGCATGCGCACCGAAGCATCGGTGGTGATGGCGAAGATCAGGTTGTCGATCTTCACGTCATCCGGTTGCCAGTAGTCCTTGTTGCCCTTGAAGCGGATCTGCGCGTCTTTCTGGTACTTGCTGAACACGAACGGGCCCGTGCCGATCGGCTTCTGATTGATGTCGGCGGGCTTGCCCTGCTTGAGCAACTGCTCGGCATATTCGGCGGACTGGATCGAGGCAAAGCTCATGGCCAGGTTCTGGATGAACGCCGCGTCGACGCCGTTGAGCGTGAACTTGACCGTGTGCTCGTCGACCTTCTCGATCCTGGCGATGTTCTTGTCCATGCCCATGTCGGTGAAATACGGGAACTCGGTGGGGTAGGCCTTGCGGAACGGCATGTCCTTGTCGAGCATGCGGTTGAAGGTGAACAGCACATCGTCGGCGTTGAACGCGCGGGTCGGCTTGAAGAAGTCGGTGGTATGGAACTTGACCCCCTCGCGCAGGTGGAAGGTGTAGGTCAGGCCATCGTCGGACACATCCCAGGAGGTGGCAAGGCCAGGGATGACGGCGGTGCCGCCGCGCTCGAACTGGCTCAGGCGGTTGAAGACTGTCTCGGCTGAGGCGTCGAAGTCGGTTCCGGTGGTGTACTGCCCGGGGTCGAAGCCTGCAGGACTGCCTTCGGAGCAGAACACCAGGTTGGACGCGGCGAGGGCGCCAGGGGCGCTGGCGAGCAAGCCTGCACCGACCAGGAACGGAATGACTGCATGTTTGAGCATGGTGGCCTCATTGTTGTCATTTTTGGGTGAGGCCGGCCTCGTGGGCCGACCTTCCGAACTTATGCAGAGGCTGTTGCCAATGCAACACTCGGAAGGATAGCTGGCGTCAAGAATGTGGTACTGGCGTACCTGAATGTCGCATGGATGTAATTTTAGGCGAGGTTTAACGTTTGCGGACCGAAAATGGCCGCGATCCTACACAGGATCGCGGCCGGGTGTTCATGGCATCTGGACTTCGATCATCCCGTCGGCGCTCATGCTGACCTCGGTGGTGCCTGCCTCGACGTCCGGCGACGGCGCGGCCTCGGCGGCACTGTCGGCCTTCATCATCATTGGCGCGGCGCGCATGTAAGGGCGCGGATACCCGGTGCTGTTGAGGTTGAGGTTGACCACCTTGTAGCCGTTGCCGCCCATGGCCTGCGTCGCCAGTTGCGCGCGTGCCTTGAAGGCATCGACCGCTTCCTTGAGCAGGGCATCCTCGCTGGTCTTGCGCGTGGCGGGGGCGATGGAGAAGTCCATGCCGCCCATCTTCAGGTCCTGCAGCAAGTCGCCGGTAAGCTTGGACAAGCCCGGGAAATCGGCGCTTTCCAGGCGCAGCTCGGCGCGTTCGCGCCAGCCGGTGATCCTCTGGCCCTTGTTGTCGTAGATCGGATAGCTGTTGCGGCTGCCTTGGCTGATCTTCACGTCCTTGACCTGCCGGGCCTGCTGCACGGCCTTGTTCATGGTTTCGGTGATCTGCTTGGCGAGTGCGGCCGGGTCGTTGTTCTGTGCTTCGCTGTACAGGGTCACGACCATCAGGTCGCGCGCCACTTCCTTGCTCACTTCGGCACGCAGCGACACCTGGTTGTAATAGCGCGGCTCGTCAGCCGCCAGTGCCGAGACGCTGCTGGCCAGCAGGCCACATGAGAGCAGCAGGGCAGCGCTGCGACGGGGGATGTGCATGTGTGACTCCTTGGCAGGGGCGTGAAAAGGCCATCCATTCCACGCATGGCCCGTAAGACTCGGAGAGTGTAGTCAGGTTCACAAGTGCCCCTGCCGGGTGTGTAAAAAAGTGTGGCGCTTTGCCGCAGCGCTGCAGCCGGGGGGCAGGCTTGGGTATACTCCCGGCGATCCATCCGCAGCACTCATATTCAGGAGAGCGCATGCTCGCCGCCGAACACCCGCTGTCCGCCACTCGCCAGAACCTCTGGCGGCTGACCTTCATCCGCGTCCTGGTCCTTGCCGCCCAGGCAGGCTCGGTGGGCGTCGCCTACTGGACCGACCTGCTGCCACTGCCCTGGTTCGCATTGGTGCTCACCCTGGCCCTGTCCTCGCTGCTGTGCGCCTTCACGGCCTTGCGCCTGCGCCTGTCGCTGCCGGTGACCGAACTCGAATACGCCTTCCAGCTGGCCTGCGACCTGCTGATCCACAGCGCCTTGCTCTATTACTCGGGCGGCTCGACCAACCCGTTCGTCTCCTATTACCTGGTGCCGCTGGCGATAGCCGCGGTGACCTTGCCGTGGGTCTACTCGCTGGTGCTGTCGGGCCTCGCCCTGGCTGCCTACAGCTTGTTGCTGGTGCAGTTCTACCCGCTTGACCCGCTGCCGATGGCGCGCGAGACGATGCAGGTGTACGGCATGTGGCTGAGTATTGCCCTGGCCGCAGCGGTGATCACCTTCTTTGCCGCGCGCATGGCCGAGGAGCTGCGCCGCCAGGAGCAGCTGCGCGCCGAACGCCGGGAGGAGGGGCTGCGTGACGAGCAACTGCTGGCCGTGGCCACCCAGGCGGCGGGCGCGGCCCACGAGCTGGGCACGCCGCTGTCGACCATGAGCGTGCTGCTCAGCGAGATGCGCAGCGACCACAAGGATCCGCAGCTGCAGGAAGACCTGGCCGTGCTGCAAGACCAGGTCAAGCTGTGCAAGCAGACCCTGCAGCAGCTGGTGCGCGCCGCCGAGGCGAACCGGCGCATGGCGGTGGTCGAGCAGGACGTCACCCTCTGGCTCAACGAGTCGCTGGACCGCTGGCACCTGATGCGCCCCGAAACCAGTTACCGCTTCCAGCGCCTGGGCCAAGGCCAGGTGCCGAGCCTCGCGCCGCCGCCCGACCTGACCCAGGCGCTGCTGAACCTGCTGAACAATGCCGCCGATGCCTGCCCCGACAACCTGGAGGTGTCCCTTGACTGGGATGGCCAGTACATCGTCATCAGCATCCGCGACCATGGCCCCGGCGTGCCGGCGGCCATTGCCGAGTCGATCGGCAAGCCGTTCTTTACCACCAAGGGCAAAGGCTTCGGCCTGGGCCTTTTCCTGAGCAAGGCCAGCGTCACCCGTGCGGGCGGCTCGGTAAAACTCTATAGTCATGAACAGGGCGGCACCCTGACCGAATTGCGCCTGCCACAGGGCACGCGAGGAGATAAACGATGAGCGAAGAAAACCAGGTCGAAAGCGAAGAGCTGCCGCATCTGTTGCTGGTGGATGACGATGCCACCTTTACCCGGGTCATGGCCCGAGCCATGAGCCGGCGCGGCTTTCGCGTGAGCACCGCCTCCTCGGCCGAGGAAGGCCTGGAGCTCGCGCAGAAGGACAAGCCCGACTACGCCACCCTCGACCTCAAGATGGAAGGTGACTCGGGCCTGGTGCTGCTGCCCAAGCTCCTGGAGCTCGATGCCGAGATGCGCGTGGTGATCCTCACGGGGTATTCAAGCATTGCCACCGCAGTCGAGGCCATCAAGCGCGGCGCCTGCAATTATCTGTGCAAGCCGGCCGATGCCGATGACGTGCTGGCCGCGCTGTTCGCCGAGCACGCCGACCTTGACAGCCTGGTGCCAGAAAACCCGATGTCGGTGGACCGCCTGCAGTGGGAGCACATCCAGCGCGTGTTGTCCGAGCACGAAGGCAATATCTCCGCCACCGCGCGTGCGCTTGGCATGCACCGGCGCACGTTGCAGCGCAAGCTGCAGAAGCGGCCGGTCCGCCGCTGATTTTTTCCGGGGCCGCTTTGCGGCCCCAAAACTCCGTGGCACTCACGTATCATTAGCGACCTAACGGCCACCATGGGATCGCTGTCAATGCTCGCCCTTCTCATCCAGACACTGAACATCACGGCACCGGTCTTCGCCATGTTGTTCATGGGCGTGCTGCTCAAGCGCATCCGGCTGATCGACGACAATTTCATCCACCTCGCCTCGAACCTGGTGTTCAACGTGTGCATGCCGGCGCTGCTGTTCCTGGGCATCTACCACGCTGACCTGTCCACGGCCGTGCAGGGCGATCTCATCGCCTATTTCGTCGTCTCGACCCTGCTCGGCTTCGCCATGGCCTGGGGCTTCGCGATCTGGCGCTGCCCGCTTGCGGACCGTGGCATCTACACCCAAGGCGGGTTTCGCGGCAACAACGGCGTCATCGGCCTGGCCCTGGCGGCCAGCCTCTACGGCGACTACGGCATTTCACTGGGCGCGGTGCTGGCCGGACTGGTCATCCTCTTGTACAACTCCCTGTCGGCGGTGGTCCTGGCGGTGTACAGCCCGGACCTGAAGTCCGATCCCTGGAGCATCTGCAAGAGCATCTTCAGCAACCCGCTGATCATCAGCGTGCTGGCCGCGACGGCGCTGGCGTACGGCCAGGTGCCGTTGCCCAACTGGCTGCTGACCTCCGGCGACTACCTGGCGCAGATGTCCCTGCCCCTTGCCCTGATCTGCATCGGCGGCACACTGTCCCTGGCATCCCTGCGCGACAGCGGCAAGCTGGCGATCAGCGCCAGCCTGGTGAAGATGGTCTGGTTGCCGATCATCGGCACCCTCGGCGGCTGGCTATGCGGCTTTCGCGGGGCGGAGCTGGGGATCCTGTTCCTCTACATCGGCAGCCCGACCGCCGCAGCCAGCTACGTCATGGCGCGGGCGGCCAACGGCAACCACGAGCTGGCGGCATCGATCATCGTCATCACCACGCTGGCGGCGGCGATCACCACCAACATCGGAATCTTCCTATTGCAGTGGGGTGGATGGATCTAGATCCTGACCGCACACAACGCCAACAACACTGCCTCCGGCTTTAAGGACACTTCATGCAAGACCAGAGCACGCCCGAGCGATTGCAGCGCGGGCTGAAAAATCGCCATATCCAGCTGATCGCCCTCGGTGGCGCCATCGGCACCGGGCTGTTCCTGGGCATCGCCCAGACCATTCAGCTGGCAGGGCCTTCGGTGCTGCTGGGCTACGCCATTGCCGGCCTGATGGCCTTCTTCATCATGCGCCAGCTTGGCGAGATGGTGGTCGAGGAACCCGTCGCCGGCAGCTTCAGCCATTTTGCCCATCGCTACTGGAGCGAGTTCGCAGGCTTTGTCTCGGGCTGGAACTACTGGGTGGTGTACGTGCTGGTGGGCATGGCGGAACTGACCGCCGTGGGCATCTATGTGCAGTACTGGTGGCCAGGCTTCCCTACCTGGGCAACCGCGGCGATCTTCTTCGTGGTGATCAACCTGATCAACCTCTCCCAGGTGAAAGTCTACGGTGAGATGGAGTTCTGGTTCGCGCTGGTCAAGGTGGTGGCGATTGTCAGCATGATCGGCTTTGGCGCCTACCTGCTGGCCAGCGGCACCGGTGGGCCGGATGCAGACATCGCCAACCTGTGGCAGTACGGCGGGTTCTTCCCCAATGGCATCACCGGCCTGGTGATGGCCATGGCGGTGATCATGTTCTCCTTTGGCGGCCTGGAACTGGTCGGTATCACCGCTGCCGAGGCGGACAACCCGCGTCACAGCATTCCGCGCGCCACCAACCAGGTGGTCTACCGCATCCTGATCTTCTACATCGGTGCGTTGGCCGTGCTGTTGTCGCTGTACCCTTGGCAGAAGGTGGTGCAGGGCGGCAGCCCGTTCGTGATGATCTTCCACAACCTGGACAGTAACCTGGTCGCCACGCTGCTCAATGTGGTGGTGTTGACGGCGGCGCTGTCGGTCTACAACAGCTGCGTCTATGCCAACAGCCGCATGCTGTTCGGCCTGGCCACCCAGGGCGACGCACCGCGCGCGCTGCTCAAGGTCAACCGCCGCGGCGTGCCGCTGGCAGCGCTGGGCGTCTCGGCGCTCGCCACCGGGCTATGCGTGATCATCAACTACGTCATGCCGGGCGAGGCCTTTGGCCTGCTGATGGCGCTGGCGGTGTCGGCGCTGGTGATCAATTGGGCGAGCATCAGCATCACCCACCTGAAGTTCCGCCGTGCCAAGCTGGCTGCCGCTGAAAAGCCGTTCTATCCAAGCTGGGGGCATCCGGTCACCAACTACCTGTGCCTGGCCTTCATCGTGCTGATCCTGGGGGTGATGTTGCTGACCCCGTCGATCCGTATCTCGGTGCTGCTGATTCCGCTGTGGATTGCCGTGCTGGGCGTGGCGTTCCGGTTGAAGAAAAAGGCCAGGCCGACCGACTGCGGCAACTGACCACCCGCCCTCAGTGCTGGCGGCGCCAGGCGCGCAGGGTGGTGTACAACAACACCGCCCCAAGCGCAGGCAATGCATAGAACAGCATCAGGTGCTCCAGGCGGCCGGCCAGCGGCATGCCGGTGGTGAAGGCTACGACGTGCAGACCGTAGGCCAGGTACAGGCCCAGGAACACCACGCCCTCGGCGCGGGTTATCCGGTAGCCCGAGTAGAACACCGGCAGGCTCAGGACCGCGACGCCCAGCATCACCGGCAAGTCGAAATCCAGGGCGTTGGGTGAAATCGACAGCGGTTCGGGTGCTATCAGCGCCGTCAGCCCCAGCACCGCCAGCAGGTTGAACAGGTTGCTGCCGATCACGGTGCCGACGGCGATTTCCCGCTCGCCGCGCAAGGCCGCGATCAACGCCGCCGCCAATTCCGGCAACGAGGTACACACCGCGACCACGGTCAGGCCGATGATCCGTTCGGAAAGCCCGAGGTCGGTCGCCACTTCGACGGCGGCTTCAAGCAGCAAGTGTCCGGCCAGGCTGAGCAGGCCAAGCCCCAGCAGGATCTGCAGCACCGCGCCGGACCAGAAACGGCCGGCGGGGCGCGGGGCTGGATCGGGCGCAGGGTAGGTCCGTGCATAGTGACGTGACTGATGCCAGAGCATCGCCAGGTAGCCCATCAGGCCCAGCACCAGCACCAACCCCTCGAGTCGTCCCAGGTAGCCATTGAGCGCCAGCACGTAGACCAGCGCGCTGGCGGCGATCATCAAGGGCAGGTCCAGCCGCACCAGCTGGCGCGATACCCGCAGCGGAATGATCAGTGCCGCCAGGCCCAGGATCACCAGCACATTGAAGATATTGCTGCCTACGACGCTGCCGACGGCAACGTCCGGAGCGCCCTGGTAGGTGGCCTGCAGGCTGACGGTCAGCTGCGGCGCCGTGCTGCCGAACGCCACCAGGCTCAGGCCGATGATCAGCGGCCGTACGTGCAGGCGCAGGGCCAGGTGCAGCGCGGCGCGCACCAACAGCTCGGCCCCGGCGATCAGCAACAGCAAGCCGAAGGCCAGTTGCAAGAGGCTGAAAGTGGGGAGGGTGGCTAGGTCGAAGATGGGAGCGGCTCCGTGTCAGGTCAATTGCTCAGACCTTGTACCCGCACGCGGGCGGTTCCGCTACGGATCATGCCGATTTTTTGCGCCGCGGCGCGGGACAGGTCGATCAGGCGGCCTCGCGAATGCGGGCCACGGTCATTGATGCGGACCACGACGCTGCGCTGGTTGTTCAGGTTGGTGACCCGCACCCGGCTGCCGAAAGGCAGGCTGCGGTGCGCGGCGGTCAGGCCATGCTGGTTGAAGCGCTCGCCACTGGCGGTACGGCTGCCGTGGTGGCGTGAGCCATAGTAGGAGGCGGTACCGGTCTTGTCGTAACCGTCGGGGGCGGTGTCGTGACTGGCGCAGCCGGCCAGCACGGTGAAAAGCGCGAGTGCGCTGAGGGGACGCCACATATATCCATAACTCCAGAAACCACCGCGGACCACTGCCATGCGTGTGTCTTTGTGCGTGTGTGCGTGTGTTGTGTAGGAGCGGCCTTGTGTCGCGAAGCGGCCCCGAAGGGGCCGTGAACCATTCACCTCAGTATGACTGACACAACGAGGTGAATGGTTTTACGGCCCCTTCGGGGCCGCTTCGCGACACGAGGCCGCTCCTACACACACACACAAGGGTGGTGTGAATCAGCCTTCCAGCTTGGCCTTGAGCAGCTGGTTCACCTGCTGCGGGTTGGCCTTGCCCTTGGAGGCCTTCATGGCCTGCCCGACAAAGAAGCCGAACATCTTGCCACGCTTGGCTTCGTCGGCGGCGCGGTATTGCTCGACCTGCTCAGCGTTGGCCGCCAGCACTTCATCAAGCACCTTCTCGATCGCACCGCTATCGGTGACCTGCTTGAGTCCGCGGCTCTCGATGATCGCGTCGGCATCGCCTTCGCCACCCGCCATCGCCTCGAAGACCACCTTGGCGATCTTGCCGCTGATGGTGTTGTCGGTGATGCGCAGCAGCATGCCGCCCAGTTGCGCGGCGGTAACCGGCGCCTGGTCGATCTCGACGCCCAGCTTGTTGAGCAGGCTGCCCAGCTCGACCATCACCCAGTTGGCCGCAAGCTTGGCGTCGCCGCCGATGCTCACTACCTGCTCGAAGTAGTCTGCCTGCTCGCGGCTCGACGCCAGCACGTTGGCGTCATAGGCCGACAGGCCATACTGGCTCTGGAAGCGCTCGACTTTCTGCGGCGGCAGCTCTGGCAAGCTTGAACGGGTGGCCTCGAGGAACGCGTCCTCGATGACCACCGGCAGCAGGTCAGGGTCCGGGAAGTAACGGTAGTCGTTGGCTTCCTCCTTGCTGCGCATGGAGCGGGTCTCGTCCTTGTTCGGGTCGTACAGGCGGGTTTCCTGGATCACCCGGCCACCGTCCTCGATCAGGTCGATCTGACGCTGGATCTCGGTATTGATCGCCCGTTCGATGAAGCGGAACGAGTTGACGTTCTTGATCTCGCAGCGGGTACCGAACTCGGTCTGGCCCTTGGGCCGGATCGACACGTTGCAGTCGCAGCGCAGCGAGCCTTCGGCCATGTTGCCATCGCAGATGCCCAGGTAGCGCACCAGCGCATGAATGGCCTTGACGTAGGCCACGGCCTCCTTGGCGCTGCGCATGTCGGGCTCGGAGACGATCTCTAGCAACGGAGTGCCAGCGCGGTTCAGGTCGATCCCGGTCGAGCCGCTGAAGTCTTCGTGCAGGCTCTTGCCGGCGTCTTCTTCCAGGTGCGCGCGGGTGATGCCGACGCGCTTGATGGTGCCGTCTTCGAGGGCGATGTCCAGGTGGCCCTTGCCGACGATCGGCAGTTCCATCTGGCTGATCTGGTAACCCTTGGGGAGATCGGGGTAGAAGTAGTTCTTGCGCGCGAACACGTTGTGCTTGCCGATCTCGGCATCGACGGCCAGGCCGAACATGCAGGCCATGCGCACGGCTTCCTGGTTGAGCACCGGCAGCACGCCAGGCATGCCCAGGTCGATAAGGCTGGCCTGGGTGTTCGGCTCGGAGCCGAACGTGGTGGCGCTGCCAGAGAAAATCTTCGACTGGGTGGCGAGCTGGGTATGAATCTCCAGCCCGATAACAACTTCCCATTGCATGTGTGAGTTCCTCAGAAGCCGTTGGGTGCGCGGGTGTGCCAGTCAGTCACTTGCTGGTAGCGGTGCGCGACGTTGAGCAGGCGGCCTTCCTGGAAGTACGGGGCGAGCAATTGCACGCCGACCGGCAGGCCCTCGACGAAACCGGCCGGCATCGACAGGCCCGGCAGGCCCGCGAGGTTGGCGGTGATGGTGTAGACGTCTTCCAGGTAGGCGGCGACCGGGTCGCTGTTCTTGGCGCCAAGCTTCCAGGCCGGGTTCGGCGTGGTCGGGCCCAGGATCAGGTCGACGTCGTTGAACGCGGCCATGAAGTCGTTCTTGATCAGGCGGCGGATCTTCTGCGCCTGCAGGTAGTAGGCATCGTAGTAGCCGGCCGACAGGGCATAGGTGCCAACCATGATGCGCCGCTGCACCTCGGTGCCGAAGCCTTCGCCACGCGAGCGCTTGTACAGGTCGGTGAGGTCCTTGGGGTTGTCGCAGCGATGGCCGAAGCGCACGCCATCGAAGCGCGACAGGTTCGAGGAAGCCTCGGCCGGAGCGATGACGTAGTAGGCCGGGATCGCGTGCTGCATGTTCGGCAGGCTGATTTCCTTGACCACCGCGCCGAGCTTCTCGAGCTCCTTGACGCTGGCCTGGACCAGGTCGGCGATGCGCGGGTCGAGGCCCGTACCGAAGTACTCCTTCGGCAAGCCGATGCGCAGGCCCTGGAGCGATGCGTTGAGGTCGGCGCTGTAGTCGGCCACGGGCTCATCGATGCTGGTGGAGTCCTTGGCGTCGAAACCGGCCATGCCTTGCAGCAGCAGCGCGCAGTCTTCGGCGGTGCGGGCCATCGGGCCGCCCTGGTCGAGGCTGGAGGCGTAGGCGATCATGCCCCAGCGCGAGACACGACCGTACGTCGGTTTCAGGCCGGTAAGGTTGGTCAGCGCCGCGGGCTGGCGGATCGAGCCGCCGGTATCGGTGCCGGTGGCCGCCGGCAGCAGGCGAGCGGCGACGGCTGCGGCCGATCCACCGGACGAGCCGCCAGGCACGTGTTCGAGGTTCCACGGGTTCTTGACCGGGCCGTAGTGGCTCGATTCGTTGGCCGAACCCATGGCGAACTCGTCCATGTTGGTCTTGCCCAGGGTGACCATGCCGGCCTCGGCGAGGCGCGCGACAACGGTGGCGTCATACGGCGCCTCGAAGTTGTCGAGCATCCGCGAGCCGCAGCTGGTGCGCACACCCTGGGTGCAGAACAGGTCCTTGTGGGCAATCGGCGCACCCAGCAGCGCGCCGGTATCGCCAGCGGCGCGGCGGGCGTCGGCGGCACGGGCCTGGCCCAGGGCCAGCTCCTCGGTGACGCTGATGAAGCTGTTGAGCTGTGGGTCAAGTTGCTGGATGCGCGCAAGCAGGGCGCGGGTCAGCTCCTCGGAGGAAAACGATTTGTCGGCGAGTCCGCGGGCGATCTCGGCCAGTGTCAGTTGATGCATGGCAGGCTCTATCCCTTACTCGATGACTTTCGGAACCAGGTACAGACCGTCTTGGGTCGCCGGTGCGACGGCCTGGTAGGCGTCGCGCTGGTTGCGTTCGGTTACCACGTCGGCGCGCAGGCGCTGACTGGCTTCCAGGGGGTGGGCGAGGGGCTCGATACCGCTGGTGTCGACAGCTTGCATCTGGTCGACCAGCCCGAGAATACTGTTCAAGGCATCGGTAATGCGTGGCAGATCGCCTTCATCCAGGCCCAGTCGGGCCAGGTGGGCAATCTTTTCCACGTCGCAGCGTTGAAGCGCCATGGGGATCTCCAGGGGAAACAAAACGGAAAGGGTCCGCGATGAGGAACATGCCGGCGTTCTGGCGGTCATACGGCCGCGATCATCTGCTGGCTTGCTCGGAAAAACAGCCAATTTAACATATTGGCGCCTTGCCCAAAATCCCCGTCATTGTTAGAGTTTGCCGCACTTTTTTACCCACGCGTTGCCTAGGGTCACTTTCCCATGTTCAAGAAACTGCGTGGCATGTTTTCCAGCGATCTTTCCATCGACCTGGGCACTGCCAACACCCTTATTTACGTGCGAGAGCGCGGTATCGTCCTCAATGAGCCGTCGGTTGTTGCCATCCGCACCCACGGTAATCAGAAGAGCGTCGTCGCGGTCGGCACCGAAGCCAAGCGCATGCTGGGCCGTACGCCGGGCAATATTGCCGCCATTCGTCCGATGAAAGACGGCGTGATCGCCGACTTCAGCGTTTGTGAAAAAATGTTGCAGTACTTCATCAACAAAGTACATGAAAACAGCTTCCTGCAGCCCAGCCCACGTGTACTGATCTGCGTGCCGTGCAAATCGACCCAGGTAGAGCGCCGCGCGATCCGTGAATCGGCCCTCGGCGCCGGTGCGCGTGAAGTGTTCCTGATCGAAGAACCGATGGCCGCTGCCATTGGCGCTGGCCTGCCGGTCGAAGAGGCCCGCGGCTCGATGGTCGTCGACATCGGTGGCGGTACCACCGAGATCGCGCTCATCTCCCTGAACGGTGTGGTCTACGCCGAATCCGTACGGGTGGGTGGCGATCGTTTCGACGAAGCCATCGTCACCTACGTGCGCCGCAACTACGGCAGCCTGATCGGCGAATCCACTGCCGAGCGGATCAAGCAGGAAATCGGCACCGCCTATCCGGGCGGCGAGCTGCGCGAAGTCGACGTGCGCGGTCGTAACCTGGCCGAAGGCGTGCCACGTGCCTTCACCCTCAATTCCAATGAGGTGCTCGAAGCCCTGCAGGAATCCCTGGCGACCATCGTCCAGGCGGTCAAGAGCGCCCTTGAGCAATCGCCACCGGAGCTTGCCTCGGACATCGCCGAGCGGGGCCTGGTGCTGACCGGTGGCGGCGCGCTGCTGCGTGACCTCGACAAGCTGCTGGCCCAGGAAACCGGCCTGCCGGTCATTGTCGCCGAAGACCCGCTCACCTGCGTCGCCCGTGGCGGCGGCCGCGCCCTCGAGATGATGGACAAGCACTCCATGGACCTGCTCTCCAGCGAGTAAGTCCCGGTCAGTCCGTCGAACGCCCGGTTTACAGGCAGCACGCGCAGTGCTACCTGTATGTGCCGGGCTGGCGTCCGTTGGGCGTCGTTACCCTCAACCCGCAAGCAGGCTGGTACGTTGCCCCATGCTCAATGACCTCCTGAATCGTCGTCCACGAGGAACGGCCCATTAAACCGCTTTTCACCAAGGGCCCTTCACTGGGGGTTCGTCTGCTCGTTCTGGTCGTGCTGTCGATCGCCTTGATGGTGGTCGATGCGCGCTTTGCCGTGCTCAAGCCGGTGCGCAGCCAGATGGGGCTGGTGCTGATGGAATCCTACGCAGTCACCGATGTGCCGCAGCGCCTGTGGCAAGGGGTTGCCAGCCAGTTTGGCAGCCGCACCGAGCTTGCCGCCGAAAACGAGAAACTCAAGACCGAGGCCCTGCTGCTGCAAGGACGCCTGCAGAAGCTGGCCGCCCTGACTGAGCAGAACGTGCGCCTGCGCGAGTTGCTCAACTCCTCGGCACTGGTCAACGAGAAGGTCGAGGTGGCCGAACTGATCGGCGTCGATCCCAACCCGTTCACCCATCGCATCGTGATCAACAAGGGCGAACGCGATGGCGTGGTGCTTGGCCAGCCGGTGCTCGATGCGCGTGGCCTGATGGGCCAGGTCGTCGAGCTGATGCCCTACACGGCGCGCGTGCTGCTGCTGACCGACACGACCCACAGCATCCCGGTGCAGGTCAATCGCAACGGCCTGCGCGCCATCGCCAGCGGTACCGGCAATCCCGAGCGGCTTGAACTGCGCCATGTGGCCGACACCGCCGATATCAAGGAAGGCGACCTGCTGGTCAGCTCCGGCCTCGGCCAGCGCTTCCCGGCAGGCTACCCTGTGGCCACGGTCAACGAGGTGATCCACGACTCCGGCCAGCCATTTGCCATTGTCCGCGCCATTCCCACCGCCGCCCTCAACCGCAGCCGGTACCTGCTGCTGGTGTTCAGCGACAGCCGCACCCCCGAGCAGCGCGCCGCCGATGCGGCCATCGCCCAGGAAGAAGCCGACCGCCACGGCGCAGTTGGCTCTGCCGCTGCGCCCGCCGCCCCGGCGCCTGCCACGGGTGAGCCGGCGGCCCCGGCGGCGCCTGTTTCCGCAGTCCCAGCGGCACCTGCCGCGCTTGCACCGGTTGCTCCAGCCGTACCAGCCGCGCTTGCGCCCGTGGTCCCAACCGTACCTGCCGCGCCCGCCGCCACGCCGGCCCCGGCTGCGCCCGCCAGTCCGGCAGCGGCGCCTGTCCAACCCCGGAGACCATGATGCCTAGCTCGCGCAGCAACAATGGCTGGGTGATCTGGCTGACGTTCGTGGTCGGCCTGTTGCTCAGCGTGTCACCCATGCCGCAGTTCATGGAAGTCTTCCGGCCCATGTGGCTGGCCATGCTGCTGGCTTTCTGGACCCTTCACGTACCGCACAAGGTCGGCATGACCACGGCGTTCGTGCTGGGCCTTGCCGAGGACGTGCTGTACGGCACGCTGCTTGGCCAGAATGCCCTGGTCCTGACGCTGATCACCTTCCTGGTGCTGACCCTGCAGCAGCGCCTGCGCATGTTCCCGATGTGGCAGCAGTGCCTGGTGGTGCTGGTGATCTTCGGCATTGCCCAGCTGGTTCAGCTGTGGCTTAGCGCCCTGACCGGCAATCGCCTGCCGACCCTGGCGCTGGTGTGGTCGGCGGTGATCAGCGCCTTGCTCTGGCCCTGGATCAGCTTTGCCCTGCGCGACCTGCGCAAGCGCCTGAGTATCAACTGAAGGCCTCACCGCCACCGACAGGGAGATGTCCACATGACTGCGTTTTACCTGGCCTCTGGCTCTCCACGCCGGCGTGAGCTGCTGACGCAGATCGGCGTGCCGTTCACCACGCTCAGCGCGCCGGTCGACGAAACCGCGCTCTGCGGAGAAAGCGCCCCTGCCTATGTCGAGCGCCTGGCCCGTGCCAAGGCGGCTGCCGGACATGCCAGCCTGGCCGGGCCTGGCGTGGTACTGGGCGCCGACACCGCTGTGGTGGTCGACGGAAAGATCCTCGGCAAGCCCGAGAGCGCCGACCACGCTTTGGCGATGCTGGCCGAGCTGTCCGGCCGCGAGCATCAGGTGCTCACCGCCGTGGCGCTGACCGACGGCCAGCGCTGCGAAAGCCGGTGTATCACCAGCCTGGTGCGCTTTCGCGCCATCAGCGTTGAAGAAGCCCAGCGCTACTGGGCTACCGGCGAGCCCGTCGACAAGGCCGGGGGCTATGCTATCCAGGGCCTGGGCGCGATTTTTGTCACCTCCCTGGCTGGCAGTTATTCGGCTGTGGTCGGCCTGCCATTGAGCGAAACCGCAGAACTCCTCGAACATTTCGAAATTGCCTGCTGGCAAACCCGGTCAACCGACGTGGAGGATACGCACCCGCTGTAGCCAGTTGCCCGCCCGCCATCCATCCTTACCGAAGACCTTTGACGAGAGCCTGCCATGAGTGAAGAGATCCTGATCAATATCACCCCGATGGAATCACGCGTGGCGGTAGTGGAAAACGGAGTGCTGCAGGAAGTGCATGTCGAGCGCACCCAGCGCCGCGGCATCGTTGGCAATATCTACAAGGGCAAGGTGGTGCGGGTGCTGCCAGGCATGCAGGCGGCCTTCGTCGACATCGGGCTGGACCGCGCGGCGTTCATTCATGCCTCGGAGATCTCCCAGCGCGAAGGCTCGGCGGTGGAAAGCATCAGCGCATTGGTGCATGAGGGCCAGAGCCTGGTGGTCCAGGTCACCAAGGACCCGATCGGCTCCAAGGGCGCGCGCCTCACCACCCAGCTGTCTATCCCCTCGCGCTACCTGGTCTACATGCCGCGCAGCAGCCATGTCGGGATTTCCCTGAAGATCGAGGACGAGGCGGAGCGGGACCGCCTCAAGCAGGTCGTCACCGATTGCATGGCCCTGGAAGACATCAAGGATGCCGGTGGCTTCATCCTGCGCACTGCCGCCGAGGGCGCGCGCTCCGAAGAAATCATCATGGACATCCGCTATCTGCGCCGCCTCTGGGAGCAGATCGGCACCCAGATCAAGACCGTCGGCGCGCCTACCGAAATCTACGAAGACCTGGGCCTGGCCCTGCGGACCCTGCGCGACCTGGTCAATCCAAAGATCGAGAAGATCCGCATCGATTCACGCGAGACCTTCCAGAAGACCACCCAGTTTGTCATCGAGCTGATGCCCGAGATCGCCGACCGCCTGGAGCACTATCCGGGCGAGCGGCCGATCTTCGACCTGTATGGCGTCGAGGACGAGATCCAGCGCGCCCTGGACCGCAAGGTGCCGCTCAAGTCCGGCGGCTACCTGGTGGTCGACCCGGCCGAGGCGATGACCACCATCGACGTCAATACCGGCGCCTTCGTCGGCCATCGCAACCTGGAAGAGACGATCTTCAAGACCAACCTGGAAGCCGCCACCGCCATCGCCCGGCAGCTGCGCCTGCGCAACATCGGCGGGATCATCATCATCGATTTCATCGACATGGAAGACGAGGAGCATCAGCGCCAGGTACTGCGCACCCTCGAGAAACAGCTCGAACGCGATCACGCCAAGACCAACATCATCGGCATCACCGAGCTGGGCCTGGTGCAGATGACCCGCAAGCGCACCCGTGAAAGTCTCGAACAGGTGCTCTGCGAGCCCTGCCTCTGCTGCCAGGGCCGTGGCAAGCTGAAGACACCCGAGACGATCTGCTACGAGATTTTCCGCGAGATCCTGCGCGAGGCCCGCGCCTACCAGGCCGAGGGCTACCGGGTCCTGGCCAATCAGAAAGTGGTCGACCGGCTGCTGGACGAGGAGTCGGGCAACGTGGCCGAGCTCGAGACGTTCATCGGGCGCACCATCCGCTTCCAGGTCGAGTCGATGTATTCGCAGGAACAGTACGACGTGGTGTTGCTCTGAGGCTTTCGGCATACCCACGTCGGCTGGCAAAGCCCGCGCTTGCGGCCATAGTTAGGATCTGTACGGATCCGGGAGGGCCATGGCCATGGAACGTCTGATGCGCGTTCTGGGTGCCATGACCCGCTGGGGGTTGGCGGCATCCGCCCTGGTGGCGGTACTGGTGGCCCTGTATGTCAGCCTGGGGCGGCAACTGGTGCCGTTGGTCGCCGAGTATCGTGCCGAGGTCGAGACCAGGGCCGAGCAGGCGTTGGGCCTGCCGGTGCATATCGGTGCGCTCCAGGGGCGCTGGAGCAGGCTGTCGCCGGTCGTGCAGGTGCGTGATGTGCAGGTGGGCGAGGGGCCTGGGGCATTGCGCCTGGACGAGGTCAAGGTGGTGCCCGACCTGTGGGCCAGCCTGATGGCGCGCCAGGTGCGCCTGTCGCGGTTGCAACTGGGCGGCCTGCAGCTGAGCGTTCGCGAGGACGGGCAGGGCGCCTGGTCTCTGGAGGGGCTGCCCACCCAAGGCGATCAACCCTTCGATCCGGGCGAGATGCTGCAGCGCTTGAGGCAGCTTGGCCGCCTGGATGTATTCGACAGCCAGGTCACGGTGGTGCCTTGGCAACGCGACCCGTTGACCCTGACCTATGTCAGCCTGGGCCTGCAGAGCGGCAGTTCTCGCCAGCAGTTCGACCTGCGCCTGACTTTGCCAGACGGCCAGCCCCTGGCCATGAACCTGCATGGCCGGATCACCCCCGAGGCCTGGCGCGATGGCCGTGTCGAAGCCTATCTGAGCCTGCCCCAGAGTGACTGGGCGCGCTGGTTACCGCCCCGCCTGCTGGGGAAGTGGCAGGCAAGTCAGTTGCAGGCCGGAGGCGAGTTCTGGGTCGACTGGCGCAAGCGTCAACTGCAAAGCGCGGTGGTGCGTCTCAATGCACCCAGGCTGAAGGGTGCACATACCGGGCGCGAGCCTGTCGCCCTGGACAATCTGGCGCTTGGTGCCTGGTTCCAGCGCCAGGAGCAGGGCTTCGACGTGGTGCTTGATTCCCTCGCCGCGAGCATCGGCGATACCCGCTGGGAATCGCATGTCCAACTGCGTCAGCGTCCGGACCAGGATCCAGCCCAGACGGTGTGGCACGTCCAGGCCGACCGTCTGGACCTGACCCCATTGACCCCGCTGGTCGAAGCCCTTGCCCCGCTGCCAGAGGCCGCCATGCAAGCGGTACAGTCGCTCAAGGTGACCGGAGCGCTGCGTAATGTGAGCCTCGACCTGCGGCCCCAGGCCGAAGGCGACAAGCGGCTGCGGTTTGCTGCCAATCTGGAGCGGATCGGCTTTGATGCCTATCACGGGGCCCCGGCCGCCGGAAACGTGAGTGGCAGTGTCAGCGGTGATCTTGGCAATGGTGAACTTCGCCTGCATACCGATGCGTTCATGCTGCACCTGTACCCCATCTTCGAAAAACCCTGGCTTTACCAGAAAGCCAATGCCCGTCTGACCTGGCGCCTGGACAAGGAAGGCTTCACCCTTGCCGCGCCGTACCTCAAGGTGCTGGGCGAGGAGGGCAAGATCGCTGGGGACTTCCTGATCCGCCTGCTGTTCGACGAAAGCCGCGAGGACTACATGGACCTGCGTGTCGGCCTGACGGAAGGCGACGGCCGCTACACTGCCAAGTACCTGCCGGAGGTGCTCAGCCCGGCCTTGGACGAATGGCTGCGTACCGCCATCGTCAAGGGCAGCGTCGATGAAGGCTACTTCCAGTACCAGGGCTCGCTGAACCACGGCGCTCCCGCCCATGCCCGCAGCATCAGCCTGTTCTTCAAGGTCCGCGACGCCGCGCTGGACTTCCAGCCGGGCTGGCCGCAGGTCCAGCACGTGGATGGGGATGTGCGCATTGACGACGCCGGCGTGCGCATCGAAGCGCGCAAAGGACTGCTGCTCGACACCAAGGTCAGCGATGTCACCGTGGAGATTCCCCATGTCGAGGCCGGCCACGACAGTCATCTCTATCTCGATGGCGCCTTTGATGGCGACCTGAAGGACGGCTTGAAGATTCTCCAGCAAGCGCCGATTGGCACAGGTGAGATCTTCGCCGGCTGGGAAGGGCAGGGACCGCTCCGGGGCAAGCTGAAGCTTGATGTGCCGCTTGCCCACGGGCAGCATCCCAAGGTGCTGGTCGACTTCTCGACTGCCGATGCTCGACTGAAAATTGCACCGCCCACGCTGGAACTCAGCCAGCTCAAGGGCGATTTCACCTTTGACTACGATAAAGGTCTCAGTGGCAAGGGCATCAGCCTGCGCGCCTTCGACAAGCCTGTCACGGCCCGGATTTTCGCCGAGGGCCAGCCAGGCCAGATCCAGTCCCGCATCGAAGCCAAGGGGCAGGTGGCCCTCAAGGCCCTGACCGACTGGCTGCAGTTCAAGCAGGCGTTGCCCGCCGAGGGCGAAATTCCGTACCTGCTGCAGGTCAACCTTGGCAGCCAGGAAAACCGCCTCAGCGTATCCTCCACGCTCAAGGGCCTGACCATCGACCTGCCCGCGCCCTTCGGCAAGTCGTCGGGGCAGAGCCGCGACACCCGCTTCAGCATGAACCTGCAGGGCCCTGAGCGGCGAATCGACGTCAGCTACGTCGACCTGGCCCGGTTCGCCTATGCCGCCCCGTTCGAAAAGCTGGCCGAGGGACGCGGCGAGCTGCTCCTCGGCACTGGCCAGGCGCAGCTGCCGCCGGGCCCGGGGCTGCGGGTGCGCGGGCGCCTGGACACCCTGGACGTGGAGCCCTGGCAGCAGCAGCTTGGACGCCTGGCGGGCAATGATCCGGGAGGCAACGCCCGGCAGGTGCTGCGCAACGTCGATGTGAGCATCGGTCAGGTCAAGGCATTCGGCATGCTGCTCAACCAGGCGGTGGTCCGCCTGGACCGGGCGGGCACGGGCTGGTCGATGCGCCTGGACAGCCGCGAAGTGATTGGCAACGCGCGTCTGCCCGATGCCAAGGCCGCTCCCCTGGCGGTCAACCTGCAGACCCTGCGCCTGCCCGCGGCCGATCCTGCGCAGAGCCAGGCCGAGGATGCGCCTGACCCGCTGGCCGGTTTCGACCCGCGCAAGGTACCTTCGCTCGACCTCAGCATCGACAAGCTGTTTCGTGGCGATGAACTGTTCGGCAGCTGGGCCATGAAGCTGCGGCCCACGGCGCGCGGCGTTGTCTTCAACGATGTGGACCTTGACCTCAAGGGTTTGCGCATCGATGGCAGCGGCGGCTGGGAAGGTACGCCCGACGCCAGCGGCAGCTGGTTCAAGGGGCGCCTTGCCGGAGACAACCTGGCTGATGTGCTCAAGGCCTGGAATTTCGCCCCGTCCGTCACCAGCCGCCGCTTCCGCCTCGACGCCGATGGGCGCTGGCCGGGCTCGCCGGCCTGGGTCGGTCTCAAGCGCTTCTCTGGCAGTCTCGACGCCGACCTGCGCCAAGGCCAGTTCGCCGACGTCGAGGGCAGCGCCCAGGCCCTGCGCGTGTTCGGCCTGCTCAACTTCAACACCATCAAGCGCCGCCTGCGGCTGGACTTCTCCGACTTGCTGGAAAAGGGCCTGGCCTACGACCGGGTCAAGGGCCTGCTGGTGAGCAGTGAAGGCGTGTACGTGACCCGCGAGCCGATCACGGTGACCGGGCCGTCGAGCAATCTTGAGCTCGAAGGCACCCTGGACATGGTCCGCGACCGCATCGATGGTCGCTTGCAGGTCGCGTTGCCCGTGACCAACAATCTGCCGCTCGCGGCGCTGATCGTTGGCGCCCCCGCCATTGGCGGAGCGCTGTTTCTGGTCGATAGATTGATCGGCGACAGGGTTTCGCGTTATGCCAGCGTGCATTACCGCGTCGAGGGGCCGTTGAAAGAGCCTAGAATGACCTTTGTGAAACCCTTCGAGAAATGATTCCGGGAGCCGCCATGAAGTCAGCCGTGATCCAGATGGTCAGCCAGGACGACGTGCAGGCCAACCTGCAGCGTGCCACTGCCCTGCTGGAACTGGCGGCGCAGGGCGGCGCGCGGCTGGCGGTGCTGCCGGAAAACTTCGCGGCGATGGGCCGGCGGGACGCGGCCGCCATTGGCCGCGCCGAGGCACTGGGCGAAGGTCCGGTCTTGCCATGGTTGAAACGCACGGCCCGCGACCTCAAGTTATGGATAGTCGCCGGCACCTTGCCCTTGCCCCCGGCCGGCCAGCCCGAGACCAAGGCCCATGCCTGCTCGTTGCTGATCGACGAGGACGGCGAGGTGGCGGCACGCTACGACAAGCTGCACCTGTTCGATGTGGACGTGGCGGATACCCGCGGCCGCTATCGTGAGTCAGACGACTACGCCCACGGAGCCCAGGTGGTCGTCGCCGACACCCCGGTAGGCCGCCTGGGCCTGAGCGTGTGCTATGACTTGCGCTTTCCCGAGCTCTACAGCGCCTTGCGCGCCGCCGGGGCGGAGCTGATCAGTGCGCCCTCGGCGTTCACGGCGGTCACGGGCGCGGCGCACTGGGATGTGCTGATCCGCGCACGTGCGATCGAAACCCAATGCTACCTGCTGGCCGCGGCCCAGGGTGGCGTTCATCCAGGCCCGCGGGAAACCCATGGCCATGCTGCGATCGTCGACCCTTGGGGACGCATCGTTGCCCAACAGCCGAGCGGCGAAGGCGTGCTGCTGGCCGAGCGCGACAGCAGCGAACAGGCGTCCATACGGGCGCGGATGCCGGTGGCCTCGCACCGGCGCTTTTTCTCGCAGGACGCCTTGCGGCCTGCGCACACCTCGGAGTGACTATGAGCCAAACCCTATCCACCGTCAGCGAGCAGCTACTGGCACCGGGCGGACTGACCCTGGACAGCCTGCAAGCCGTGCTGGGCGAGTTGGCCGGCCCCGGCATCGATGCCGCCGACCTGTACTTCCAGGGACAGATCTCGGAAACCTGGGCGCTTGAAGACAGCATCGTCAAGGAAGGCAGCTTCAACCTCGACCAGGGCGTGGGCGTGCGTGCCCAGTCCGGCGAGAAGACCGGCTTCGCCTACAGCAACGCGATCACCCACGAAGCGCTGACTTCGGCGGCCCGCGCGGCGCGCTCGATCTCCCGCGCCGGGCAGGATGGCCAGGTGCAGGCCTTCCGCAGCCAGGACGTTACTACCCTGTATGCGCCGGGCAACCCACTCGATGTACTGACCCGCGCCGAGAAAGTCGACCTGCTCAAGCGCGTCGACGTCGCCACCCGTGCCCTGGATCCGCGTATCCAGCAGGTCAGCGTAAGCATGGCCGGTGTCTGGGAACGCATCCTGATCGCCGCCGCCGACGGCAGCCTGGCCGCTGACGTTCGCCCGCTGGTGCGCTTCAACGTCAGCGTCATCGTCGAGCAGAACGGACGTCGCGAGCGCGGTGGGCATGGTGGCGGCGGGCGTACCGACTACCGCTTCTTCACTGATGAACGCGTGATGGGCTACGCCCGCGAAGCACTGCGCCAGGCGCTGGTCAACCTGGAGGCGCAACCGGCGCCGGCGGGCACCTTGCCGGTCGTGCTTGGCCCGGGCTGGTCGGGCGTGCTGCTGCACGAGGCCGTCGGCCACGGCCTGGAAGGGGACTTCAACCGCAAGGGCAGCTCGGCCTACAGCGGGCGACTGGGTGAGCAGGTGGCTTCGTCGCTGTGCACCATCGTCGACGATGGCACCCTCGAAGGCCGCCGTGGGTCGCTCAGCGTCGATGACGAAGGCACGCCGACCGAATGCACCACGCTGATCGAGAACGGCATTCTCAAGGGCTACATGCAGGACAAGCTCAACGCACGCCTGATGGGCATGGCAGTGACAGGCAACGGCCGCCGCGAATCCTACGCGCACCTGCCGATGCCGCGCATGACCAACACCTACATGCGGGCAGGCAGCAGCGACCCGGCCGAAATCATCGCGTCGGTGAAAAAAGGCCTGTACTGCGCCAATCTGGGTGGCGGCCAGGTGGACATCACCAGCGGCAAGTTCGTCTTCTCCACCAGCGAGGCCTACCTGATCGAGGACGGCAAGATCACCGCGCCGGTCAAGGGCGCCACGTTGATCGGCAATGGCCCGGAGGCCATGAGCCGGGTATCGATGGTCGGCAACGACCTGTCGCTGGACAGCGGCGTCGGTACCTGTGGGAAGGATGGACAGTCAGTACCGGTAGGCGTTGGCCAGCCGACACTGAAGATAGACCTGATCACCGTGGGCGGCACCGGCGCATGACCGGGCCCGGGCAGGCGGGCGCCTGCCCGTCGGCAAGACTCAGCGCAGGCCGCGCTGGGTCTCGTCGAGATCGCGGATGTACTTGAAGATCTTGCGCGAGGCGGCAGGTGGCTTGTTGTGCGCCTTCTCGTGCTGCGCCTGGCGTACCAGCGAACGCAATTGCTGGCGATCGGCTTCGGGGTACTCGCCGAAGAAGCGCTCGAGGTCCTCGTCGCCGCCGTCGATCATCCGGTCGCGCCAGCGCTCGAGGCTGTGGAAGCGCTCGTTGTACTGGCGAGTGGAAGCATCGAGCTGGTCGATCAGGGCGGTGATCGCCTCGATGTCCTGGTCGCGCATCAGCTTGCCGATGAACGACATGTGACGTTTGCGCGCGATGTGCGCGGTGTGCTTGCTGGCATCGGCCAGTGCCCGGCGCAGGGCGTCGGTCAATGGCAGGCGCGCAACGGTATCGGCCTTGAGCGTTGTAAGGCGCTCGCCGAGTTCGACCAGCGCATGCAGCTCGCGCTTGATCTGGGTTTTGCTTTTTTCGCCTTCGTAGGAGGCGTCGTCGTAAGAATCAACCATGGTGGCAGTCCGCTGGAAAACGCCGCCATGATAACCAGTCGGGGGCCGCTTGTCCGGCCCGGTCGTACAATGACCCTCGCCGAACGCAGAATTTGAGTGGAGAGAACCATGAGTGCAGTCCAGAGCGTAGGCCCACAGGCCCTGCCGGCGTTGCAGGAGCAGGTCGAGCAGATCATCGCCGAAGCACGTCGCCAGGGCGCCAGCGCCTGCGAGGTGGCGGTATCGCTTGAGCAGGGGTTGTCCACCACGGTGCGCCAGCGCGAGGTCGAGACCGTCGAGTTCAATCGTGACCAGGGCTTTGGCATCACCTTGTACGTTGGCCAGCGCAAGGGCTCGGCCAGCACCTCGGCCAGCGGCAGCGACGCCATCCGCGAAACCGTTGCGGCCGCGCTGGCGATCGCCAGGCACACGTCCGAGGACGAATGCTCGGGACTGGCCGACCCGGCCCTGATGGCGCGCGAGTTGCCAGACTTCGACCTCTACCACGTGTGGGACATCAGCCCCGAGCAGGCCATCGAAAAAGCGCTGCAGTGCGAAGCGGCGGCTTTCGACGCCGACCCGCGCATACTCAACGCCGACGGCACCACCCTCAATACCCACCAGGGCTGCCGCGTCTACGGCAACAGCCATGGTTTCATCGGCGGTTACGCCTCGACCCGGCACAGCCTGAGCTGCGTGATGATCGCCGAGGGCGAAGGGCAGATGCAGCGCGACTACTGGTACGACGTCAACCGCCAGGGTCAGCTGCTGGCCGATCCGGCCAGCATCGGCCAACGTGCCGCGCAGCGTGCCGCGAGCCGCCTGGGCGCACGCCCGGTGCCGACCTGTGAAGTCCCGGTGCTGTTTTCGGCAGAGCTGGCGGGAGGGCTGTTCGGCAGTTTCCTCTCGGCGATCTCGGGCGGCAACCTGTACCGCAAGTCGTCGTTTCTCGAAGGCGCGATGGGCCAGCGCCTGTTCCCGTCATGGTTGACCCTCGACGAGCGTCCACACCTGCCGCGGGCACTGGGCAGCGCGGCATTCGATGGGGATGGCCTGGCGACCTACGCCAAGCCGTTCGTCGAAAATGGCGAGTTGGTCTCGTACATTCTGGGCACCTATTCGGGCCGTAAGCTGGGCTTGCCCAGCACCGCCAATGCCGGGGGCGTGCATAACCTGTTCGTCACCCACGGCGATGAAGACCAGGCCGCATTGATCCGCCGCATGGGACGCGGCCTGCTGGTAACCGAGCTCATGGGGCATGGCCTGAACATGGTGACCGGCGATTATTCCCGCGGTGCAGCGGGGTACTGGGTGGAGAATGGCGAGATCCAGCATGCGGTGCAGGAAGTGACGATTGCCGGGAACATGAAAGACATGTTCCAGCAAATCGTGGCGATCGGCAGCGATCTTGAGACCCGCAGCAATATTCATACAGGCTCGATTCTGATTGAGCGCATGACCGTCGCTGGCAGCTGATACCAAGCATACCGACAAGAGACCCGGCACCCGTGCCGGGTTTTTTGTTTATCGCGTTCCACTTGAAGTGATTCTGTTTATCACTTAATAATGAATATCATTACCCAGTCACCCGGCGATGATGTTCATGAAACCCGTCCTCCAAGAGTTGTCCTACCTGGAAAACTGGCGCTGGCTGAGCCGGCGCATCCGTTGCGCCCTCGAGCCGGATGAGCCGCGCCTGATCGAGCACTACCTGGCCGAGGGCCGTTACCTGGTGTGCTGCACCGAGACCTCGGCCTGGACCGTGGCCATGACCTCCTTCCGCCTGCTGCTCGACACCGCTTGTGACCGCATGCTGCCCTGGCACTGGCGCTGCCTGTGCCTCGACCAGGCGTGGCGCCCCTTGCTGCTGCTGCGCAACCTCGACCGCCGCGAACAGAACCAGCGTTGGCAGCCCTTCGCCCTGCAGTTGGCGAACTGCGTGCTGCTGCCTTCGATTTCTCCTGAAGAACTGATGCAAGGACTTGATGATGAGTGATACCCGTATCGAGCGTGACAGCATGGGCGAGCTGCAGGTGCCGGCCCAGGCCCTGTACGGCGCCCAGACCCAGCGCGCGGTGAACAACTTCCCGATCAGCCAGCAGCGCATGCCTGCGCAGTTCATCCGTGCGTTGCTGCTGGCCAAGGCCGCGGCGGCAAAGGCCAATGTCGAGCTCGAGCAACTGACCGCCCAGCAGGGCGACGCCATCGTCAAGGCGGTGGGGCAGTTGCTCGCCGAGGATTACATGCAGCACTTCCCGGTGGACATCTTCCAGACCGGCTCCGGTACCAGCTCGAACATGAACGCCAACGAGGTGATCGCGACCCTCGCCAGCCGCGTCCTGGGTGACAACGTCAACCCCAACGACCATGTCAACTGCGGCCAGAGCAGCAACGACATCATCCCAACTACCATCCACGTCAGCGCCGCCCTGGCGCTGCACGAGCAACTGCTGCCGGCGCTGCGTCACCTGGTGCAGGTCATGGAGGCCAAGGCCGAGCAGGTGCATCCGTTCATCAAGACCGGCCGCACTCACCTGATGGACGCGATGCCCGTGCGCATGAGCCAGGTGCTGGGCGGCTGGACGGCCCAGATCAAGGGTGCCCTGGGTCACCTCGAGGCGACCTTGCCAAGCCTCCAGGCCTTGGCCCAAGGCGGCACTGCGGTCGGCACCGGTATCAACGCCCACCCGCAGTTCGCCGCAGGCTTCGCACGTCATCTCAGCGGCCTGACTCAGGTCGACTTCGTGCCCGGCGAGAACCTGTTCGCCCTGATCGGCTCGCAAGACACCGCCGTGGCACTTTCCGGCCAGCTCAAGACCACCGCCGTGGCCCTGATGAAGGTCGCCAACGACCTGCGCTGGATGAACTCCGGTCCGTTGGCCGGGCTTGGCGAGATCGAGCTCGAAGGCTTGCAGCCTGGCTCATCGATCATGCCTGGCAAGGTGAATCCGGTGATTCCGGAAGCCACGGCCATGGTCGCGGCGCAGGTCATCGGCAACGACGCCACGATCGCCGTGGCTGGCCAGTCGGGGAACTTCGAACTGAACGTGATGCTGCCGATCATCGCCCAGAACCTGCTCGGCAGCATCGAGCTGATGGCCAACGCCAGCCGCCTGCTGGCCGACAAGGCGATCGCCAGCTTCAAGGTCAACGAGCCCAAGCTCAAGGAAGCGCTGTCGCGCAACCCGATCCTCGTCACCGCCCTCAACCCGATCATCGGCTACCTCAAGGCCGCCGAGATCGCCAAGACCGCCTACAAGCAGGGCCGACCGGTCATCGACGTGGCGCTCGAGCACACCGAGCTGTCGCGCAGCCAGCTCGAGGTGCTGCTCGATCCCGAGAAACTCACCGCGGGCGGTATCTGAACACCCATCCCATAGCGCTCGTCGCTAGCGAGGTACGTCATGCAGCACTGGAAACGCACCACCGAGGTCGCCAACAGCCTGTTCGATCAGGGGGAGTTGGTCGACGCCCGCGAATACTACCTGCAGGCGCTGGCCCTGGCCCAGGTGCTCTTCGAGCGCTGGCATGACGTCGACGAAGCGGTGGCTGCGTTTGTCATCGCCCACCACAACCTGGCCGACCTGCACCTGCGCCTCAACCAGCCTCACGAAAGCGCCGACTATCTTTGCGCCGCGCACCAGCGCCTGCTGCAGGCCAGCCAGGATCCCCGCCTGCCGCAGCCGCTGCGCGATGCGTCCCTGCGCCATAGCGCCAAGACGTACACCGAATTGCTCAATTTCATCGGCGAGTACGGACAGTACCCGCGCACCGAGCGCCTGCTCGAGCGGCACGCGCCGCAGTCTGGCGCCATGACCCCTCAACCTGATGTCGAACCTCGCAACCACGCCTACGGAATCCATTGATATGCCTCATACCTTGCCTGCATTGCCCTACGCCTACGATGCTCTGGAACCGAACATCGATACCGCGACCATGGAAATCCACCATACCAAGCACCACCAGACCTACATCAACAACCTCAATGCCGCCATCGAGGGTACCGAGTGGGCCGAATGGCCGGTCGAGAAGTTGGTGGCCAACGTCAGGCAACTGCCCGAGAAGCTCCAGGGCGCGGTGATCAACCAAGGTGGAGGACACGCCAATCACACGTTGTTCTGGACCGTCATGTCGCCCAAGGGCGGCGGTCAGCCCCAGGGCCAGGTGGCCAAGGGCATCGAAGAGCAGCTGGGCGGTTTCGACGCGTTCAAGGACGCTTTCACCAAGGCTGCGCTGTGCCGCTTCGGCAGCGGCTGGGCCTGGCTCAGCGTGACCCCCGCCAAGACGCTCGTGGTCGAAAGCAGCGGCAACCAGGACAGCCCGTTGATGAACGGCAATACGCCGATCCTCGGCCTGGACGTCTGGGAGCATGCCTATTACCTGAAGTACCAGAACCGCCGCCCGGAATACATCGGCGCCTTCTACAACGTCATCGACTGGTCCGAGGTCGAACGCCGTTATCTAGAAGCCCTGGCGTGAGTCGTCCCGGCATGCGCTCGGAGGTAATGTCTGTCAGCAGCGTGCGCCTGTTCCGGCTGGCGCTGGGTACTTTGCTGTTGCTGGTCGGTACGGCGCTGCTGGTGGTGCGCGGCATTTCCTGGCTCGACCTGGAGCCGCGCATGCTGCGTGCGCTCGAGGGTGGCGCGCTGTGTGCCTTGGGCACGGCGCTGGGGGCGGTGCCGGTACTGGTGATCCGCAACATGCCGGTGGCATTGGCCGATACCCTGCTGGGATTCGGGGCGGGAGTCATGCTGGCCGCCACCGCGTTTTCGCTGATCATCCCCGGCCTTGATGCTGCCCAGTCCATTGGCTTCAGCCCTTGGGGCGCGGGTGGGCTGATCAGCTTCGGGCTGATGTCTGGTGCGCTGTGCCTGTTTCTCGTCGATCTCAAGGTCTCCGGCGCTTCACCCGAAGCGCTGGTGGGCAATGGCGAACAGCCGGTGATCGCGGCGCGCATCTGGCTGTTCGTGATCGCCATCATTGCCCACAACATTCCCGAAGGCATGGCTATCGGCGTTTCGGCGGGGGGTGGCATGGCCGACGCTGACAGCCTGGCCATGGGCATCGCCCTGCAGGATGTGCCGGAGGGCCTGGTGATCGCGCTGGTACTGGCCGGGGCAGGGATGTCGCGCTTCAAGGCCTTTCTGATCGGCGCTGCGTCTGGCCTGGTCGAGCCGCTGGCCGCAGTGATCTGCGCCTGGCTGGTCAATATCGCGGAGCTGCTGTTGCCCTTGGGCCTGGCCTGCGCGGCTGGCGCAATGCTGCTGGTGGTAACCCAGGAAATCATCCCGGAATCCCGCAGCAACGGGCATCACCGCCTGGCGAGCCTCGGGCTGTGCATCGGCTTCTGCCTGATGATGGTGATGGACACGGCGATGTCTTGAGGTCGGTGCTCCCTGCCGCTATCGCACACTACGGTCTTTCTGCGCCCCGGCGAGAGCCGGGCTATGCGGTGGGGGCAGGGTAAACCGCTACTCCCCTTCATCAAACCTGTTGTTGATCAGCTCGATCAACGCCATCAGCGCATCATCGTCCTGCTCGCCCTCGGTCTGCAGGTGCACCTGGGTGCCCTTGCCTGCGGCGAGCATCATGACGGCCATGATGCTTTTGCCGTCGACCAGGTTGTCGGGCGCGCGGCCGACCTTTACCTGGCAGGGGAAGCGTCCGGCCACGCCGACGAACTTTGCCGCCGCCCGGGCGTGAAGCCCCAGCTTGTTGATGATGGTGATTTCACGGGCGGGCATCGTGGGGCGGTCCTGTTGGCTAGAGGTCGCGGTGGCGGACCTGGACGTTTTTCAAGGATTGCTGCAGCAGTTGGCCGAGGCGTTCGGTGAGGTAGACCGATCGATGGTGCCCGCCCGTGCAGCCGATGGCAATGGTGACATAGGCGCGGTTGCTCGCGGCAAAGCGCGGCAGCCATTTGAGCAGGTAGCTAGAGATGTCCTGGTACATGTCCTCGACATCCGGCTGGGCAGCCAGGTAGTCGATTACCGGCTGTTCAAGCCCGGAATGATCGCGCAGCTCAGGTTTCCAGTAAGGATTGGGCAGGCAGCGGACATCGAACACCAGGTCGGCGTCGACAGGCATGCCACGCTTGAAGCCGAAGGATTCGACCAGAAACGCCGTGCCGGGCTCTGGCTGATTGAGCAGACGCAGCTTGATGGAGTCACGCAGCTGGTAGAGATTGAGGTTGGTGGTGTCGATCTTCAGGTCGGCAAGGTCGGCGATGGGGCCGAGCAGCTCGCTTTCAACCGTGATCGCCTCGGCCAGCGAACGATTGGCATTGGTCAGCGGGTGGCGGCGGCGCGTCTCGGAAAACCGCTTCAGCAGCACGTCCTCGTCGGCGTCCAGGTACAGCACGTCACACTGGATATGCCGACTTCGGGCGTCCTCGAGCAATTCGGGAAAGCGCGTCAGGTGGCTTGGCAGGTTGCGCGCGTCAATGGACACGGCCACCTTGGGCTGTTGCAGCTCGGTATTGATCAATGCGTTCTCGGCCAACTGCGGCAGCAACCCGGCGGGCAGGTTGTCGATGCAGTAGAAGCCATTGTCCTCCAGCACCGCCAAGGCGGTACTCTTGCCGGAGCCGGACCGGCCGCTGACGATGATCAGGCGCATGTTAGTGCTCGTTCTGTGCGTCCAGGACAACCTGGTACAAGGCCTCGCTGCTGGTCGCGGCTCGCAGGCGTTCGCGAACCTCTTTGCGATCGAGCATGCTGGCTATCTGGCGCAGCAGTTCCAGGTGAGCATCGGTGGCGGCTTCGGGGACCAGCAATACGAACAGGAGGTCTACCGGAGCGCCGTCGATGGCGTCGTAGTCGATCGGCGCTTCCAGGTGCAGCAAGGCACTGACAGGCGTCGAACAGCCCTTGAGGCGGCAGTGCGGAATGGCGATCCCATTGCCAAAACCTGTCGAACCGAGTTTCTCCCGGGCAAACAGGCTTTCGAAGACGTCTTGCATGTCGAGGTCAGGCACTTCCCTGTCGATCAGGGTGGCGATTTCCTGGAGCACGCGTTTTTTACTGCCGCCCGGCACGTTCACGAGGGAGCGGCCGGGGGTCAGGATGGATTCAAGTCGGATCATGGATGAGCGGGATCAGCGAGCAGCTGCACCTTGCAGCAGGCTTTGCTGTTTTTCCTTGTGTTTTTTCAGTTGGCGGTCGAGCTTGTCGGTAAGGGCGTCTATAGCTGCATACATGTCTTCGTGCTCGGCATTGGCTACCACTTCACCGCCGGGAATCTGCAGGGTCGCTTCGACCTTCTGCTGCAACTTCTCGACCTTCATGATGACCTGCACGTTGGTGATCTTGTCGAAGTGACCCTCCAGCCGTTTCAGCTTCTGCTCGACATAGTCGCGCAGGGGAGGGGTGACTTCTACATGGTGTCCACTGATGTTGACTTGCATACAGCTTCTCCTTTTGTTGCCCGTGCAATAGAGGCAGGTGTTGCACCTGCCACTGAACCGCGGTGGCACATCCGGGGGCTACATCAGTCGCTTGCGTTCGCTCGACGGTGCGATGCCGAGAGACTCGCGATACTTGGCGACGGTGCGACGGGCTACCTGGATGCCTTGTGCCTCCAGTAAACCAGCGATCTTGCTGTCACTCAATGGCTTTTTCTGATTTTCGGCCGCAACCAGTTTCTTGATGATCGCGCGGATCGCCGTGGACGAGCATTCACCGCCTTCTGAAGTACTTACGTGGCTGGAGAAAAAGTACTTCAGCTCGTAAATGCCGCGTGGAGTGTGCATGTATTTTTGCGTGGTGACGCGCGAAATGGTCGACTCGTGCATGCCCACCGCCTCGGCGATATCGTGCAGCACCAATGGCTTCATGGCCTCGTCGCCGTGGTCCAGGAAGCCGCGCTGGTGCTCGACGATCTGCGTGGCGACCTTCATCAGCGTCTCGTTGCGGCTCTGCAGGCTCTTGATGAACCAGCGGGCCTCCTGCAGCTGATTGCGCATGAAGGTGTTGTCGGCGCTGGTGTCGGCGCGGCGCACGAAGCCTGCGTATTGCGGGTTGACCCGCAGCCGTGGCACGGCCTCCTGGTTCAGCTCCACCAGCCAGCGCTCGCTGTCCTTGCGCACGATCACGTCGGGCACCACGTACTCGGGCTCGCTCGACTCGATCTGCGAACCTGGGCGCGGATTGAGACTCTGCACCAGTTCGATGACCTGGCGCAGTTCATCTTCCTTGAGCTTCATGCGGCGCATCAACTGGCTGTAGTCGCGCCCGCCGAGCAAGTCGATGAACTCGCTGACCAGGCGCTGCGCCTCGGCCATCCACGGCGTCTTCGCAGGCAGCTGGCGCAGTTGCAGCAACAGGCATTCGCTCAAGGTGCGCGCGCCGATGCCAGCGGGCTCGAACTGCTGGATGCGGTGCAACACGGCTTCCACTTCGTCCAGCTCGATGTCCAGTTCGGCGTCGAAGGAGGCGCAGACCTCCTCCAGGGATTCTTCCAGGTAGCCCTGGGGATTGATGCAGTCGATCAGCGTCACCGCGATCAGCCGATCGGTGTCGGACATGGGCGCCAGGTTCAACTGCCATAGCAGGTGGCTCTGCAGGCTTTCGCCAACCGAGGTCCGGGTGGTGAAGTCCCACTCGTCATCGTCGTTGCTGGGCAGGCTGCTGGCGCTGGTCTGGTAGATGTCTTCCCAGGCGGTGTCGACGGGAAGCTCGTTGGGGATGCGCTCGCCCCAGTCGCCCTCCTCGAGATTTTCGACGGTAGGCGCGCTCTCCTGGAAGCTGGTCTCCTGCGTTTCGGCAGGCGGCTTGCTTTCGGGGTTGTCAGCCATGGGGTCGCTGTTGTCGAAATCTTCGCCGTCTTCCTGGCGTTCGAGCATGGGATTGGACTCCAGCGCTTCCTGGATTTCCTGCTGAAGGTCCAGGGTCGAGAGCTGGAGCAGACGGATGGCCTGTTGCAACTGCGGGGTCATCGTCAGTTGCTGGCCCATTTTTAGGACGAGCGATGGTTTCATGGCAGGGGCTTAACACCTTATTCGCCGGCGCACATGCGCCATCCACTACACAGCGGCGCCGAAGCGCCAATTTTAAGCAAGTTATATGCCTGAAATTGGAGCGTTTGCCTAGAGCACTGTAACAATTAAGCCGTAAACCAGCCGGATTGCCAGTGCCCAGGCCAACCTGACCTAGAGCCGGAACTCGTGGCCCAGGTAAACCTCCTTGACCAGGTCATTCGCCAGGATGGTTTCAGCGTCGCCTTCGGCGATCAGTTGGCCATCGTTGACGATGTATGCAGTTTCGCAGATATCCAGAGTCTCGCGGACGTTGTGGTCGGTGATCAGCACGCCGATCCCCTTGGCCTTGAGGTGATGGATGATCTGCTTGATGTCGCCGACCGAGATCGGGTCGACACCGGCAAAGGGCTCGTCGAGCAGGATGAACTTCGGAGCGGTCGCCAGGGCGCGGGCGATCTCGACACGGCGGCGCTCGCCGCCGGACAGGCTCATGCCCAGGTTGTCGCGGATATGGCTGATGTGGAACTCCTGCAGCAGGCTTTCCAGCTCCTTGCGGCGGCCGTCGCGATCGATGTCCTTGCGGGTCTCGAGGATCGCCATGATGTTGTCGGCTACCGAAAGCTTGCGGAAGATCGACGCTTCCTGCGGCAGATAGCCGATACCGGCCTTGGCGCGGCCGTGCATGGGCTGGTGGCTGACGTCCAGGTCATCGATCAGCACACGGCCCTGGTCAGCCTGCACCAGGCCGACGATCATGTAGAAGCAGGTGGTCTTGCCGGCGCCGTTGGGGCCAAGCAGGCCGACGATCTGGCCACTGTCGATCGACAGGCTGACATCGCGCACGACTTGCCGGCTCTTGTAGCTCTTGGCCAGATGCTGGGCTTTGAGGGTCGCCATTTACTCGGCCTTCTTCTTCGGCTGGATCACCATGTCGATACGCTGGCGCGGCGTGGTCACGTTGCCGCCACGGCCGGCGGTGGCCACCTGGGTCTGGGTGTTGTAGACGATCTTCTCGCCTTCGGTGGTATTGCCCTCGTTCTCGACCTTGGCGCGGTCGGTGAGGATCACCAGCTCTTTCTGGGACTGGTACTGGATGGTGACCGCCCAGCCTTTCATCTTGTCGGGCTTGGCAGCGCTCTGCTGCTGCTCGAAGTAGGCCAGGTTGCCCACCGAGGTGACCACGTCGATGTCGCCGTTGGCGGCGCGGGTGAGGGTCACGGTATTGCCGGTGATCTTCATCGACCCTTGGGTGATGATGACATCGCCCGTGTAGGTGGCCACGCCTTGCTTGTCATCCAGGTGCGCGTTGTCGGCCTGGATGCGGATCGGCTGGTCACGGTCGGTTGGCAGGGCCCAGGCGCTCGCGCTTCCCAGTGCTGCGCTCAGGCTGAGCAAAAAAGGGAGGGTTTTAACGAGCCTCATACTGTCCTCTTACGTTGGACAGCAGGTCCATCCTGCCGTCTTTCAAATACGCTTTCATTCCATTGCCCGTAGTGGTGCCACCGGCGCCGTCGATTCTAACGGCTTGCTCGGTTTGCGCATATTGCTTCTGCGGGAATACGGTCATGCGGGAGCTGGTGATGATCATCTCGCGCTTTTTTTCGTCGATGCGGGCGACCCGTACCGAGTCGATAAGCTCCACCTCGGTGCCGTCGGGGTTGACCTCGGCGCGTTCGCTCTGCACATGCCACGGGAACTCCGTGCCGCGATACAGATGCAGGTCCGGCGTGGTGAGCAGGGTGACTTCGCTGGCCTTCAGGTGCTCGACCTTGTCGGCGGTCATCTCGTACTGCAGCTTGCCGTCCGGCATGAACTGCACGGTATGGGCGTTGACCGCATAGTAGTCGATCGCGCTCTCGTCCACCTGCGCCACCGGCTTGTCGAGGAAGCTCTCCGGGCTGATGTTCCAGTAGCCGACCGCCACAAGCAGGGCGGTAATCACGCTGAAAAGCGCGATGGTGCGGATTTTCTTGCTGAACATGTCTGGCTCTACAGGTAATGGGCGTTGGCGGCGTCCAGGTTGCCCTGGGCCTGCAGGATCAGTTCACAGAACTCGCGCGCGGCACCTTCGCCGCCGCGGGCCAGGGTAACACCGTGGGCATGCTGGCGTACGAAGGGGGCGGCGCTGGCTACGGCCATGCCCAGGCCCACGCGGCGGATCACCGGCAGGTCCGGGAGATCATCGCCCAGGTAGGCGACCTGCTCATAGCTTAGATCGAGTTCGGCCAGAAGCCCGTCCAGCACCACCAGCTTGTCCTCGCGGCCCTGGAACAGGTGCGGTATGCCCAGGTTCCTGGCGCGCCGCTCTACCACCGGAGTCTTGCGCCCGCTGATGATCGCCGTGGTCACGCCCGAGGCCATGAGCATCTTGATGCCCTGGCCGTCGAGCGTATTGAAGGTCTTGAACTCGCTGCCATCCTCGAGAAAGTACAGGCGGCCATCGGTCAGGACGCCATCGACATCGAAGACTGCCAGCTTGATCGCCTTGCCGCGTTGCATCAGTTCGTCGTTCATCACATTACTCCGGCGCGTAGCAGGTCATGCATGTTCAGGGCGCCGACCGGAAGGTCGGCCTTGTCGACCACGACCAGCGCGCCAATCTTGTGGTCTTCCATGATCTTCAATGCCTCGGCAGCGAGCATGTCGGGGCGTGCTGTCTTGCCATGGACCGTCATGACTTCCTCGATGCGGGTGGTGTGCACATCGATGTTCCGGTCCAGGCTGCGGCGCAGGTCGCCGTCAGTAAAGATGCCGGCCAGCCGTCCGTCGGCCTCGGCGATGACGGTCATGCCCAGACCTTTGCGAGACATTTCAAGGAGGGCGTCCTTGAGCAGGGTGCCGCGTTGCACCTGGGGCAGTTCGGCGCCCGAGTGCATCACGTTCTCGACCTTGAGCAGCAGGCGGCGGCCAAGGGCACCGCCCGGGTGCGAGAATGCGAAGTCCTCGGCGGTGAATCCGCGGGCTTCGAGCAGGGCGATCGCGAGCGCATCGCCGAGCACCAGTGCCGCCGTGGTCGACGACGTGGGCGCAAGGTTCAGCGGGCAGGCCTCGTGCTCCACGCGGGCGTCGAGATTGGCCTCGGCGGCCTGGGCCAGCGGCGAGTCCGGGTTGCCGGTCAGGCTGATCATCTTGATGCCCAGGCGCTTGATCAGCGGCAGCAGGGTGATGATCTCGACAGTGCTGCCGGAATTCGACAGCGCCAGGATGACATCGTCACGGGTGATCATGCCCATGTCGCCATGACTGGCTTCGGCCGGGTGCACGAAGAACGCCGGCGTGCCGGTGCTGGCAAGGGTCGCGGCGATCTTGTTGCCGATATGACCCGACTTGCCCATCCCGACCACCACGACGCGGCCAGTGCTGGCCAGGATCAGCTCGCACGCCTTCACGAAACTGGCGTCGATACGGGCCTTCAGGCCTTCTACGGCTTCGAGTTCCAGGCGCAGGGTGCGCTGGGCGGATTGGATCAGCTCGCTGGATTGGCTCATAGCGGAAAAAGGATTGCCTGATGAAAAGTCGCCGATTATAGCGACAATGTGAGAAACCCTCACCTTGTCATTGTCACACCTTGGTCACCGGTGGCCGTCGCCGCGCTGAACGAGTGCGGTGACGGTCTTGGGGCGCACCTGCGTCGGGTGCTATAGTTCGCCGCTGTCCGGCCCGCTCGGGGGCGTGTGTGCCTCCATGATGGGGGCAGACGTCTAGTTGACGAGGCCGCATCGCAAGGAGTCAAGATGAGTGTGGATAGCGCCTGGGCGGTCGAGTTGAAGGGCGTCACCTTCAAGCGCGGTTCGCGCAGCATTTTCAACAATGTCGACATACGTATTCCCCGTGGCAAGGTGACTGGCATCATGGGCCCTTCAGGCTGCGGCAAGACTACGCTGCTGCGCCTGATGGGCGCACAGCTGCGCCCGTCCAGCGGCGAGGTGTGGGTCGCTGGGCAGAACCTGCCGACATTGTCCCGAGGCGATCTCTTCGACGCCCGCAAGCAGATGGGCGTGCTGTTCCAGAGCGGCGCCCTGTTCACCGACCTCGATGTCTTCGAGAACGTCGCCTTTCCGCTGCGCGTGCACACCCAGCTGTCCGAAGAGATGATCCGCGACATCGTGCTGATGAAACTGCAGGCCGTGGGCCTGCGCGGCGCCATCGAGCTCATGCCCGACGAGCTCTCCGGTGGCATGAAGCGCCGCGTGGCGCTGGCCCGGGCCATTGCACTGGATCCGCAGATACTGATGTATGACGAGCCATTCGTCGGCCAGGATCCGATCGCCATGGGCGTGCTGGTGCGCCTGATCCGCCTGCTCAACGACGCCCTGGGGATCACCAGCATCGTGGTGTCCCACGACCTGGCCGAGACCGCGAGCATCGCCGACTACATCTACGTGGTGGGTGATGGCCAGGTGCTAGGGCAGGGGACGCCTGGCGAGCTGATGGGCTCGGACAACCCGCGCATCCGCCAATTCATGAAGGGTGACCCGGACGGTCCGGTACCATTCCATTTTCCTGCGCCTGATTACCGCGCCGATCTGCTGGGGACGCGTTGATGCGCAAGAAATCGTTACTCGAACGCGTGCGCCTGTTCGGCCGCTCGGCCATTGATGTGATCGCGGTGCTAGGCCGCTCATGCCTGTTCCTGGGACATGCATTGATCGGCCGTGGCGGCATCGGCGGCAGCTTCCAGCTGCTGGTCAAGCAGCTCTATTCGGTCGGCGTGCTGTCGCTGGCGATCATCGTCGTGTCGGGGGTGTTCATCGGCATGGTGCTGGCGCTCCAGGGATACAGCATCCTGACCCAGTACGGTTCCGAGCAGGCAGTGGGGCAGATGGTTGCCCTGACGCTGCTGCGCGAACTGGGGCCGGTGGTCACCGCGTTGCTGTTCGCAGGCCGGGCCGGTTCGGCGCTGACCGCCGAGATCGGCAACATGAAATCCACCGAGCAGCTGTCGAGCCTTGAAATGATCGGCGTCGACCCACTCAAGTACATCGTCGCCCCGCGCCTGTGGGCGGGCTTCATCTCACTGCCGCTGCTGGCGCTGATCTTCAGCGTGGTGGGCATCTGGGGTGGCTCGTGGGTCGCCGTCGACTGGCTCGGCGTCTACGAAGGTTCGTTCTGGGCGAACATGCAGAACAGTGTCTCCTTCACCGACGACGTATTGAACGGCCTGGCCAAGAGCCTGGTCTTTGCCTTCGTCGTCACCTGGATTGCCGTATTCCAGGGCTACGACTGCGAGCCCACCTCAGAGGGGATCAGCCGTGCCACCACCAAGACCGTGGTCTATGCCTCGCTGGCAGTACTGGGTCTGGACTTTATTCTGACCGCTTTGATGTTTGGAGATTTCTGATGCAAAACCGCACCCTGGAAATCGGTGTCGGCCTGTTCCTCCTGGCCGGAATCCTGGCGCTGCTGCTGCTGGCCCTGCGCGTCAGTGGCCTGTCCGCCAGCCCGAGTACCGATACCTATAAAGTTTATGCCTACTTCGACAATATCGCCGGTTTGACTGTCAGAGCCAAGGTGACCATGGCCGGCGTGACCATCGGCAAGGTCACCGCCATCGACCTGGACCGCGATTCCTATACCGGTCGGGTGACGCTGCAGCTGGACAAGTCGGTCGACAACCTGCCGACCGACTCCACTGCCTCGATCCTGACCGCCGGGTTGCTCGGCGAGAAGTACATTGGTCTGAGCGTGGGCGGCGAGGAGGCGGTGCTCAAGGATGAAGGTGTCATCCATGACACCCAGTCGTCGCTGGTGCTGGAAGATCTGATTGGCAAGTTCCTGCTCAATTCCGTTGGCAAAGAAGCTAAATAGACAAGCGAATAAGGAGTTTTCATGATCTCGATTCTGCGACGTGGCCTGTTGGTTCTGCTGGCATCCCTGCCGATGCTGGCAATGGCGGCACCCGGCCAATCGGCCCATGAGGTGATCCAGGGCACCACCGACAAGCTGCTGGCCGACCTTCAGGCCAACAAGCAGACCTACCAGACCAACCGCGAGGCCTTCTACCAGGCGCTCAACGAGATCCTGGGCCCGGTCGTCGATGCCGATGGCATCTCCAGAAGCATCATGACCGTCAAGTATTCGCGCAAGGCGACACCCGCGCAGATGCAGCGCTTCCAGGAAAACTTCAAGCGCAGCCTGATGCAGTTCTATGGCAATGCCCTGCTGGAATACAACAACCAGGGCATCAAGGTCGATCCCGCCAAGGATGAAAGCGGCGAGCGCACCAGCGTCGGCATGAAAGTGACCGGCAACAACGGTGCGATGTATCCGGTTTCCTACACCCTGGAGAAAATCGGCGGCGAGTGGAAGGTGCGTAACGTGATCGTCAATGGCATCAACATCGGCAAGCTGTTCCGCGATCAGTTCGCCGATGCCATGTCGCGCAATGGCAACGATCTGGACAAGACCATCGACGGTTGGGCAGGTGAAGTCGCCAAGGCCAAGCAGACCGCCGAAACCTCGCCCGAGAAGGAAGTGCAATGAGCGAGGCGGGCGTAAGCATGGCCGAGCCGGGCGTCCTGCGCCTGGCAGGCGTGCTCGACTACCGTAGCGGTCCGGCCCTGCGCAAGGAAGGCAAGGTGCTGATCGGCGCCTGCCGAGAGCCGCGGCTGGTGCTTGACTGCTCCGAGGTGGTCAAGTCTTCGAGTGTCGGATTGTCGCTGCTGCTGGCCTTCATGCGTGATGGCCAGTCCGCCGGGAAGACCTTCCAGTTGCGCGGCATACCCGAAGACATGCAGGAAATTGCCCAGGTCTATGACCTGGAAGAGGTGCTGGCGGGCTGATGGCCCACAGCATCAAGGCGGCCCCTCGGTCAGCGAGCTCGTTCATGGGCTTCGCAGGCGGGGGGCTTTTTTGTATGATGGCCGACCCGCGCGCACAGGGCGCCGATTGAGGTTGAGCATGCAGGCCGTAGAAGTTAAAAGCTTCCTTGAAGAAAAATTGCCGGGAACCCGTGTAGAAGTAGAGGGTGAAGGCTGCAACTTCCAGTTGAACGTCATCAGCGATGAGCTGGCTGGCCTGAGCCCGGTCAAGCGTCAGCAAGCGATCTATGCTCACCTGAACCCGTGGATTGCCGATGGCAGTATCCATGCGGTAACCATGAAATTTTTCAGCAGCGCAGCCTGGGCTGAGCGCACCTGAGCCAACTTGGCGGCGAGACTCCAATGGACAAACTGATTATTACTGGCGGCGCACGCCTTGACGGCGAGATCCGCATTTCCGGGGCGAAGAACGCTGCCCTGCCGATCCTGGCCGCGACCCTGCTGGCCGATGGGCCGGTCACGGTCGGCAACCTGCCGCACCTGCACGACATCACCACCATGATCGAGCTGTTCGGGCGCATGGGCATCGAGCCTGTGATCGACGAAAAGCTGGCCGTGGAAATCGACCCGCGCACTATCAAGACCCTGGTCGCACCCTACGAGCTGGTCAAGACCATGCGTGCCTCGATCCTGGTGCTCGGCCCCATGGTCGCGCGCTTCGGTGAGGCTGAAGTCGCCCTGCCGGGCGGTTGCGCCATCGGTTCGCGTCCGGTCGACCTGCACATCCGTGGCCTCGAAGCCATGGGCGCGAAGATCGAAGTCGAAGGCGGCTACATCAAGGCCAAGGCGCCTGAAGGCGGCCTGCGTGGCGCTCACTTCTTCTTCGATACGGTCAGCGTGACCGGTACCGAGAACATCATGATGGCGGCAGCCCTGGCCCGCGGCCGCAGCGTCCTGCAGAACGCCGCGCGCGAGCCTGAGGTGGTCGACCTGGCCAACTTCCTGATCGCCATGGGCGCGAACGTGCAGGGCGCTGGCACCGACACCATCACCATCGATGGCGTCGAGCGCCTGCACTCGGCCAACTACCGCGTGATGCCCGACCGTATCGAGACCGGCACCTACCTCGTCGCCGCTGCCGTCACCGGTGGCCGCGTCAAGGTCAAGGACACCGATCCGACCATCCTCGAGGCCGTCCTCGAGAAGCTCAAGGAAGCCGGCGCCGACCTCACTACCGGTGAGGACTGGATCGAGCTGAACATGCATGGCAAGCGGCCCAAGGCCGTCAACCTGCGCACCGCTCCGTATCCGGCGTTCCCGACCGACATGCAGGCCCAGTTCATCTCGCTCAACGCCATTGCCGAAGGCACGGGCGCAGTGATCGAGACGATCTTCGAAAACCGCTTCATGCACGTATACGAGATGCACCGCATGGGCGCGCAGATCCAGGTCGAAGGCAACACCGCCATCGTCACCGGCACCAAGACCCTCAAGGGTGCTCCGGTCATGGCGACCGACCTGCGGGCTTCGGCCAGCCTTGTGCTGTCGGCCCTGGTAGCCGAAGGCGATACCCTCATCGACCGCATCTACCACATAGACCGTGGTTACGAGTGCATCGAGGAAAAACTGCAGATGCTGGGCGCGAAGATCCGTCGCGTGCCGGGCTAGTCTGTGACTGGCGCAGGGACGCGCCAAACGAATCGAATGCGGCCGGGCCATGGCCCGGCCGGCTGTAGCCGCTTAAGGACCGACGTTTCCATGTTGACCATCGCGCTATCCAAGGGCCGTATTCTCGACGACACCCTGCCACTGCTGGCCGAGGCCGGTATCGTGCCGACCGAGAATCCGGACAAGAGCCGCAAGCTCATCATCCCTACGACCCAGGCCGATGTGCGCCTGCTCATCGTACGTGCCACCGACGTGCCGACCTACGTCGAGCATGGTGCCGCCGACCTGGGCGTTGCTGGCAAGGACGTGCTGATGGAGTACGGCGGCCAGGGCCTTTATGAGCCCCTGGACCTGCAGATCGCCCGCTGCAAGCTGATGACCGCCGGCGCGGTCGGTGCGCCAGAGCCCAAGGGCCGTCTGCGCGTGGCGACCAAGTTCGTCAATGTCGCCAAGCGCTACTACGCCGAACAGGGCCGCCAGGTCGACATCATCAAGCTGTACGGCTCGATGGAGCTGGCGCCGCTGATCAACCTGGCCGACAAGATCATCGACGTGGTCGATACCGGCAACACCCTGCGCGCCAATGGCCTGGAACCCCAGGAATGGATCGCCGACATCACCTCCCGGCTGGTGGTCAACAAGGCATCGATGAAGATGCAGCATGCCCGCATCCAGAGCCTGATCGACACGCTGCGCCAGGCGGTCGAATCGCGACACCGCGGCTGACTTGAACGCGCGACCTCTGCTGTCGCGCCCGTCTATCCGCGTCATAGCCTTTAATCTCGGGTGCCCGCGCGGATGGACTGGTAGCCTTGGGCGCCTGAGCATTCGCTAATAATCGAGGCCCTCGCCATGACCGTGTCCACTGCAATCGCCCGTCTCAACGCTGCCGACCCGGATTTTGCCCGACATCTGGATCACCTGCTGAGCTGGGAGAGCGTGTCCGATGAGGCGGTCAACCAGCGTGTCCTGGACATCATCAAGGCCGTGCGCGAGCGTGGCGATGCCGCGCTGGTGGAGTTCACCCAGCGTTTCGATGGCGTACCGGCCACCCGCATCAGCGACCTGATCCTCGACCGCGAGCGTCTTGAGCTGGCCCTGACTCGTATCACTCCTGCCCAGCGTGAAGCCCTGGAACTCGCTGCCAACCGTGTGCGCAGCTATCACGAGCGGCAGAAGCAGGACTCCTGGCAGTACACCGAGGCCGACGGCACGGTGCTGGGCCAGAAGGTCACGCCGCTGGACCGGGCGGGCCTGTATGTGCCGGGCGGCAAGGCGTCCTATCCTTCGTCGGTACTCATGAACGCCATCCCGGCCAAGGTCGCAGGCGTTGGCGAAGTCGTCATGGTGGTGCCGACCCCCCGTGGAGAGATCAACGAACTGGTGCTCGCGGCCGCCTGCATCGCCGGCGTCGACCGCGTGTTCACCGTCGGTGGCGCCCAGGCGGTCGCGGCCCTGGCCTATGGCACCGAGAGCGTGCCTCAGGTCGACAAGATCGTCGGGCCAGGCAACATCTATGTGGCCACTGCCAAGCGCCATGTGTTCGGCCAGGTCGGCATCGACATGATCGCCGGTCCTTCGGAAATCCTCGTCGTCTGTGACGGCCAGACCGATCCGGACTGGATCGCCATGGACCTGTTCTCCCAGGCCGAACACGACGAAGACGCCCAGGCCATCCTGGTCAGCCCGGACGCCGAGTTCCTCGACCGGGTCGCGGCCAGCATCGACAAGCTGATGCCTACCATGGAACGTGCAGAGATCATCCGTACGTCCATCAATGGCCGGGGCGCGTTGATTCACGTCCGTGACATGCAGCAGGCCATGGACGTGGTGAACCGCATCGCGCCCGAGCACCTGGAGCTGTCGGTGGCCGACCCGCAGGCCTGGCTGCCGCACATTCGCCACGCCGGCGCGATCTTCATGGGCCGCCACACCAGCGAAGCCCTTGGCGACTACTGCGCAGGCCCCAACCACGTGCTGCCGACTTCCGGCACCGCGCGGTTCTCGTCACCGTTGGGCGTGTATGACTTCCAGAAGCGTTCGTCGATCATCTTCTGCTCCGAGCAGGGTGCCTCCGAGCTGGGCCGGACCGCCTCCGTCCTGGCCCGTGGCGAGTCGCTGACCGCCCACGCCCGCAGCGCCGAATACCGCATTCTCAACGACAAGAAAGGGAACTGAGCATGAGTCGATTCTGGAGTCCCTTCGTCAAGGACCTGGTGCCCTACGTGCCGGGCGAACAGCCCAAGCTGGCCCGGCTGGTGAAGCTCAACACCAACGAGAACCCCTATGGTCCGTCGCCCAAGGCGCTGGAAGCCATGCGCGCCGAGGTCAACGACAACCTGCGCCTGTACCCGGACCCGAACAGCGACCGCCTCAAGCAGGCCGTGGCGGACCATTACGGCGTGAAACCTGCGCAGGTGTTCCTGGGCAACGGCTCGGACGAAGTGCTCGCGCACATCTTCCACGGCCTGTTCCAGCAACAGGGCCCGCTGCTGTTCCCTGACATCAGCTATAGCTTCTACCCGGTGTACTGCGGCCTGTATGGCATCCCGTTCGAGCAGGTGCCACTGGACGAGCAGTTCCAGATCCGCGTCGAGGACTATCGCAAGCCCAATGCCGGGATCATCTTCCCCAACCCCAACGCACCCACCGGTTGCCTGCTGGCGCTGGACGCCATCGAGCAGTTGCTCGAGGCCAACCGGGATTCGGTGGTGGTGGTCGATGAAGCCTATATCGACTTTGGTGGCGAGACGGCCATCAGCCTCGTGGACCGCTACGACAACCTGCTGGTCACCCAGACCCTGTCCAAGTCGCGCTCGCTGGCGGGGCTGCGGGTAGGGCTGGCGGTCGGGCATCCGGACCTGATCGAGGCGCTGGAGCGGATCAAGAACAGCTTCAACTCCTACCCCCTCGACCGCATGGCGATCGTCGGCGGCGCAGCGGCGTTCGAGGATCAGGCGTATTTCGAAGCGACCTGCCGCAAGGTGATCGACAACCGCGAGGTAGTGGTCAAGGAGCTGACCGCGCGTGGTTTCGAGGTGCTGCCTTCGGCGGCCAACTTCATCTTCGCCCGCCATCCCCAGCAGGATGCAGGCGAGCTGGCAGCCCGACTGCGTGAACAGGGCGTGATCGTGCGGCACTTCAAGCAGGCGCGGATCGCCCAGTTCCTGCGGATCACCATCGGTACGCCTGAGATGAACCAGGCGCTGCTGGATGCGTTGGCTACCGATGGCCGATGAACTCCTGATCGACGCCGAGGCTGACGACGAAGCGGTCCAGCGCCAGCCTCTGCTGGTGCGCCAGCCCTGGCTGTTGCTGCTGGGCCTGGTTCTGGTGGCGCTGAACCTGCGCCCGGCGCTGTCGAGCATGGCGCCGCTGCTGGGGCAGGTCTCCTCGAGCCTGGGCCTGAGCGCTGCGCAAGCCGGGCTGCTGACGACCCTGCCCGTGCTCTGCCTTGGGCTGTTCGCGCCGCTCGCGCCTATCCTGGCCCGTCGCTTCGGCAGCGAGCGGGTCATCCTTGGCATCCTGCTGACACTGGCTGCAGGGATCCTGGTGCGCAGCACGCTGGGCGTCGCAGGGCTGTTCCTGGGCAGCATCCTCGCCGGCGCCAGCATCGGCGTGATCGGGGTGCTGCTGCCGGGCATCGTCAAGCGTGACTTCCCCCAGCACGCCGGTACGCTGACCGGCGTCTACACCATGGCCCTGTGCCTGGGTGCAGCGATGGCCGCCGGTGCCACGGTGCCGCTGGCCCAGCACTGGGACGACAGCTGGGCGGTCGGGCTGGGCTTCTGGGTGCTGCCGGCGTTGCTGGCGATGCTGTTCTGGTTGCCCCAGGCGCGCCAGGGCCATGGGGCGCACCGCGTGGCCTATCGCGTGCGTGGCCTGCTACGCGACCCACTGGCCTGGCAGGTGACGCTGTACATGGGCCTGCAGTCATCGCTGGCCTACATCGTCTTCGGCTGGCTGCCCTCGATCCTCATCGGACGTGGCTTGAGCCCGACCGAAGCGGGCCTGGTGCTGTCGGGCTCGGTGATCGTCCAATTGGTGAGCTCGCTTAGCGCACCCTGGATTGCCACCCGTGGCAAGGACCAGCGCCTGGCCATCGTGATCGTCATGCTGGTCACCCTGGCAGGGTTGTTCGGATGCCTCTACGCGCCGCTGGAGGGGTTGTGGGGCTGGGCGGTGCTGCTGGGCCTGGGGCAGGGCGGGACATTCGCCCTGGCGCTCACCTTGATCGTGCTCAGGTCCGGGGACGCGCACGTGGCCGCCAACCTGTCGAGCATGGCGCAGGGGTTTGGCTACACGCTGGCGTCCATGGGGCCGTTCGCGGTGGGGCTGGTGCACGACCTTACAGGTGGCTGGGATGCCGTCGGCTGGATTTTCGCGGTGTTGGGCGCAGGCGCCATCGCGTTCGGGCTCAAGGCCGGGCGGGCATTGCATGTGCAGGTCGTCAGTGAGCGGGTCTGAGGCCATTGCCGCCATTGAGCCCAAGGCCTGGTTCGTCTACCTGGTAAGGGCGGCCAACGGCTCGCTGTATTGCGGCATCAGCGATGACCCCAGGCGCCGCTTCGCCGCCCACCAGAAGGGCCGCGGTGCGCGTTACTTCAAGACCAGCCCCGCACAGGCGCTGGTCTACGTCGAGCAATGGCCTGACAAGGCCGAGGCGCTGCGCCAGGAGCGCCTGGTGAAGAAGCTGCGCAAGACCGCCAAGGAGGCGTTGGTCGCCTCCTGGCCGGGGTTCAGTCCTGACGGCGCTTGAGCTGGTCGATCAGCTGGGTCGGCAGTCCCTTGATCACCAGGGTGCCGGCTTCTTCGTCGTACTCCACCTTCGAGCCCAGCAGATGCGCCTCGAAGCTGATCGATAGCCCTTCGGCCCGCCCGGTGAAGCGGCGGAATTGATTGAGCGTGCGCTTGTCGGCCGGGATCTCCGGCGACAGGCCGTAGTCCTTGTTGCGGATATGGTCGTAGAAGGCCCGCGGGCGCTCCTCGTCGATCAGCCCGGACAGTTCGGTGAGGGTCACTGGCTCGCCGGCCTTGGTCTGGCTGGTGGCATAGTCGACCAGGACCTGGGTTTTTTCGCGGGCAGACTCTTCGGGCAGGTCCTCGCTTTCCACGAAGTCACTGAAGGCCTTGAGCAGGGTGCGGGTTTCGCCTGGGCCGTCCACGCCCTCCTGGCAGCCGATGAAGTCACGGAAGTATTCCGATACCTTCTTGCCGTTCTTGCCCTTGATGAACGAGATGTACTGCTTGGAACTCTGGTTGTTCTTCCACTCTGACAGGTTGATGCGCGCGGCCAGGTGCAGTTGGCCCAGGTCGAGGTGGCGCGAGGGGGTCACGTCCAGCTCGGCGTTTACCGCTACGCCCTCGCTGTGGTGCAGCAGCGCAATGGCCAGGTAGTCGGTCATGCCTTGCTGGTAGTGGGCAAAGAGCACATGGCCGCCCGTGGACAGATTGGATTCTTCCATGAGCTTTTGCAGATGTTCGACCGCGGTACGGCTGAACGCGGTGAAGTCGCGCTCCTCATCCAGGTACTGCTTGAGCCAGCCGCTGAACGGATGCGCGCCAGATTCGGCGTGGAAGAATCCCCAGGCCTTGCCCTGCTTGGCGTTGTAGCTGTCGTTGAGGTCGGCCAGAAGGTTTTCGATGGCGTCGGACTCGTTGAGCTCACGGTCGCGTGCGTGCAGCACGGCGGGGGTGCCATCGGGTTTCTTGTCGATCAGGTGGACGATGCAATGACGGATCGGCATGGGATTCTCGGCTGAAAGGGGCCCCTGCGGGGCCGCGCTGCAAAGTCCGCCAGTTTACCCCAGGGCGAGGGCGGTACAGTGGATGGATGTTGGCAGAAATGCCGGTTGTAGATTTTTTGACCAGTTTTACCGTTTTTTTCGGCCAAACCCCCGAAAAACCTACACAAAAGCGAGGTCGGCTGCGGATATTTGTCTGTTCCTGTGTTAGCTTTGCCCGGTCTTGTGCCCCCTTGTGGCGCATTGCTGGCAGCTGCTGAGCGTCAGGTCGAACCAATTGCGGATTTGCGTATCTTACATACGCGATCGCCAAGGCCCGTCGGACTATCGTGGTGCGGGCCAGAGACCTACGTAGCAGCTGCTTATCTACTGAATTTGATAGGGAAGGAACACCACCATGGCATTGACCAAAGACCAACTGATTGCCGACATCGCCGAAGCGATCGATGCGCCGAAGACCACCGCGCGCAACGCCCTGGAGCAACTGGGCCAGATCGTCGCTGACCAACTGGAAAACGGCGCTGAAATCACTCTGCCAGGCATCGGCAAGCTGAAAATCTCCGAGCGTCCTGCCCGTACCGGCCGCAACCCTTCGACTGGCGCCGCCATCGAAATCGCCGCCAAGAAAGTCGTCAAGTTCGTTCCTGCCAAGGTCCTGACCGACGCCGTCAACAAGTAAATTGTTGAAGCTTCGCTGAAGCCGCGCCCGGCTCGACCGGGCGCGGCTTTTTCATGCCTTGCGTTTTTGCCCGAGCCAGTCCTGGCGTTGGGCGCTGTCCTGGAAGCTCCAGGCGACCATGCGGCTCTGTTTCTGCCCTTGGCCCATCTCCACCACACGCTGGGCCTTGACCCCGGCCTTCTTCAGCGCGGCCTCGATACCCGGCAGGTTGCTGGCCTTGGACACCAGGCTGGTGAACCACAGCACCTGGCTGCCCAGCTGGGCGCTCTCGCCGATCAGCTGCGTGACGAAGCGGATCTCGCCCCCCTCGCACCAGAGCTCGTTGTTTTGCCCGCCAAAATTGAGCACCGGCAGCTTGCGCTTCGGGTCGGCCTTGCCCAGCGCCTTCCATTTGCGCTGGCTGCCCCGGGTGGCTTCTTCGCGCGAAGCGTGGAAGGGCGGGTTGCACAGGGTCAGGTCGTAGCGTTCATCGTCCTTGAGCAGGCCGAGCAGGATGTGCTTGCGGTTGTCCTGCTGGCGCAGGGTGATGGCTTTGTCCAGGCCGTTGGCCTGGACGATCGCCTTGGCCGCGCCCAGGGCGATGGCATCGATGTCCGAACCGAGAAAGCGCCAGCGGTAGTCGCTGTGGCCGATCAGCGGGTAGATGCAGTTTGCCCCTACGCCGATGTCCAGCGCGCGCACCTGGGGGCCTCGGGGAATCTCGCCGCCGTTGTCCTCGGCCAGCAGGTCGGCCAGCACGTGCAGGTAGTCGGCGCGGCCAGGGATGGGCGGGCAGAGGTAGTCGGCGGGAATGTCCCAGTGGGCGATCCCGTACTGCGCCTTGAGCAAGGCGCGATTGAACACGCGCACGGCTTCGGGGTTGGCGAAGTCGATGCTGGGCTTGCCGTAGGGGTTGGTGATCATGAAGCGGCCGAGGTCGGGGAGGCTCTTGATCAGCGCGGGAAAGTCGTAGCGGCCTTGATGGCGGTTGCGGGGATGCAGGGTGGGCTTGGTGGTGGTCATGGGGAGTCCGGGGAGCGTGTGGACCTTGGGGCCGCTTTGCGGCCCATCGCGGCACAAGGCCGCTCCCACAGGTTGGGCGGTATCTGCTATCTGGAGCAAGCCACCACAACCAGTGGGAGCGGCCTTGTGCCGCGATCGAGGGCGTCGCCCTCGCCAGTCACACCGCGATCAAAAATTACAGCGCGGCAATCCGTGCATGCTGCTCGGTGAAGTTGGCCAACGCCTGTTCAGCTTCGGCAAGCTTCGCGCGCTCCTTGTCGATCACGGCCGGTGGGGCCTTGTCGACAAAGGCGGCGTTGGACAGCTTGCCGCCCACGCGCTGCACTTCACCCTGGAGACGCTGGATCTCCTTGTTCAGTCGCGCAAGCTCGGCATCCTTGTCGATCAGGCCTGCCATCGGTACCAGCACCTGCAGGTCGCCGACCAGGGCGGTGGCGCTCAGTGGTGCTTCGTCCTGCTCGCCCAGCACGGTGAAGGATTCGATCTTCGCCAGCTTCTTGAGCAGCGCTTCGTTCTCCTGCAGGCGGCGCTGGTCTTCGCTGCTGGCGTTTTTCAGGTACAGCGACAGTGGCTTGCCAGGGCCGATGTTCATCTCGCCGCGGATGTTGCGCACGCCAAGCATCAGCTCCTTGAGCCACTCGATATCGCCTTCGGCGGCGGCATCGATGCGGCTTTCATCGGCCACCGGCCAAGGCTGCAGCATGATGGTCTTACCCGTGCTGCCTGCCAGCGGCGCCAGGCGCTGCCAGATTTCCTCGGTGATGAACGGCATGAACGGATGCGCCAGGCGCAGCGCGACTTCCAGCACACGCACCAGGGTGCGGCGAGTGCCGCGGGCGCGTTCAACCGGGGCGTTCTCGTCCCACAGTACCGGCTTGGACAGTTCCAGGTACCAGTCGCAGTACTGGTTCCAGATGAACTCATAGAGCGCCTGGGCGGCCAGGTCGAAGCGGAACTGCTCCAGCTGGCGCGTCACTTCGGCTTCGGTGCGCTGCAGCTGCGAGATGATCCAGCGATCAGCCAGCGACAGCTCGTAGGCCTCGCCGTTCTGGCCGCAGTCCTCGCCCTTGTCCAGCACATAGCGGGCAGCGTTCCAGATCTTGTTGCAGAAGTTGCGGTAGCCTTCGACGCGGCCCATGTCGAACTTGATGTCGCGGCCGGTCGAGGCCAGCGAGCAGAAGGTGAAGCGCAGGGCGTCGGTGCCGTAGCTGGCGATCCCCTCGGGGAACTCGGCCTTGGTCTGCTTGGCGATCTTCTCGGCAAGCTTGGGCTGCATCATGCCGCTGGTGCGCTTTTCGAGCAGCGCGTCGAGGGTGATGCCGTCGACGATGTCCAGCGGGTCGAGCACGTTGCCCTTGGACTTGGACATCTTCTGGCCCTGGCCATCACGCACCAGACCATGCACGTAGACTGTCTTGAACGGTACCTGCGGGGTGCCGTCCTCGTTCTTCACCAGGTGCATGGTCAGCATGATCATCCGGGCGACCCAGAAGAAGATGATGTCGAAGCCGGTGACCAGCACGTCGGTGGAGTGGAAGGTCTTGAGGAACTCGGTCTGCTGTGGCCAGCCCAGGGTGGAGAAGGTCCACAGGCCCGAGCTGAACCAGGTGTCGAGCACGTCGTTGTCCTGGTTCAGGACGACATCCGCGCCCAGGTTGTGCTTGGCGCGGACTTCTTCCTCGCTGCGCCCGACATAGACCTGGCCGGCCTCGTCGTACCAGGCCGGAATGCGGTGGCCCCACCACAACTGGCGGCTGATGCACCAGTCCTGGATGTCACGCATCCAAGAGAAATACATGTTCTCGTACTGCTTGGGCACGAACTGGATCTGGCCGTCTTCGACAGCGGCGATCGCAGGTTCGGCCAGCGGCTTGGTGGACACGTACCACTGGTCGGTCAGCCACGGCTCGATGATGGTGCCAGACCGGTCGCCCTTCGGCACTTTCAATGCGTGGTCGTCGACGCTGACCAGCAGGCCCGCCGCGTCCATGTCGGCAACGATCTGCTTGCGCGCGACAAAGCGGTCGAGGCTGGCGTACTGGGCGGGCAGGGTGGTGTCGAGGGTGTCGTTGACACTGCCGTCGAGGTTGAACACCTGGGCGTTGGCCAGCACCAGGGCATTCTTGTCGAAGATGTTGAGCAGCGGCAGGTTGTGGCGCTTGCCGACTTCGTAGTCGTTGAAGTCGTGGGCCGGGGTGATCTTCACGCAGCCGGTGCCGAACTCGGGGTCGCAATACTCATCGGCCACGATCGGGATGCGACGGCCAACCAGCGGCAGCTCGACAAACTTGCCGATCAGTGCCTGGTAGCGCTCGTCGTTCGGGTTGACCGCGACGGCGGCATCACCGAGCAGGGTTTCCGGACGGGTGGTGGCGACCACAAGGTAATCCAGGCCTTCGGCGGTCTTGGCGCCGTCGGCCAGCGGGTAGCGCAGGTTCCACAGATGGCCCTTCTCGTCGTGGTTTTCCACTTCGAGGTCGGAAATCGCCGTGTGCAGCTTGGTGTCCCAGTTGACCAGGCGCTTGCCGCGGTAGATCAGGCCGTCCTCGTGCAGGCGCACGAAGGCTTCCTTGACCGCCTCGGACAGGCCGTCGTCCATGGTGAAGCGCTCGCGGCTCCAGTCCACGGACGAGCCCAGGCGGCGGATCTGCCGGCTGATGTTGCCGCCCGACTGCTCCTTCCATTCCCAGACCTTGTCGAGGAACTTCTCGCGGCCCAGGTCATGACGGCTCTGCCCCTTGGCCTCGAGCTGACGCTCGACCAGCATCTGGGTCGCGATACCGGCATGGTCGGTGCCCGGCTGCCACAGGGTATTGCGGCCCTGCATGCGGCGGAAGCGGATCAAGGCGTCCATGATCGCGTTGTTGAAACCATGGCCCATGTGCAGGCTGCCGGTGACGTTCGGCGGCGGGATCATGATGGTGTAGGAGTCGCCTGCACCTTGTGGGGCGAAATAGTTCTCGGACTCCCAGGTGTTGTACCAGGAAGTTTCGATGGCGTGCGGCTGGTAGGTCTTATCCATGCGCGGCGGGACCCTATGGCATTAATTCAGGAAAGCCGGGAAGTATAGCGAAGGAGCAGGCTGCAAGCGACAGCCTGGTATCAGGGTGGGGCGTCAGGCCCCCTGCAACCGCTCAGGGCTTGAGCAGGCGCTCGAGGCGAGCGGCGAGGCGGCGCTTGATCTCGGTTTCGATATGCGGGGTGAAGTCGTTGATCACGTCCTGCATGATCAGCTGCGCGGCGGCGCGCAGTTCGCTGTCCAGGTGCAGCAGGGTGTCCTGGCGGCGGGTCTGGGGATCGTCGGCGGGCGCCTCGGTCATCGCTGGCTCCTCGAGCAAAAGAGGAATCTCCTCCACCGTTTCGGTCAGCAGGGGAGGTTGCAGGTCGGCGTCGCCCAGCAATTGGCGGATCGACTCGAGGTCATCGAGCAGGTGGGCGGATTGGGGCATGGCAGTGGGCTTGTCCATCTTCGTCAAAGTCGCTGTAAGCGGTGGTCCTGCAGAGCATAGCCCTGTTCACGATAGAAACGGAACCGCTCGCGCGCGGCCTGGCGGATGCCGGGCTCCTCCACGACGATCTCGGCGACCCGCTCGAACTGGCCGACAAACGCCGGCACGTCGGGGCCGAGGTTGATCAGCAGGTCACTGTGCCGTCCTGCATCCAGGCCGATGCCCAGCGCGACCGTCGCATCCTCATGAGTCTCGGCATGATCGTGGGGCACGAAGGCTTCGCCCCTGAATCGCCACAGCAGTGCGTCCAGCTCATCACGCTGGGCGGCATCATGGCAGTGCAGGTAGACCCGGTGGCCAAGGCGCCAGGCCTTCTCGCACAGCTTGCAGGCGAACTCCAGCCGCGCCGGCAACGAGTCGGTGGGCAGAATATAGAAGTCGACTTTGCTCATCGTTCAAGGAATGCCGGCCGGCACCGCCAAGGCAGCGCCGGCACTGCGCATCAGGCGCCAGCGCGATCGAGCAGGTACTGGGTCAGCAGGGGCACCGGGCGGCCAGTGGCGCCCTTGTCCTTGCCGCCGCTGGTCCAGGCGGTGCCAGCGATGTCCAAGTGGGCCCAGTCATAGGCCTTGGCAAAGCGCGACAGGAAGCAGCCCGCGGTGATGCTGCCGGCCTTCGGCCCGCCAATGTTGGCGATGTCGGCGAAGGGGCTGTCCAGTTGCTCCTGGTATTCGTCGAACAGCGGCAGTTGCCAGGCGCGGTCGTCGGCACGCTTGCCGGCGTCGAGCAGTTGGCTGACCAGTTCGTCATTGTTGCCCATCAGGCCCGAGGTGTGGCTGCCCAGGGCAACGATGCAGGCGCCGGTCAACGTGGCGATGTCGATTACCGCCTGCGGCTTGAAACGCTCGGCGTAGGTCAGTGCGTCGCACAGCACCAGGCGGCCTTCGGCGTCGGTGTTGAGGATTTCGACGGTCTGCCCGCTCATGGTGGTGACGATGTCGCCAGGGCGGGTAGCGCCGCCGCTCGGCATGTTTTCGGCACAGGCCAGCAGGCACACCAGGTTGATCGGCAGCTGCAGCTCGAGGACCGCGCGCAGGGTGCCGAAGACGCTGGCGGCGCCGCCCATGTCGTACTTCATCTCGTCCATGCCGGCGCCAGGCTTGAGGCTGATGCCGCCAGTGTCGAACGTGATGCCCTTGCCGACCAGCACGATGGGCTTGTCACCCTGCTTGCCGGCCTGGTAGTTGAGCACGATCAGACGTGGTGGCTGGTCGCTGCCCTGGCCCACGGCGTAGAAGGCGCCCATGCCCAGGTCCTTGATCTGCTTCTCGTCGAGCACCTCGACCGTCAGCGCCGCGAACTCGTCGCCCAGGCCCTTGGCCTGCTCGGCAAGGAAGCTCGGGTGGCAGATGTTCGGCGGCAGGTTGCCCAGGTCACGGGTAAGGCGCATGCCGCTGGCGATGGCGGTGGCGTGCCTGACGGCGCGCTCGACCTCGGCTTGCCCGGCCTTGTCGGCGAGCAGGGTGATCTTTTTCAGCGCGCGGGGCTCGGCCTTCTTGCTCTTGTAGCGGTCGAAGACGTATTCGCCGTCCTGCAGGGTCTCGGCCAGCAGGCGGTACTTGCCGTAGTGGCCGTCACGGCCGGTGACCGCGATATCGTCGATGGCCAGCACGGCATCGGTACCGCCCAGGGTTTTCAGCACACCCGCCACGCTCGTCACCAGCTTGCGCCAGCTGCGGTCGCCCAGGGCTTCTTCCTTGCCGCTGCCGACCAGCAGGACGCGCTCGGCCTTCAGGCCCGGCAGGTTGTGCAGCAGCAGGGTCTGGCCCGGCTTGCCGGCCAGGTCGCCGCGCTTGAGCAGCGTGCCCAGGGCACCACCGGTGGCTTCGTCGACAGCCTTGGCCGTGGCGCCGAGCTTGCGGCCCTCGCCGACGGCGATGACCAGGGTAGCGGTCTTGATGGATGCCGCGGCTACGCTTTTTACAACCAGTTCCATGTAGAGGTCCCCGAAAGTTCTGTCAGTTGGCGCTGTCTGTGCAGGGCCTGGCCGCGCGTGCGGGCCAGTGGAAAAGCGCCCAGTTTGAGCCCCTCGCGGCCCTGGTGACAAGCCCGGCCTGCATGCGCGTGCGGCGCCAAGTGACAGGCGCGGCCAATCACAGGATAATGCGCGCACTTTACATGGAGGTTCGCCTCGGCGAACCAGCAATGGTCTTGGCTGTCTGTACCCTTTGTTTGGCTGTCCGAGCCTGACAACCCAGGAGTGTCTGGTTTGATCGTCTTCCGTTATCTGTCCCGCGAGGTCCTGGTGACCTTGAGCGCCGTCAGCGCCGTGCTGCTGGTCATCATCATGAGCGGGCGCTTCATCAAATACCTGGCCCAGGCGGCCCAGGGCATCCTTGATCCGGGCGTGCTGTTCCTGATCATGGGCTATCGCCTGCCGGGCTTCCTGCAGTTGATCCTGCCGCTGGGACTGTTCCTCGGCATTCTGCTGGCGTACGGCCGGTTGTACCTCGAAAGCGAGATGACCGTGCTGTCGGCCACCGGCATGAGCCAGCAGCGGCTGCTGGCCATCACCCTGGCCCCGGCCACGCTGGTCGCGCTGCTGGTGGCCTGGCTGAGCCTGAGCCTGGCCCCGCAGGGCGTGTCCCAGGTAGCGCAGATCATCAACCAGCAGGACGCGCTGACCGAGTTCGACACGCTGGTGCCGGGCCGCTTCCAGACCTTGCGGGACGGCACTCGGGTGACCTACACCGAGGACCTGTCGGACGACCGCGTCAACCTGGCTGGGGTGTTCATCTCCGAGAAGCGCTTCAACCAGGACAAGACCAAGGACCGCGCGCCTTCGGTACTGGTCGCCGAGAAGGGCCACCAGGAAGTCCAGGCTGATGGCAACCGCTACCTGATTCTCGAGAACGGCTACCGCTACGACGGCAACCCGGGCCAGGCCGGCTACCGCGCCATCAAGTACGACACGTATGGCGTGCTGCTGCCCAAGCCCGAGGTCAGCGAAGAAGTGACCGAGCGCGAGGCCATCCCGACCTCGCAGCTGTTCGGCGCGACCGACCTGCGCGAACGCGCGGAGCTGCAGTGGCGCCTGTCGCTGCCACTGCTGGTGTTCATCGTGACCCTCCTGGCGGTACCACTGGCCCGGGTCAACCCGCGCCAGGGCCGCTTCCTCAAGCTGCTGCCCGCGATCCTTCTGTACATGGCCTACCTGACAATGCTGATTTCCGTTCGCGGCGCCCTCGAGAAGGGCAAACTGCCGATGTCCATCGGCATATGGTGGGTGCACGGCCTGTTCCTGCTCATCGGACTGGTCCTGCTGTACTGGGAACCCCTGCGCCTCAAGCGCGCCGCGCGCCGTGCCGAGGTGACCCATGGTTAAGCTGGACAACTACATCGGCAAGAGTGTGCTGATGGCGATCCTGGCGGTGCTGGGGATCATTCTAGGCCTGGCCTCGCTGTTCGCCTTCATCGACGAGATGGGCGACATCAGCGACACCTATACGCTGCTGGACGCCGGCAACTTCGTGCTGTTGACCGCGCCACGCCGCCTGTACGACATGCTGCCGATGGCGGCCCTGATCGGCTGCCTGATCGGCCTGGGCAGCCTGGCCAGCAGCAGCGAGCTGACCATCATGCGCGCGGCCGGGGTTTCCATCGGCCGTATCGTCTGGGCGGTCATGAAGCCGATGCTGGTGCTGATGATCGTCGGCCTGCTGGTGGGCGAATACCTGGCTCCCGTCACCGAGAACAAGGCCCAGGCCGAGCGTTCGCTGGCGCAGGGCGGCGGTGAGGCGCAGAGCTCCAAGCGCGGCATGTGGCACCGCCAGGGCGAGGAGTTCGTGCACATCAACTCGGTGCAGCCCAATGGCCTGCTACTGGGTGTTACCCGCTACCGTTTCGACGAGCAGCGGCACATGGTCACCTCGAGCTTCGCGCGCCGGGCGCAGTACCAGGAAGACCACTGGATGCTCAGCGACGTCAGCACCACGCACTTCCGGGGCGACCATACCGAAGTGGTGAACGCGCCTGAAGAACGCTGGGACGTGTCGGTGAGCCCGCAGTTGCTCAACACCGTCATTCTGGCCCCTGAGTCGCTGTCGATCACGGGTCTGTGGGACTACATCCACTATCTTTCCGACCAAGGCCTGAACAATGCCCGCTACTGGCTGGCATTCTGGACCAAGGTCCTGCAGCCAGCGGTTACCGCCGCGCTGGTGCTGATGGCGATCTCCTTCATCTTCGGGCCGCTGCGTTCGGTGACCCTGGGCCAGCGAGTATTCACCGGCGTCCTGGTGGGCTTTGTATTCCGCATCGCGCAGGATCTGCTCGGACCCTCCAGCCAGGTGTTCGGCTTCCCGCCGTTGCTGGCCGTGGTGATCCCGGCAGGGATCTGTGCATTGGCCGGGGTATGGTTGTTGCGCAGGGCTGGCTGACTGCACGGCATGCTCATGAAAAACCGACCTCTGGGTCGGTTTTTGCATTCAGGCCTTTCGCTTCGGCACCCGCACCAACTGGGTTTCGGAATAGATGTCATGCCATGCGCGCTTGCGCTTGTCAGCGATCGACCACGCAAACCCGAGCCCCAGGCAGGCCCACGAGCCAATCGCCACCACGAAGCGCAACAGCGCCTGCCACAGGCTGATCGCCGTGCCGTCAGCGTTCTGCACGCGAATGCCCCATACCTGCATGCCCAAGGTCTGTCCGCCATGGGTCCAGAACTTGGCAAAGAAACCAAACAGCACGAACAGCAGCACGGTGGACAACAAGGGGTCTGCATCCAGGGCACCGGCGTCGGTCAGCGCGCGCATGCGCTCGGCGCCGATCACGGCCATCTGGACGAGCTTGTAGACCCCTGCGGTCACGATCAGCAGCGCGGTACACAGCAGCAAGTCATAGAACATCGCAGCGAGGCGGCGCCCCAGTCCGACGGCAGGGAACTCGCCCTTGGGGTGCAGCATTTGCTTGGGCATGCGATACGGTTCCTTGCACAAAACGCCCATTCTACGAAATCGCAGGCACAAAAAAGCCCCTGTCGTTGCCGGCAGGGGCTTTTTCTCGGGAAAATCAGGCTTCCGCGATAACTTCGTCAGCCTGCATGCCTTTTTGGCCCTGCACGGCGATGAAGGTGACTTTCTGGCCTTCTTTCAGGCTCTTGAAGCCGTTGCCCTGGATGGCGCGGAAGTGCACGAACAGATCCGGACCGCTTTCAGGAGTGATGAAACCAAAACCTTTCTCGTCGTTAAACCACTTGACGGTACCGCTCTGACGTTGGGACATTGTCTTATTTCCTTTGGAACTCAAGTAATAACAGCAGAAGTAATAACAGCTTCTTCCTGAAAGGGAAGACTACTGGCTGGGTTGCAGGAAAGTAAGAGACGTCGAACGGGTTGTAGCAAAACTCGGCGCTACTGCCCAGGTCACGAACCGTAGCGACCCATGCAAACACAGTGGAGTGACTCTACGCTAACTTCATCGACAAAGACAACCCCTGGGAATGGATGCTTCAAGGGCTTTTTTTCAAGTGTCAAAGAATTGCCGCACACGGCGTGGCGCCTGCGTTTGCGCCATGTTCGAAAAGTATTGGGGCAGGTTCGCAAACGAATATGCAAGCCTGCCCCGCAGCGGTGCATCAGCCGCGATAATAACGTTGTGCGACAAATGGCATCCGGCTGACTTTCAAGGCAACTCGTTTACCCCGAACCAATGCCCACAATGGTGTATCAATGGCGGCATGTTCGCTGTTCACATACCCCATCGCAATAGGGCCGGATAGTGTAGGGCCGAAGCCGCCGCTGCACACTTGGCCAACAACCTGGCCTTGCTCATCGACGATCTCGGCGCCTTCGCGCACAGGCGTGCGTTCCTGAGGCAACAATCCGACGCGTTTGCGCGCAACGCCGTTTTGTTGCTGGGCAAAGATCGTCTCCGCACCCGGGAAGCCCCCAGGACGGGCACCATCGGCGCGGCGCGCCTTGGACAGCGCCCAGAGCAGGCTGGCCTGCACCGGAGTGGTCTGGCTGTCCATGTCGTGGCCATACAGGCACAGCCCGGCTTCGAGGCGCAGCGAGTCACGCGCGCCCAGGCCGATGGCGGCCACTTCAGGCTCGGCCAGCAGGCGACGGGCCAGGGCGTCGGCGCCGGCGGCAGGCACGGAGATCTCGAAGCCGTCTTCGCCGGTGTAGCCCGACCGGCTGATATAGCATTCCTGGTCCAGCAGCACGACCTTCCTGAACTGCATGAATGTCATCCCGGCAACTTCCGGCGCCAGGCGCTGCAATACCGAAGCCGCCGCAGGCCCCTGCAGGGCCAGCAGGGCGCGTTCCTCGAACAGTGGCACGATCTCGCATTGCTCGCCGACGTGCTGGCGCAGGTGGGCCAGGTCCTGGTCCTTGCAGGCCGCGTTGACCACCAGGAACAGCTCGTCGTTGCCCAGGTTGGCGACCATCAGGTCATCGAGGATGCCGCCACTCTCGTTGGTGAACATGGCGTACCGCTGCATGCCCACCGGCAGGTCGATGATGTCGACCGGCACCAGGGACTCAAGGGCCTTGGCGGCCTGGGGGCCGGTCAGGCGGATCTGGCCCATGTGCGACACATCGAACAGCCCGGCGCTCTCGCGGGTATGCAGGTGTTCCTTCATGACGCCCAGCGGGTACTGGACCGGCATCTCGTAGCCGGCGAACGGGACCATGCGCGCGCCCAGCTCCAGGTGCAGGCCGTGCAGCGGGGTCTTGTGCAGTGTTTCGGACATCGTTGACTCCTAAGGTTTGCGAACCGACGGAATATCTGGCCAGGCCAGGCCAGGCCGGCATGCCGGGCCTGGCCCTTGCTGACGGACTCAGGCGTCCTGGTAGCTCTCGATCGACGGGCAGGCGCAGACCAGGTTGCGGTCGCCGAACACGTTGTCGACCCGGCCTACCGGCGGCCAGTACTTGCTCTCCACCAGGCTCGACAGTGGATACACCGCCTGCTCGCGGCTGTAGCCATGACGCCACTCGCCCACCAGCTCCGCGGCGGTGTGCGGAGCGTTTTTCAGCGGGTTGTCATCCTTGTCGAGGCTGCCGCTCTCGACCGCGCGGATCTCTTCGCGGATGCGGATCATCGCGTCGCAGAACCGATCGAGCTCTTCCTTGGCCTCGCTCTCGGTCGGCTCGATCATCAAGGTGCCGGCCACCGGGAACGACATGGTCGGCGCATGGAAGCCGAAGTCGATCAGGCGCTTGGCGACGTCATCGACGCTGATGCCGCTGCTGTCCTTGAGCGGGCGCAGGTCGAGGATGCATTCATGCGCCACCAGGCCGTTGCCACCGGTGTACAGCACAGGATAATGCTCCTCCAGGCGGCGCGCGATGTAGTTGGCGTTGAGGATGGCCATCTGCGAGGCCCGCTTGAGGCCGGCACCACCCATCATGCGAATGTACATCCAGGTGATCGGCAGGATGCTCGCGCTGCCGAACGGTGCGGCGCAGACTGCGCCCTGGGTGTTTTCCAGCTGCGCGTGACCGGGCAGGAAGGGCGCCAGGTGCGCCTTGACGCCGATCGGGCCGACGCCTGGACCGCCACCGCCGTGGGGGATGCAGAAGGTCTTGTGCAGGTTCAGGTGCGAAACATCGCCGCCGAACTTGCCAGGAGCGCAGAGGCCGACCATGGCATTCATGTTGGCGCCGTCGATGTACACCTGGCCACCGTTGTCGTGGATAACCGCGCAGATGTCGCCGATCGCTTCCTCGAACACGCCGTGGGTCGAGGGATAGGTGATCATCAGGGCCGCCAGGTGCTCGCGGTGCTCGATGGCCTTGGCGCGCAGGTCGTCGAGGTCGACGTTGCCGCGTGCATCGCAGGCGGTGACCACCACGCGCATGCCGGCCATCTGCGCGGTCGCGGGGTTGGTGCCGTGGGCCGAGGAGGGGATCAGGCAGATGTTGCGGCGTGCTTCGCCACGGCTCTGGTGATAGGCGCGGATCGCCAGCAGGCCCGCGTACTCGCCCTGCGAGCCGGCATTGGGCTGCAGCGACACGGCGTCATAGCCGGTGGCGGCGCAGAGCATCGCTTCCAGTTCCTGGGTCAGCTGCTGGTAGCCCTGGCTTTGCTCCGCGGGGGCGAAGGGGTGCAGGTTGCCGAACTCGGCCCAGGTGACCGGTATCATCTCGCTGGCGGCATTGAGCTTCATGGTGCACGAGCCCAGCGGGATCATGCTGCGGTCCAGTGCCAGGTCCTTGTCGGCCAGGCGGCGCAGGTAGCGCATCAGCTCGGTTTCGCTGTGATAGCGGTTGAACACCGGGTGCTCGAGGATCGCCGACTGGCGCAGCAGGGTAGTGGGCAGGTGCGCCTGAACGGTGGCCCCGAGCGCAGCGAAGTCAGGCAGCGCATCATCGGCGGCGAACAGCTGCCAGATCGCTTCGACATCGGCCTGGCTGCTGGTTTCATCCAGCGACAGGCCCAGGTGGCTGGCGTCGATCTGGCGCAGGTTGAGGCCCTGGCTGCGCGCTTTATCGTGCAGCGCAGCGGTGGCGGTCCCGGTCGCCAGGGTCAGCGTGTCGAACCAGGCCTGGTTGACGACGCTGACGCCCAGCGCCTTGAGGCCTTCGGCCAGGATGCTGGTCAGCGCGTGGGTGCGCTCGGCGATGCCCTTGAGGCCCGCCGGACCGTGGTATACGGCGTACATGCTGGCGATGTTGGCCAGCAGCACTTGCGCGGTGCAGATGTTGCTGGTGGCCTTCTCGCGGCGGATATGCTGCTCACGGGTCTGCATGGCCAGTCGCAGGGCAGTCTTGCCGAAGCGGTCAATCGAGACGCCGACCAGTCGGCCCGGCATGTCGCGCTTGAACGCGTCGCGGGTTGCGAAGTACGCCGCGTGCGGGCCGCCAAAGCCCAGTGGCACGCCAAAGCGCTGGGCGCTGCCGATGGCCACGTCGGCCTCGAACTCACCGGGTGGCGTCAGCAAGGTCAGGGCCAGCAGGTCGGCAGCGACGGCAACTAGCGCGTTGCTGGCGTGGAAGCGCTCGACCAGCGCGCGGTAGTCGAACACCTCGCCGCCACTGGCCGGGTATTGCAGCAGTGCGCCGAAGAACGCGCTGGTGTCGGTCAACGCATGCTCGTCGCCCACCACCACCTCGATACCCAGCGGCTCGGCCCGGGTGCGCAGCACGTCGAGGGTCTGTGGGTGGCAGTGGCTGGAGGCAAAGAATGCGTGGCTGTTCCTGTTCTTGCTCAGGCGCTTGCAGAAGGTCATGGCCTCGGCGGCTGCGGTGGCTTCATCTAGCAGCGAGGCATTGGCGATGGGCAGCCCGGTCAGGTCGCTGATCAGGGTCTGGAAATTCAGCAGCGCTTCGAGGCGGCCCTGGGAAATCTCTGGCTGGTAGGGCGTGTAGGCAGTGTACCAGGCTGGGTTTTCCAGCAAGTTGCGCAGGATCGGTGCGGGGGTATGACAGTTGTAGTAGCCCTGGCCGATGAAGCTCTTGAACAACTGGTTCTGGCCGGCGATGGCCTTGAGCGAGGCCAGGGCGTCGGCTTCGCTCTGGCCATCGCCGAGCTCCAGCACGCTGGTGCCCTTGATGCTGTCGGGAATGACGGCGGCGGTCATGGCATCGAGGGTATCGAAGCCCAGGGTCGCCAGCATGTTCTGCTCGTCGCCCGCGCGCGGGCCGATGTGACGGGCGATGAATTCGTTGGCGGTGCCAAGGTTGGTGGTGGTCATGGCGGATCCTCAGGCGTCGGCGTTGGCTTTGATCAGGCGGTCGTAGGCATCCTGGTCGAGGAGCCTGGCCACGGCATCGGCATCTGCCGGGATGAAGCGCAGGAACCAGCCTTCGCCGAGCGGGTCTTCGTTGACCAGCTCGGGGTTGCTGTCGAGCTGTTCGTTGACCGCGACCACCTCACCCGCCAGTGGCATGTACACCCCGCTGGCGGCCTTGACCGACTCGACGGTCGACACTTCGGCGCCCTGCTCGTAGTGCTGCAAGTCAGGCAGTTGCACGAACACCACGTCGCCCAGGGCGTTCTGGGCGAAGGCGGTGATGCCCACGGTGACGCTGCCATCGGATTCGACGCGCAGCCATTCGTGATCTTCGGTGTAACGCAACTCGCTCATGGAAAGTCCTCTAGGGAACGCAGAGAGGCGCGACAGGGTTTCGCGCGCTTGATGGCGATATCCCAAGCAATAACGCGGCCATGTGCGAAATTCCCAATGAAAACGGGCCATTGCGAACTCTTGAGGCAGACAGTAACCGTGGTGGTGTAACGAAATCGCTACAGCGTGTTCGCGAACAGAAAAGCGGATGGGGATCAGAGCCTTGCGCAGCAGCGTCGAAACCACTCCGTATCGAAATCAATACGATGTATTGATTTCGATACGTGTTCGCTCAGGATTTTGACGAGATGCCGTATTTGCGCAGACGATGGGCGATCGCGGAGTGCGATGTCTGCAGGCGGCCGGCCAATTGCCGCGTCGAGGGATAGCTCAAGTAGAGCCGTTGCAGCAGCTCGCGCTCGAAGCTTTCCACCGCCAGTTCGAGACTGGACACTTCGCCATCCTGGCCACGCGCTACCGACGTACCGGCGATATCCAGGTCGCCGATATCCACCAGGTTGGTCTCGCAGATGGCGGCGGCGCGGAAGATCACGTTCTGCAACTGGCGCACATTGCCCGGCCATGGATTGCCCAGCAGGGCTGAGTGCACGCCCGGCGCCAGGCGGCAGAGCGGGCGCTGGATCTGCGTGCAGGCCTGCTGCATGAACCGGTGGGCCAGCAGCAGGATGTCCTGGCCGCGTTCGCGCAGGGGCGGGACCTGCAGGTTCAGTACGTTCAGGCGGTAGAACAGGTCTTCGCGGAAAGTGCCTTCGGCGACCATTTTCTCCAGGTCACGGTGGGTGGCGCTGAGGATGCGCACATCCACCTTGACCTCGCGGTCGCCGCCCACCCGGCGAAAGCTGCCATCGCTGAGAAAGCGCAACAGCTTGGCCTGCAGGTACGGCGACATCTCGCCAATCTCGTCGAGGAATACCGTGCCCTGGTTGGCCAGCTCCATCAGCCCCGGCTTGCCGCCGCGCTGGGCACCGGTGAAGGCGCCCGGGGCATAGCCGAACAGCTCGCTCTCGGCCAGGCTCTCTGGCAGCGCCGCGCAGTTCAATGCCAAAAAGGGCGCGGCATGGCGGCTGCTGATGGCATGGCAGGCACGGGCGACCAGTTCCTTGCCGGTGCCGGTTTCGCCATGGATCAGCAGCGGTGCATCGAGCGCGGCGACGCGCAGGGCGCGAGCCTTCAAGGTACGGATGGCCGGCGATTCGCCCAGCAGCGAGTCGAAGCCTTCGGCGTGATCGTGGTGCAGCGCCGACAGCCGTTCGCCCATGCGGTTGGGCGGATACAGGGTCAGCAGCCCCCCTGCGTTGGTGATCGGCGTGGCGTCGAGCAGCAGGCTCTGGCCGTTGAGCTGCATCTCGCGCATCGGCAGGTGGAAACCATTGTCACGCAGCGCCTGCAGCAGCCCTGGGTCGGCGAACAGCTCGCCCACCGAGCGCCCCGCCGACTCCCGCCCGCACAGGGCGATCAATGCCGGGTTGGCCAGCAGCACCGTGCCGGCGCTGTCCACGGCCAGCACCGGATCGCTCATGGCCGCGAGCAAGGCATCGAGTTGCAGGTGACGGCGCTGGCCGGGCAGGATGTCGACCACCTCCACCGACTGCACGCCCTGGACGTCGAACAGCGCATCGTGCAGTTCTTCGAGCACCGCCGGGCTCAGGGTGGGCGCGTCGATGTAGACGTTGGGCGGCACCATTTCGACGGCGTCCAGGTTGAGGTTGCGCGCGCCGAGCAGCGCCAGTACTTCCTGGGTAATGCCGACTCGGTCGATGAAGCTGACGTGGATGCGCATGGGATAGCGGGCGGTCCGGGGAAAGAGCGCAAGTATGCCTTGGAATACCACCCGTACAAACACCGCCCCCACAAAACCGAGCCAGGTGTTCGGCTTTATTCCAGGTGCTCTGGCTTCACCGGGTCGCCGGACTTGACGTCGAGCTGCTTGCGCACGTCCTCGAACATCTCGTCGTAGTACTTGTGCATCGAACCAATGCTGGCGGTCTTGGGCAGGCCGTATTTCTGGGCGATGCGGGTGGCGTGGCGGGCGAAGTCGAAGGCCTGGTCCTTGGCTAGGAAGAAGCTTTCGTCGACGTCCTTGTTCTCCACCGAGCCATGCAGGCGAAACTGCATGCCTTTGCCCTCCTTGGGATCCTGGAGGACTTCATAGTCGATGCACAGGTTGTAGCTATGGTCGCCCTTGCTCAGCGCATGGCGCTCGATGTGCAGGTGTCCGGGTTCGAACTGGGCCATGATGCATTCTCCGCAAGTTGAACAGGCTCAACGGTAACTGATACCGGCCCGGGCAGTATTGATCCGAGTGCCAGCGGTGCCCTTGACGATCTCTTCGATGTCCGGCAGTGAGCCGATCACCGCGACCTTGCCGGTGTTGCGGGCAAAGCCACAGGCTGCCTGCACCTTGGGCCCCATGGAACCGGCCGCGAAGCCGAGTTTTTCCAGCTCGTCCGGGTGAGCCTGGGCAATGGCCTTCTGGCTGGGCTTGCCATAGTCGATGAAGGCGGCGTTGACGTCGGTGGCGATCACCAGCAGGTCGGCGTCGAGCTGCTCGGCCAGCAGAGCGGAGCAGAGGTCCTTGTCGATCACCGCCTCGATGCCTTGCAGGGTCCGCTTGCGCTCAGGATCGTACATGGTCGGGATGCCACCGCCGCCCGCGCAGATCACCACGCTGCCCTTTTCCAGCAGCCAGGTGATCGGCCGGATTTCGAAAATGCGTCGCGGTTTGGGACTGGCAACCACGCGGCGGTACTTGTCACCGTCGGGCTTGACCACCCAGCCTTTTTCCTTGGCCAGGCGCTCGGCCTCTTCCTTGGCATAGACCGGGCCGATGAACTTGGTCGGGTCCTTGAAGGCCGGATCGTTGGCGTCCACCTCGACCTGGGTCAGCAGGGTGGCGAAGGGCACTTCGAACGCGAGGAGGTTGCCCAGCTCCTGTTCGATCATGTAGCCGATCATGCCTTCGGTCTCGGCGCCGAGCACGTCCAGCGGATAGGCCTCTTCGGGTTTATAGGACTGCGCCTGCAGCGACAGCAGGCCCACCTGGGGACCATTGCCGTGGGCGATGACCAGCTCGTTGCCGGGATGGATCCTGGCGATCTGTTCGCAGGCGACACGGATATTGGCCCGCTGGTTCTCGGCCGTCATCGGCTCGCCGCGGCGCAGCAGGGCGTTGCCACCCAAAGCTACAACGATACGCATGGTGAATGTCCTTCAGAAGTTGAGGGCTCCCACAGGGTTTGAAATCGCTCCCGGCGACGGCTGTAGTCAAAGATCCGCCAGCGTCGACACCAGGATCGCCTTGATCGTGTGCATGCGGTTTTCCGCCTGCTCGAAGGCAATACAGGCGGGTGACTCGAACACCTCGTCGGTCACTTCGATGCCATTGGCCAGGTTCGGGTACTGCTCGGCAATCTGCTTGCCCACCTTGGTCTCGGCATTGTGGAACGCCGGCAGGCAGTGCATGAACTTGGTCCTGGGGTTGCCACTGGCCTTCATCAGGTCTGCATTCACCTGGTAGGGCAGCAGCTGCTGGATGCGTTCGCCCCAGGCCTCGACGGGCTCGCCCATCGACACCCAGACGTCTGTGTGAATGAAGTCCACGTCCTTGACCGCCGCTCTCGGGTCTTCTGTCAGGGTTATGCGGGCGCCGCTTTCCTCGGCGTATGTGTTGCAGCGCTTGACCAGGTCGTCGTGGGGCCACAATGCCTTGGGCGCGGCAATGCGTACGTCCATGCCGAGCTTGGCGCCGATCAGCAGCAGCGAGTTGCCCATGTTGTTGCGTGCGTCGCCAAGGTAGGCGTAGCTGATGTCGTGCAGCGGCTTGTCGCTGTGCTCACGCATGGTCAGCACGTCGGCGATCATCTGGGTAGGGTGGTATTCGTCCGTCAGCCCGTTGAACACCGGGACACCTGCGTACTTGGCCAGCTCTTCGACGATCTCCTGCTTGAACCCACGGTACTCGATCGCGTCGTACATGCGCCCCAGCACCCGGGCAGTGTCCTTCATGCTCTCCTTGTGACCGATCTGCGACGAGCCGGGATCGATGTAGGTGACGTTGGCGCCCTGGTCATAGGCAGCCACCTCGAAGGCGCAGCGGGTGCGGGTCGAGGTCTTCTCGAAGATCAGGGCAATGTTGTTGCCCTTGAGGTGTTGCTGCTCGGTGCCGGTGTACTTGGCCCGCTTCAGGTCCCGGGACAGGTCCAGCAGGTAGCGCAGCTCACGGTTGGTGTGGTGTTCGAGAGTGAGCAGGTTTCGGTTGTGAATGTTGAACGCCATGATGGCTCTCCTAGTAGTCGATCGGGTCGCGGACAATCGGGCAGGTCATGCAGTGGCCGCCGCCACGTCCGCGCCCGAGTTCACCGGCGCTGATGGTGATGACCTCGATCCCGGCCTTGCGCAGCAGGGTATTGGTGTAGGTATTGCGGTCGTAGCCGATGACCACGCCCGGCTCCACTGCCACCACGTTGTTGCCGTCGTCCCATTGCTCGCGCTCGGCGGCGAAACTGTTGCCGCCGGTTTCCACCACGCGCAGCTGTGTAAGCCCGAGCACCTCGGCGACCACTTCGATGAACGGCTTGTGCTCGCGGCGCACATCGATGCCGTAGGGCTTGCTCTCGTCGGGACGGATGATGAAGGGCACGATCTCGCGGACCACTTCGGGGAAGACCGTGACCAGGTCGCGGTCGCAGAAGCTGAACACGGTGTCCAGGTGCATGGCCGCGCGGGACTTGGGCAGGCCGGCAACCACCACTTTTTCCACCGCCCCCTTGGCGAACAATGACTGTGCGAGTTGGCCGATCGCCTGGCGCGAGGTCCGCTCGCCCATGCCGATCAGCACCACGCCATTGCCGATCGGCATGACGTCACCGCCTTCGAGCGTGGCCTGGCCGTGATCCTTGTCGGGGTCGCCGTACCAGACCTCGAATTCGGCCTGGGTGAACTGCGGGTGAAACTTGTAGATGGCGCTGGTGAGCAGGGTTTCCTGGCGCCGCGCTGGCCAGTACATGGGGTTGAGCGTCACGCCACCGTAGATCCAGCAGGTGGTGTCGCGGGTAAATTGGGTGTTCGGCAGGGGTGGCAGGATAAAGCTGGAATGGCCGAGATAGTCGTTGTACATCTTGACCACTTCGGCGCCCTCGCTGACGGGCAGGTCCTGGCCGGCCACGCCGCCGATCAGAAACTCCGCCAGATGGCGCGGCGGCAAGCCTTCGAGCCAGCTGCGCACCTCGTTGGTGAGGCCGACGCCGACGGTGTCCGGGGTGATCTTCCGGTCGAGGATCCACTTGAGCGCATCGGGATGCTGCACGGTCTCGGTCAGCAGGTTGTGCATCTCCAGCACGTCGATGCCACGCTCGCGCATCTTGGTGACAAAGTCGAAATGGTCGCGCTTGGCCTGGTTGACCCAGATCACGTCATCGAACAGCAGCTCGTCGCAGTTGCTCGGGGTAAGGCGCTGGTGAGCGAGCCCCGGCGAGCAGACCATCACCTTGCGCAGCTTTCCGGCTTCGGAGTGCACGCCGTACTTCACTTTTTCCGCGGACATGGTTCTTTCCTCCAATGTGCGTGAAACAAAGGATCACAGGGTCAGGAAACCGTCATACAGGCCGTAGGCCGCCACCAGGGCGCCGAGCACGACGCCAGCGAAGATCAGCTTCTCCACGGGGGTGAACACCGGTTGTCCAAGCTCGCGCTTGGCCTTGGCGAACAGGATGGCGCCCGGGGCATAGAGCAGGGCCGACAGCAGCAGGTACTTGACGCCGCCGGCGTACAGCAGCCACACCGCGTAGACCAGCGCGACGCCAGCGATGAACAGGTCCTTGCGCCGCTCGGCGAAGGCCGTTTCATAGGTTTCGCCACGTACCGCCAACAGCACCGCATAACCGGCCGACCACAGGTATGGCACCAGGATCATCGAGGTGGCGAGGTAGATCAATGACAGGTAGGTGCTGTTGGAGAACAGCGTGATCACCAGGAATATCTGCACCATGGCGTTGGTCAGCCACAGGGCATTGGACGGCACCTGGTTGGCGTTCTCGCGGCGCAGGAACTCCGGCATGGTGTGGTCCTTTGCGGCGGCGAAGATGATCTCCGCGCACAGCAGCACCCATGACAGCAGCGCACCGAGCAGCGAGATGATCAGCCCGACGCTGATCAATACCGCGCCCCATTGGCCGACCACATGTTCCAGCACCGCCGCCATCGACGGGTTCTGCAGCCCGGCCAGTTCCGGCTGGGTCATGACCCCCAGCGACAGCACGTTGACCAGCACCAGGAACAGCAGCACGGTGATGAAACCAATGACCGTGGCCTTGCCCACGTCGGAGCGCTTTTCGGCGCGCGAGGAGAAGATGCTCGCACCCTCGATGCCGATGAACACCCATACGGTGACCAGCATCATGTTGCGCACCTGGTTCATCACGCTGCCCAGTTCCGGCGTGCCCACTGCCCAGATATCGGCGGTGAAGATATCGAGCCGGAAGGCGAAGGCGCAGATCAGTGCGAACAGGACAAGCGGCACCACCTTGGCGATGGTGGTGACCAGGTTGATGAACGCTGCTTCCTTGATGCCTCGCAACACCAGGAAGTGCACGCCCCAGAGCAGCAGCGAGGCGCCGATCACCGCCACGAGGGTATTGCCTTGGCCAAACACCGGGAAGAAGTAGCCCAGCGTGCTGAACAGCAGCACGAAGTAGCCGACGTTGCCCAGCCAGGCGCTGATCCAGTACCCCCAGGCCGATGAGAAACCCATGTAGTCGCCGAAACCCGCCTTGGCGTAGGCGTAGACACCGCCATCCAGGTCAGGCTTGCGGTTGGCCAGTGTCTGGAACACGAAGGCCAGGGTCAGCATGCCAACTGCGGTGATAGCCCAGCCGATCAGCACCGCGCCAACGCCCGCGCTGGCCGCCATGTTCTGCGGCAGCGAGAATATTCCGCCACCAATCATCGAACCGACGACAAGTGCAACCAGTGCACCCAACTTCAGTTTTCCGGGAGAGTCAGACATTGGTTAACTCCATGCCAGGAGAGTGTTGACGCCAGAGTAGATCCGACGCTTTGGTCATTCGCTGAGTTGAATCAGTTCACGACGTCATGAAGGGGGCTTCATGAAACTCCCGGAGAGTGCCGACAGCAGTGCTGCAAGCCATAGGGGCTGGCATCTCCACATCTTTTCGGAGTAGACGCTCCGTGTGGCCTGCGAGCTTTGAAGCTAGTAGTTTTTTAAGGTTTCGCAACTTTTTGCCGACAAAAGTCCTTTTGAACGGCCTTTGTAAACTCGGCCACAATTGTCTGCTGGATGAAGTTGCGCCCATAGATAAGTCGGCTATTAGAAAGTAGTTCTTTAATTTCTCCAGTTGATAAGAAGTGCGCGGAAGTTGGACGCAGCAGATCGTTTTTTAGAGGCGGCATACCTGCAGGGGGAGGCTCATGAACACGTCTGGACAAAAGCTGCGTCTCGGTGCGCTTATCGCCCTGGTAGTCGGGTCGATGATCGGTGGTGGGATCTTTTCATTGCCGCAGAATATGGCGGCGCGGGCCGATGCCGGCGCGGTGCTGATCGGCTGGGGCATCACAGCGGTGGGCATGCTGGCGCTCGCCTTCGTGTTCCAGACCCTCGCCAACCGCAAGCCCGAGCTCGACTCCGGAGTGTATGCCTACGCCAAGGCAGGCTTCGGCGAATACATGGGTTTTTCGTCGGCCTGGGGCTACTGGATCAGCGCCTGGCTGGGCAACGTCGGTTACTTCGTCCTGCTGTTCAGCACCCTGGGCTTCTACTATCCGTTGTTTGGCGAGGGCAACACGCCCTTGGCCATCGGCTGCGCCTCGGTGCTGCTGTGGTCTGTGCACTTCGTCGTACTGCGGGGCATCAGGGAGGCGGCGTTCATCAACCTGGTGACCACCATCGCCAAGGTGGTGCCGCTGCTGATCTTCATCGTCATTGCCGCCTTCGCCTTTCGCGCCGATATCTTCACCCGGGATATCTGGGGGCTGAGCAACCCCACGTTCGGTAGCGTGCTGGAACAGGTGCGCAACATGATGCTGGTGACAGTGTTCGTGTTCATCGGCATCGAGGGGGCCAGCGTATATTCGGGGCGCGCGGAGCGGCGCTCGGATGTCGGCAAAGCCACGGTGATCGGGTTTCTCGGCGTGCTCGCCTTGCTGGTACTGGTCAACGTGTTGTCGTTGGGAGTCATGACCCAGCCGGAGCTGGCGGGGCTGCCGAACCCCTCGCTGGCCTCGGTGCTCGAGCATATCGTCGGGCCGTGGGGCGCCTTGCTGATCAGTGTCGGGCTTGGCGTGTCGCTGTTGGGCGCGTTGCTGTCCTGGGCGCTGCTGTGCGCCGAAATCCTCTTCGCCACGGCCAAGGACAAGACCATGCCGCGTTTTCTCACCCGCGAGAACGCCAACCACGTGCCGGTGAATGCGCTGTGGCTGACCAACAGCATGATCCAGGGTTTCCTGCTGATTACCCTGGTTTCGGCCGGCACCTACACCAGCCTCATCTACCTGGCGTCATCGATGATCCTGGTGCCGTATTTCTGGTCGGCCGCCTATGCCGTGTTGCTGGCGATGCGTGGCGAGGACTATGCCGGGCAGCCCGGCGCACGGCGCAAGGACCTGCTGGTGGCGGGGATCGCACTGATCTATGCGCTGTGGCTGCTGTATGCCGGCGGGCTCAAGTACTTGCTGCTCTCGGCGTTGCTCTATGCGCCTGGGGTGATCCTGTTCGCCCGGGCAAAGCGGGAGCGGGGTGAGGCGTTGTTCACAAGGTGGGAAAAAATGATCTTCGCTGCGGTGTTGGCAGGGGCGGGGGTGGCGGCGTATGGATTGTATTCGGGTATGTTGCGGTTATAGGCCCACTGCAGCTCATGCCTGCTGCTGCAGTTCGGCAGGGCGGGCGGCGGGTATTCGCTCGGGACGCGACCAGATCCACAGGTTGCCCATGGCCATGCCGCCGATTGCCAGGAACACCGGCCAGCGGTGGTCGAGAAACATCAGCATCACGCCCGCACAGAACAGCATGCTCAACGTGGCGCTGACCTTGGCGCGGCGCTGGATGATCTTGCCGTTGCGCCAGTTGTGCAGGATCGGCCCGAACAGCCTGTGGTGCTCGAGCCAGGCGCTCAGACGCGGCGAGCTGCGCGTCGCGGCCCAGGCGGCAAGAAGGATGAATTCGGTGGTGGGCAGTCCTGGAATGACGATGGCGACAAGGCCTGTCCCCAGGCTGACATAGGCCAGCAGAGCGAACAGCAGACGGGACAGTTTGGAGGCGGCTGGTCGGGTCATGGGCTCTTTGACAGGTTGTTCAGGGTCGGCCGCCCAAAGGGACGGCCGCACGAGTATCAGGCAAGCTCGGCGTTCGCAGCGTAGGCATGCTTGAGCAGCTCGGTGAACCGCTCGAAGGCGGCCACCGCACCCTGTTCGGCAGCGGCGTGCTCCTCGGGGTTCAACTCCAGGCTGTCGAGAATGCGGGTGAACTGCTTCCAGCCCTCGGCGCGGCCACCGGCCGGTTCGCCCAGGTGGCGCGCACCGAAGCTGTCCGACAGGCCCAGGCCGACGGCACGCTTGATCAGGAACGCAGCGCCCAGTTTGGAGCCTTCGGAGACGAAGATCCAGCCCAGCGCCTCACCCAGGCTGGGGTTTTGAAGAGCGCCAGACACGGCGGAGGGCACATCGGTGTCCAGGTCGGCGAGGTCCAGGCGGGCCTGTTCGGCCCGGCAACGCTGGGCCAGGTCAGGGACGATGGCGATCAGCCGCGGGTCGGTGTACAGCGCCTGCAGTTCGGCCTGGAACAGGTACTGGGCGACCACGAACCGGGCAAAGCTTTCGCGGGTATCGAACGGCGCGTGAGACTTGACCAAGGCATCCAGTTCGCTGTGCGGGGCGTGGGTCAGCTGGTTAAGGCGCTGTGAGCGCAGGGGAGTGGGGGTCGGCATGATCGGTCCTTGGAAAATGGTCGGGTCTAGTAACGAGACGAAGGAGGGTAGGGGGGGCAGTAAAAAATGTGGGGGACGGGTTGGGGGTGTGATGCCTACCAGGTGCTTGTCTCGGGTTTTGCAGCGCCGCACAAATCGAGCGCCGCGTGCGCTTGGGGCCCTGTGGCGCCCGCTTCGCGCGGGCGCCAAACATCTCAAGGCGTCAGATATCCCACACCACGTTCACCGCGAAATTGCGCCCTGGCATGGTCAGGCGGTCGAGGTTGGCGGGCTGGGTCACACCGGCCTCCCCCTGGCCGTCGTAGCCGCGTACCGAGTCCCACTGCCAGTATTTCTTGTCGGTGAGGTTGTAGAGGCCGGCGTTGACGGTGATGCCGTCAGTCACCTGGTAATAGCCGGTCAGGTCGAGCACGCCATAACCAGGGGTGCGGAACTGGCTGCTGCTGCCGTCAGGCGCGAAGAAGGTGGTGTCGTCGACACGGTCCTTGCGCTTGACCAGGGTCCAGCTCAGCAGGCCGCCGTAGTGCTGCTGCTCATAGCCCAGTCCGACCACGGCGGTCAGCGGGTTGACGGTATTCAGCGGCTGGCCATTGTCATCGTTGCGGCCGTGGGCGTAGGCGATCGAGCCCTGGGTATACAGGCCCTGCGGCGCACCGAAATGGTCGAGATTCAGGCGGCCCTTGAACTCGGCACCCTTGATGGTGGCGTGCTTGATGTTGTTGGCCCGGAAGGTCGGTTCGAGATTGGCCGATTGCACGGCGTCCTCGTCGATGAAGTCGCGGTATCTGTTGTAGAACACCGCTACGTCGAAGTTGCCGGCGTCGAAATTGCCGCGCAGGCCCGTCTCGTACGTCTTGCTCTTTTCCGGCTCAAGCCCTGGATTGCCCTCGACGCGGTAATCGACGGTCGGGTTCTCGAAGCGTCCGTACATCGATTTGGCGGTCGGGGTGCGGAAGCCTTCGGCGTACTGGCCGTATCCGGTGTAGTGGTCATTGAATGCGTAGGTCACGCCGAGCTTGGGCGAGACGCGGTGCCATTTCTTGTCCGAGTCGTCGATGTCGGTGACAGTGCCCGAAGTACCCTGCAGCCCCCGCAGGAACTCGTCGGTCATCTTCGGCTCCAGGCGCGTGTAGTCGTAGCGCGCGCCTGGCAGGAAGGTCCAGTCGTTCCAGCGGATCTCGTCCTGCGCGAACAGGCTGTAGGTGTTGATGGTCGGGTCCGGGAAGTCGCTGACCAGGGCCTGGCCGTCCCGGACGCTGTCCTGGCCGATGGCCGTGCAGGTGCCACCAACGTTGAGGCAGGTGCCGATGCCGCTGCGCGAACCGGTCACCTTCTCGTGCTTCAACGTGGTGCCGTAGGTCAGCAGGTGGTCGGTTGAACCGAGGGTGAAGGCTTTGTCCAGCTGCGCATCGAAGACCCAAAGGCGATCCTTGTACGTGGTCTGGCGATCACGCTGTACCTGCCTGCCCGAGGCTACGTAGAGTTCCTCGGTGCGCTGGTCGGTCTTGGCAATCTGGTAGTTGAGGCTCCACTTCACGTTGTCTGCAAGCAGGCTGTCGAGGGCCAGTTCGTGGTTGATACCGAAACGCTCGCGGGTGACGGTGTCATTACCTGTCCGCATGCGGTAGGAGTTCGTGCCACCGAAGCCGGGAATGAACGGCCCGCCCACCGCACTCAACAGATTCTGGTCACGATCATCCTTGTAGCGCTCATAGGTGAAACCCAGACGCGCATCCTCGGCGTAGTTCCAGCCAAGCTTGGCCAGCACGTTGGTGGTGCGCGCATCCGCAGGGTTCGCCTCGGTTCGCGACAAGCCGTCGCCGCTGTGCTCACCGTAGGATTCGGTCTCGTGGCCGTTGCGCTGGCTCAGGTGCAGCAGGCCGTCGAAGTCGCCCTGGCGGCCAGCGACGGTGGCGGAGGTCAGCCAGCTTTCATCGGCCGAGCTATAGCCCGTTTTGAGACGTGCACCCACATCCTTCCCAGGCTTGATGATGTCCTCCGGGTCGAGGGTGAAATAGCTCACCGCACCGCCGATGGCGTTGCTGCCGTAGAGCACCGATGCCGGGCCCCGCAGGATTCCACGCGCTTGACGATTTCCGGGTCGACGTAGTTGCGCTGGGTCTGGGCGTAGGGGCCGTAGAAGAAACTGTCGGGAATGGCCACTCCATCGACCTGGGTGAGCACGCGCTCGCCGTCGATGCCGCGGATGTTGTAGCCGTTCAGGCCGCTGCGCTGGCCCGTGCCGCCGACCGATACACCCGGCTCGTAGCGCACCAGCTCCTGGATCGTGTTGACGTTCTGGCGGTCGAGCTGTTCGCGGGTCTGCACCGACACGGTGCTCGGTACCTGGCTGACGTCCTGGGCGCTGCGGGTAGCGCTGACGGTGACCTGCTGCAAGGCGATGGTGCTGCCGGCCAGCTGGCGTTCCAGCACCACATTGCCATTGCCGATCATGCGATAACCCAGTCCCGTGCCCTGCAACAGTCGACCCAGGGCCCGCTCCGGTGCCAGCGAACCCTGTACGCCCGGCGATGACACGCCCTGGGCGAGGCCGGCAGGGAAGCCGACCTGCCAGCCCGTGACCTGGGTGAAGGCATTGACGGCCTCCACCAGCGGCCGTTGAGTGATTGCAAAACGGTAATCCCCCATCCGCGGGCTGCTTGCCTGGGCGGGCTCGGCAGCCAGTGCCGGCAAGCTGAACGCGCTGCTGGCGAGCAGCGCCAGCGTCAGCAGGGACAAGGTGCAACGCTGGCTCGGACGGTCGATGGAAGGGGACTGGCGGGTTGTACCTGTTGGCATCGGCGGGGGCTCCCTGTCGCGCTCTGTTATAGGTAATGACTGATCAAAAACGAGAATCAGTTGCATTGGCTATAACGAGACGAGCGGGGTACCGCGATCGCGTAAAAAAACTTCAGGTCAGTTGAGGATGACCACGGCGGGGTACTCGTGCAGTTGCGCCGAGGTGATGTTGGCCAGTGCGCGCAGGGTCTCCAGCGGCTGGTCGAGGCGGTAGTTGCCGGTGACCGCCACCTGATCGAGATGCGCATTGCGGTTGATGATCCAGCCGGGGTAGTAACGCCGCACTTCGGCCAGTACCTGGCTCAACGGACAATTCTCGAATACCAGGCGGCCGTCGACCCAGGCCAGGTCCTTGCTCGCGTCCACGCGACCGCGCGCACTGAAACCCTGGGGTCCGATGCTGATGCTGTCGCCCGCGCTCAGGCGGATGCGCTGGTCGCTGGACGAGCGCAGGTCAACATCGCCGCGGCGCACCCGCACCTGGGCTTCGCCATCGAGATAGCGCACGGCAAAGTCGGTGTCGCGCACCTCGGCGCGCACCGGCCCGGCTTCCACTGCAAGCGGCCGTTGGCTGCCCCCGGCGACTTCGAAATACGCCTCGCCTTGCAACAGGCGCGCAGTACGCTGTTCGCCCTTGAGATCGCTGGCAAACGCCGAATCGGTGTTGAGCAGCACCTTGGAGCCGTCTTCCAGTTGCAGGCGCTGCCGCTCTCCAACCACAGTCAGGTGATCGGCCTGCAGGCGCACCGGCAGGTTGCCGAAAGTGAATAGCCCCACGAGCAGCACTGCGGCGGTGGCCAAGGGTTTCCAATGGCTGCGCAGTCGCCCGCGGGCCGAGGCGCGGCGGCGCTGCTCAAGGTGCTGGGCGCCATGGCGCAGCGACGTGCCGTTCCACAAGGCTTCAGCCTCGACATACGCGCTGGCGTTGGCCGGGTCTGCCTCGAGCCAGGCTTCGAAGGCCATGGTGTCGCAGGCATCGGCGCATTGCAGGCGGATCAGCCAGTCCAGCGCCTCGTCCATGGCCCGGGCGCGGGCGTCAGGCCCGGCAGGTGAAGGGCGAGGGGCGGAGCGTTGGGTCACGGGGGATCCTTGCGAGGGGTGTTTTTTCCGAAATCATCAAGGCTGCGCCAGGGCAAGGCAAGCGTTTTGCCACACCATGTGTCGGGCGGTCGCATCACCTGAGGCGCTCGGCCACTCCCAGGCAGATCGCCATGATCAGCTTCAGTTCCTTCTGCACCGTACTGGCCGAGACCTTCAGTTGATCCGCGATTTCCAGGTAGCTTGCGCCATGCAGGCGGCTGAGGATGAAGATGCGCTGCTGGCGCGGACTCAGCTGGCCAAGGCTGACGCTCAGGTGCTTGAGCAGTTGTTCGGCATGCGCGGCATCTTCGCTGCTGCCCAGGGGCGCCGCCACGTTGTGCAGCACCTGCTCGGGCACATCGTCGAGCAACGTGCGGGCCTGCACGCGGCGCGCGCGCAGGTGGTCCAGCGCCAGGTTGCGCGCGGTCTGGAATACGAACGGCTCCAGGTGCTCGACCGGCCGCTCGCCCAGGGCCCGGGTGACGCGCAGGTAGGTTTCCTGCAGCAGGTCCTCGGCCGTGCTGGGATTGTCGACCATGCGCTGCAGCGTGCGCAGCAGGCTGAGACGCTGGTTGATGAAGACTGTGTCGAACCGGGACTGACTCACGAGGATACCTGACCTAGGGCAAGCGAATGATAATGCTTATCATCCGCGCCCGGGGTCAAGCAGATTCAGCGGGCGTTGCAGAGCGCCAGGCAGTTGTCCAGCATCCGGTTCGAGAACCCCCACTCGTTGTCATACCAGGCCAGCACCTTGAGCATGCGGCCATTGGCGCGGGTGTGGTTGGCGTCAAAGATCGACGAAAGCGGATTGTGGTTGAAGTCGCACGACACCAGCGGCAGGGCGTTATAGCCCAGCACGCGGGAATGCCGGCTCGCGTCCAGGAACAACCTGTTCACCTCCTCGCTGGTCACCTCGCGCCGCAGGTTGACCGTCAGGTCGACCAGCGACACGTTGATTACCGGCACGCGCACAGCCATCCCGGTAAGCTTGCCGGCCAGCTCCGGCAGCACCAGGCCCACCGCTTCGGCAGCGCCGGTCTTGCTGGGGATCATCGACTGGGTCGCCGAGCGCGCCCGGTAGGGGTCGCTGTGGTACACGTCGGTGAGGTTCTGGTCGTTGGTGTAGGCGTGGATCGTGGTCATCAGACCTTGCTCGATGCCGTACTCGCGGTGCAGCACCTGGGCCAGCGGGGCCAGGCAGTTGGTGGTGCACGAGGCGCTGGAGATGATCTGGTGGGAAGCCCGCAGGGTATCGTGGTTGACGCCATAGACCACCGTGGCATCGGCGCCCTTGGCGGGGGCGGAGATAATCACCTTGCCCGCGCCGGCCGTGAGGTGCGCGGCCGCCTTGCTGCGCTCGGTGAACAGCCCGGTGCACTCGAACACCACATCGATCGCCAGCGCCTTCCAGGGCAGTTCGGCAGGGTTGCGGATGGCACTGACCGCGATACGGTCACCGTTGACCGTCAGGCTTTCGTGGTCGGCCTCGACGCTGGCGTCGAAGGCGCCGTGCACGCTGTCATGCTTGAGCAGGTGGGCGTTCATGGCGCTGTCGCCCAGGTCGTTGATGGCGACGACCTGCAGGTCCTGGCGGTAGCCTTGGGTATAGAGTGCCCGCAGGACGTTGCGTCCGATGCGGCCGAATCCGTTGATGGCAATACGAAGGGTCATGGCGTTACCTCTGGCCGGGGGTGAAGTCCGTGACAAAAGAAACAGCTTCACTGAAACGGTTTTGTTGTTGGAATTACAAGATTATTCCCAATGAGATAGAAAACAAGCCTTTTTGATGGCAGTATTTTGTTTAATCTACAACGAGCGATCGGCCGGGCCGCCCCACTCGCTGCGTTCTTGGCTTCTCATGAGCCTAGGACGCAATCGTTTGGAAGGGAAACACCCGCAGAGATCGCCCCACCGCTAGCCTGGAGTCCAGTACATGCATCCGCGCATCCTTGAGGTCACCGAACGGCTGATCGCCCGCAGCCGTCCTACCCGTGAACGCTACCTTCAGCTGATACGGGGCGCGGCCAGCGATGGACCCATGCGCGCCCAGCTGCAATGCGCCAACTTCGCCCACGGCGTGGCGGGCTGCGGGGCCGATGACAAACAGAGCCTGCGGCTGATGAACGCGGCCAACGTCGCCATCGTCTCGGCGTACAACGACATGCTCTCGGCGCACCAGCCGTACCTGCACTTTCCCGAGCAGATCAAGCAGGCGCTGCGCGAGATCGGGTCGGTCGGGCAGTTCGCCGGCGGCGTGCCGGCCATGTGCGATGGCGTGACGCAAGGCGAGCCGGGCATGGAGCTGGCCATCGCCAGCCGCGAGGTGATCGCGATGTCCACCGCCATCGCCCTGTCGCACAACATGTTCGATGCGGCATTGATGCTGGGAATTTGTGACAAGATTGTTCCGGGCCTGCTGATGGGCGCCCTGCGCTTCGGTCACCTGCCGATGCTGTTCGTGCCGGGCGGGCCGATGCCTTCGGGCATTTCCAACAAGGAAAAGGCCGACGTACGTCAGCGCTACGCCGAAGGCAAGGCCAGCCGCGAAGAGCTGCTGGAGTCGGAGATGAAGTCCTACCACAGCCCTGGCACCTGTACTTTCTACGGCACCGCCAACACCAACCAGTTGCTGATGGAAGTGATGGGCCTGCACCTGCCGGGCGCTTCTTTCGTCAACCCGTACACCCCCCTGCGCGATGCCCTGACCGCCGAGGCGGCGCAGCAGGTCACTCGCATGACCAAGGCCAGCGGCAACTTCATGCCGATCGGCGAGATCGTCGACGAGAAGTCCCTGGTCAACTCCATCGTCGCGCTGCATGCCACGGGTGGCTCGACCAACCACACCCTTCACATGCCCGCCATCGCACAGGCCGCCGGCATCCAGCTGACCTGGCAGGACATGGCCGAACTGTCGGAGGTGGTGCCGACCCTGTCTCATGTCTATCCGAACGGCAAGGCTGACATCAACCACTTCCAGGCCTCCGGCGGCATGGCCTTGCTGATCCGCGAGCTGCTCGACGCAGGCTTGCTGCACGAAGACGTCAACACCGTGGCAGGCCATGGCCTGCGCCGTTATACCCAGGAGCCGTTCCTCGACAACGGCAAGCTGGTCTGGCGTGAGGGTCCCACCGCAAGCATCGACGAGAACATCCTGCGCCCGGTGGCGCGGCCGTTTTCGCCCGAGGGCGGGCTGCGGGTGATGGAGGGCAACCTGGGCCGTGGCGTGATGAAAGTCTCGGCCGTGGCGCCCGAGCACCAGGTCGTGGAGGCACCGGCACGGGTATTCCACGACCAGCAGGCGCTGGCCGATGCCTTCAAGGCCGGCGAACTGGAGCGGGATTTCGTGGCAGTGATGCGCTTCCAGGGCCCACGTTGCAACGGCATGCCAGAGCTGCACAAGATGACGCCGTTCCTTGGCGTGCTGCAGGACCGCGGCTTCAAGGTGGCGCTGGTCACCGACGGGCGCATGTCGGGCGCGTCGGGCAAGATCCCGGCGGCGATTCACGTCTGCCCTGAGGCTTTTGATGGCGGCCCGCTGGCGCGGGTGCGAGATGGTGATATCGTGCGCGTGGACGGCGTCGAAGGGACGCTGCAGGTGCGGGTGACGGCCGAGGAACTGGCCAGCCGCGACCTGCCCGCCGCACCACTGGGCAATGACCTGGGCTGTGGCCGCGAACTCTTCGGCTTCATGCGCATGGCCTTCAGCTCGGCCGAGCAGGGAGCCAGCGCCTTTACCTCGGGCCTGGAGACGCTCAAATGAAAGCTGCGCTGGTAGGTGATATCGGTGGTACCAATGCACGCTTCGCCCTGTGGCGGGGCAACGCGCTGCACGCCGTGCAGGTGTTCGCGACCGCCGACTATCCCTGCCCGGAACAGGCCATCGAGGCCTACCTGCACGAGCAGGGCATCGCCCGCGGCGAGCTGGCGGCGGTGTGCCTGGCGGTGGCCGGCCCGGTGGACGGCGACGAGTTCCGCTTTACCAACAGCCATTGGCGCCTGAGCCGCGAGGCCTTCTGCCGGACGCTTCAGGTCGGCCAACTGCTGCTGATCAATGACTTCTCGGCGATGGCCCTGGGCATGACCCGCCTGCAGGAGGGCGAGTATCGCCAGGTGTGCACTGGCGTGGCGGACACCGCGCGGCCGGCACTTGTCATCGGGCCTGGCACAGGGCTGGGCGTCGGCAGCCTGCTGCGCCTCGGCGCAGAGCGCTGGCTGGCATTGCCAGGGGAGGGCGGGCATGTCGACCTGCCGGTGGGCGATGCCCGCGAGGTAGCGATTCTCCAGCAGATCCAGGGCCAGATCGGCCATGTCAGTGCCGAGACGGTCCTCAGCGGTGGCGGGCTGGTGCGCTTGTACCAGGCGGTCTGCGCGCTGGACGGCGAAGTCGAAAGGCACGCCACCCCCGCGCAGGTTACCGATGCCGCGTTGGCCGGCGAGCCGGTGGCGCTCGCGGTCATCGAGCAGTTCTGCCGTTTTCTCGGCCGAGTAGCTGGTAACAATGTCCTTACGCTCGGCGCGCGCGGCGGTGTGTATATTGTCGGCGGCGTGATCCCGCACTTCACAGAGCTGTTCCTGCGCAGCGGTTTTGCGCAGAGCTTTGCCGACAAGGGCTGCATGAGCGGTTACTTCGAGGGCATCCCGGTGTGGCTGGTCACCGCCGAATTTTCAGGCCTGTTGGGCGCGGGGGTGGCGCTGCAACACGTCCTGGAGCATTGAAACCAAAGCATTGAAGCCAGAGCACTGACGCCGGAGCAACAGCGGGCAACAGACCCGCGTCGACCAGGGGATGGGAATTTTTTGAGCACTGCCGCCAGATCGATCCTGCTGGTCGACGACGACCAGGATATCCGCGAACTCTTGCACACCTACCTCAGCCGCGCGGGCTTTCAAGTGCGCGCCGAGGCCGATGGCCACGGCTTTCGCCAGGCGCTGGAGTCTTCGCCGTGCGACCTGGTGATCCTCGATGTGATGCTGCCCGGCGAAGACGGCTTCAGCCTGTGCCGCTGGGTGCGCCAGCATCCCCGCCTGGCGCAGGTGCCGATCATCATGCTTACCGCGAGCTCTGATGAAGCCGACCGGGTGATCGGCCTGGAGCTGGGGGCCGACGACTACCTGGGCAAGCCATTCAGTCCCCGCGAGTTGCAGGCGCGTATCAAGGCCCTGCTGCGCCGGGCCGGATTTGGTCAGGCGCCGGTCAACACCGATGTACTGACCTTCGATGAGTGGCGCCTGGACACGGTCAGCCACCGGCTGTTTCACCGCGACGGCGAGGAGGTGATCCTCTCTGGAGCCGACTTCGCTCTGCTCAAGCTGTTTCTGGATAATCCCCAGCAGATTCTCGACCGCGACACCATCGGCAATGCCACCCGTGGGCGCGAGCCCATGCCGCTCGACCGCATCGTCGACATGGCGGTCAGCCGCCTGCGCCAGCGACTGCGCGATATCGACAAGCCGCCACGGCTGATCCGCACCGTGCGCGGCAGCGGCTACCTGCTGGCGGCCCATGTCGTCCCCGCGCCCTGAGCCTCGCTGGCGCCTGCTGCCGCGCTCGCTGCTCGGGCGCATGCTGCTGCTGACCCTGCTGGTGGTGCTGCTGGCGCAGGGGCTGTCGAGCCTGATCTGGGTGTCGCAGTTGCGCGCCAGCCAGTTGCAGGGCCTGCAGGCCAGTGCGGCAAGCCTGGCTCATTCGATGAGCGCCAGCGTCAGCTATTTCCGTTCACTGCCGGTGGCGTACCGGCCCATGGTCCTCGACCAGTTGCGCAGCATGGGCGGCACGCGTTTCGTGGTGTCGCTCAACGACAAGCCGCTGGAGATGCAGGTATTGCCGGTCACTGCGCGCAAGCAGGCGGTGACCGAGGTGTTCGAGCAGGTGCTGCACGAGCATCTCGGCGAGCAGATCGATGTGTCGGTCGAATTCGTAAGCCCCAGGGAGCTGCGCATCTTCAACAGCGGCCTGCGCCTGGATGAGCTGCCGCGCTCCTGGGCGCACTACTCGCTGACCCTCGAGCCGCTCGATCCACCGGTGCTGGTGATACAGATCCGCCTGGGCGAGGGCGAGTGGCTGTACATCGCCTCGCTGATGCCCGAACCCTACACCAGCCTTGAAGCCGAGCGCCTGCCGCGCCAGCAGCTGGGTTTCATCGTGCTCACCAGTGGCTTCCTGCTGCTGTTCATCGGCCTGCTGGTGCACTGGCAGAGCCGCCCGCTCAAGCGCCTGGCGCGCGCCGCCCGGGAACTGTCGCTGGGTGCGGACGTGGCGCCGGCCAGTGAAGGGGGCGGCAGCGAAGTGGCGGACGTGGCGCGCGCCTTCAACAGCATGCGCGAGCGTATCAGCCGCTACCTGACCGAGCGCAGCCAGCTGTTCAGCGCGATCTCCCATGACCTGCGCACGCCCATCACGCGCCTGCGCCTGCGCGTCGAGCTGCTCGAGGACGAGCAGTTGCAGGCCCGTTTCGGCCGCGATCTCGACGAGCTGGAACTGCTGGTCAAGGGCGCCCTGCAGTGCGTGAAGGATACCGACATCCACGAGAACATCGAGCCGGTGGACCTCAACCAGCTGCTGGAAATTCTCGCCGAAGCCTATCTCCGGTGTGGGCGCCTGACTCTCGAAGGCCGCGCCGTGGCGCCTTATCCGGGCAAGCCACTGGCGCTGCGGCGGTGTATTGGCAACCTGATCGACAACGCCATCAAGTATGGCGAGCGCGCCCACTTGCGCATCCTCGACAGCGACAGCGGCTTCGTCCTGCAGGTCGACGATCAGGGCCCCGGAGTGCCCGAGCAGCGCCAGGAGCAGGTGTTCGAACCGCACTTTCGCCTGGCCGGCCAGCAGCAGGGCTATGGCCTGGGACTGGGCATCGCGCGCAACATCGCCCACAGCCACGGCGGCGAGGTGAGCCTGCTCAACCTGCGCCAGGGTGGCCTGAGGGTCACCCTGAGCCTGCCGCGCACCCCGGATTGAATGGCGAATGTCACAGGATGGTGACAATCGCGCGTCCCTTCGTTACCTGCCCGCACGAGGCAGGTGGTTAGACTTCGATGCAAGCGCAAGCAGCCATGACTTGCCTCTGCATAACAACAATAAATACAAGGTCCGTTTCGATGAATGCGATCACTCGTCTCGCCGCTGTCATTTCCCTCGCCTCCCTGTTCCCTCTCCATGCCATCGCTGACGGTAACGGCACGGTCGAAGTGCTGCACTGGTGGACCTCCGGCGGTGAAGCCGCGGCCGTCCAGACCCTCAAGGCCCAGGTCGAGAAAGACGGCTTTACCTGGAAGGACAACGCCGTCGCGGGCGGCGGTGGCGCGGCGGCGATGACCGTGCTCAAGAGCCGTGCGGTTGCCGGCAACCCGCCCGCCGCCGCGCAGATCAAGGGTCCCGACATCCAGGAGTGGGGCGCCCTGGGCCTGCTCACCGAACTCGACGACGTGGCCAAGGCCAACAACTGGGACACGCTGCTCCCCGCCAAGGTCGCCCAGATCATGAAGTACGACGGCCATTACGTGGCCGTGCCGGTGAACATCCACCGGGTCAACTGGCTGTGGATCAACCCCCAGGTGTTCGAGAAGGCCGGCGCCAAGGTGCCGGCTACCCTGGATGAACTCTTCACCGCCGCCGACCAGCTCAAGGCCGCCGGCTTCCAGCCGCTGGCCCATGGCGGCCAGCCCTGGCAGGACAGTACCGTGTTCGAGAGCCTGGTACTGAGCATGCTCGGGCCCAAGGGCTATCACGCAGCCTTTGTCGACCTGGATGAAAAGACCCTGACCGGCGAGCCGATGATCAAGGTGTTCCAGGCCCTGCAGCGCCTGGGCGGCTACATGGACCCCAACCGCGCCGGCCGCGACTGGAACATCGCCGCTGCCGACGTCATCAACGGCAAGGCCGGCATGCAGATCATGGGCGACTGGGCCAAGAGCGAGTGGACCGCCGCCGGCAAGGTCGCGGGCAAGGACTACCAGTGCGTGGCGTTCCCCGGGACCCAGGGCAGCTTCACCTACAACATCGACTCGCTGGCGATGTTCAGGCTCAAGGACGACAGCGACATCAAGGCACAGAACGACTTGGCCAAGGTGGCACTGGAGCCGCAGTTCCAGACCGTGTTCAATCAGAACAAGGGCTCGCTGCCGGTGCGCCAGGACATGGACATGAGCGTCTTCGACGCCTGCACCCAGCAGTCGGCCAAGGACTTCAAGGTGGCCGAGCAGGGCGACGGGCTGCAGCCGAGCATGGCGCACAACATGGCCTCGTCGCTGGCGGTGCAGGGGGCCATCTTCGATGTGGTCACCAACTTCCTCAACGACCCAAAGGCCGATCCGGCCAAGGCGGTCAGGCAGCTGAACTCGGCGATCAAGTCGGCCAAGTAAGTCGCGCCAGGCAACTGACCTGTGGGAGCTGGCTTGTCCTGCGATCGACCGCAAAGCGGTCGCAGATCCTCCCGCCTCGATCAGCCTGATACCACCCGAGCTCAGCGTTTACGACCCCTGCGGGGCCGATCGCGGGACAAGCCCGCTCCCACATTCGAGAGCAGATTCCATGACAACAATTACCGCACCCCTGCGGGCCTCCCCCCTGGATGCCCTGCAACGCTGGCTACCCAAGCTGGTACTGGCACCGAGCATGCTGATCGTCCTGGTCGGCTTCTACGGCTACATCCTCTGGACCTTCGTGCTGTCGTTCACCAATTCCAGCTTCATGCCCAGCTACAAATGGGTAGGCCTTGACCAGTACGTCAAGCTGATGGGCAACGACCGCTGGTGGGTCGCGAGCAAGAACCTGATGGTGTTCGGCGGGCTGTTCATCGGCATCAGCCTGGTGATCGGCGTGCTGCTGGCCGTGCTGCTCGACCAGCGCATCCGCCGCGAAGGATTCATCCGCACGATCTACCTCTACCCCATGGCCCTGTCGATGATCGTCACCGGCACCGCGTGGAAATGGCTGCTCAATCCGGGACTGGGCCTGGACAAGCTGCTGCGTGACTGGGGGTGGGAGGGCTTTCGCTTCGACTGGCTGGTCGACCCCGAGCGGGTGGTGTACTGCCTGGTGATCGCCGCCGTGTGGCAGGCCTCGGGCTTTGTCATGGCGTTGTTCCTGGCAGGCCTGCGCGGCGTCGACTCGTCCATCGTGCGGGCTGCCCAGGTCGACGGCGCAAGCCTGCCGCGGATCTACCTGCGCATCGTGTTGCCCAGCCTGCGGCCAGTGTTCTTCAGCGCCGTGATGATTCTGGCGCACATCGCCATCAAGAGCTTTGACCTGGTCGCGGCCATGACCGCAGGAGGCCCTGGCTACGCCTCCGACCTGCCAGCAATGTTCATGTATTCGTTCACCTTCAGCCGGGGGCAGATGGGCATGGGCTCGGCCAGCGCCATCCTGATGCTGGGCGCGATCCTGGCAATCCTGGTGCCCTACCTGTATTCGGAACTGAGGAACAAGCGCCATGACTAGCCGCCGCTGGATTTCCCCAGGCCGTATCGCCATCCATGGCACCTTGCTGCTCGCCTGCGCGCTGTACCTGATCCCGCTGATCGTGATGCTGCTGACCAGCTTCAAGGCGCCCGATGACATCCGCACCGGCAACCTGCTGAGCTGGCCCCAGATGTTCACCGGCATCGGCTGGCTCAAGGCGTGGGATGCCGTAGGTGGCTACTTCTGGAACTCGGTGAAGATCACCGTGCCCGCCGTGCTGGTCTCCACGCTGCTGGGCGCACTCAATGGCTACGTACTGTCGATGTGGCGTTTTCGTGGCTCGCAGCTGTTCTTCGGGCTGCTGCTGTTCGGCTGCTTCCTGCCGTTCCAGACGGTGCTGCTGCCTGCGTCGTTCACCCTGGGCAAGCTCGGCCTGGCCAGCACCACCACCGGCCTGGTGCTGGTGCATGTGGTGTACGGGCTGGCCTTCACCACGCTGTTCTTCCGCAACTACTACTGCAGCGTGCCCCAGGCGCTGGTGCAGGCGGCGCGGCTCGATGGGGCGGGGTTCTTCACCATTTTCGGCAGGATCCTGCTGCCGATGTCGGTGCCGATCATCATGGTCTGCCTGATCTGGCAGTTCACCCAGATCTGGAACGACTTTCTCTTCGGCGTGGTGTTCGCCAGCGGGGACGGCCAGCCGATCACCGTGGCCCTGAACAACCTGGTCAACACCAGCACCGGGGTCAAGGAATACAACGTCGACATGGCGGCGGCGATGATCGCGGGGTTACCGACACTGGTGCTCTACATCGTGGCTGGCAAATATTTCCTGCGCGGGCTCACCGCCGGCGCGGTCAAGGGGTAGGCACATGGCTCGTCTTCAATTGCGCAACGTCAACAAGACCTACGGCAGCGGCCTGCCGGACACGCTCAAGGCCATCGACCTGGCCATCGATTCGGGAGAGTTCCTGATCCTGGTCGGGCCATCGGGCTGCGGCAAGTCGACCCTGATGAACTGCATCGCGGGCCTCGAGCAGATCAGCGGTGGCGAGATCCTGGTCAACGGCGCCGACATCAGTGGCATGAGCCCCAAGGACCGTGACATTGCCATGGTCTTCCAGTCGTACGCGCTCTATCCGACCATGAACGTGCGCGACAACATCGCGTTTGGTTTGAAGATCCGCAAGATGCCCCAGGCGGCTATCGACGAAGAGGTGTCGCGGGTGTCACGCCTGCTGCAGATCGAGCATCTGCTGGGCCGCAAGCCCGGGCAGCTGTCCGGCGGCCAGCAGCAGCGCGTGGCCATGGGCCGGGCACTGGCGCGGCGGCCCAGGATCTACCTGTTCGACGAACCGCTGTCGAACCTGGACGCCAAGCTGCGGGTAGAGATGCGCACCGAGATCAAGCTGATGCACCAGCGCCTGAAGACCACAACGGTGTACGTCACCCACGACCAGATCGAGGCCATGACCCTGGGTGACAAGGTGGCGGTGATGAAGGACGGTGTGATACAGCAGTTCGGCACGCCCCAGCAGATCTACAACGACCCGGCGAACCGGTTTGTCGCAAGCTTCATCGGCTCGCCGCCGATGAACTTCATCCCGGCGCGCCTGACCCGCCAGGACGGACGCCTGCTGGCATTGCTCGACAGCGGCCAGGCGCGCTGCGAGATGCCGCTCGGGACTGGCGCCGCCGGGCTGGAATCACGCGAGGTGATCCTCGGCATCCGCCCGGAGCAGATCGTCCTGGCGGCGGGCGAGAGCAATGGCCCGCCGTGCCTGCGCGCCGAAGTACAGGTCACCGAGCCCACCGGGCCGGACTTGCTGGTGTTCGTCACCCTGAACCAGACCAAGGTCTGTTGCCGCCTGGCGCCCGATATCAGCTGCCGCGCCGGCGAGAACCTGACCCTGCAGTTCGACCCTGCGAAGGTATTGCTGTTCGACGCGGTGAGCGGCGAGCGGCTGGATTCAACACAACCACAACAATAATAAAGCGAGGATACTACGATGGCGTATCGCAAAAGCCTGGGGTCGCTGACCCTGCTGGCGGCCCTGGGCGTTGCCGGACAGGCGCAGGCTGCCGAGGCCTTTTCTGCCGATTCCAAGTGGATGAGTGGCGACTGGGGCGGCACCCGCACCGAGCTGCTCGACAAGGGATACGACTTTACCCTGGACTACGTCGGCGAGGTGGCGAGCAACCTCAACGGCGGCTACAACGACGACCGGACGGCGCGCTACAGCGACCAGTTCGCCCTGGGCATGCACCTGGACCTGCAGAAGATCCTTGGCTGGCAGGACGCCGAGTTCAAGCTCGCGATCACCGAGCGAAGCGGCCGCAACCTGTCCAACGACCGCATCGGTGACCCGCGCGCCGGGCACCTGAGCTCGGTGCAGGAGGTCTGGGGTCGCGGCCAGACCTGGCGTCTGACCCAGATGTGGATCAAGCAGAAATACTTCGACGGCGCGCTGGATGTGAAATTCGGCCGCTATGGCCCGGGAGAGGAGTTCAATACCTTCCCCTGCGACTTCCAGAACCTGGCGTTCTGCGGCTCACAGGTAGGCAACTGGGTCGGCGGCATCTGGTACAACTGGCCCGTCAGCCAGTGGGCACTGCGGGTGCGCTACAACCTCACGCCGGATTTCTTCGTCCAGGCCGGCGCCTTCGAGCAGAACCCTTCCAACCTCGAGACCGGCAACGGCTTCAAGCTCAGCACCAGCGGCACCAAGGGCGCCATCCTTCCGGTGGAGATGGTCTGGTCGCCCAGGCCTGGCGGCCTGCCGGGAACCTACCGGCTCGGCTACTACTACAGCACCGCCAAGGCCGACGACGTGCATGACGATCTCGATGGCCAGCCGCAAGGCGTCACCGGTAATGCCTTCAAGTCCCACTCCAGCAAGCATGGCTGGTGGGTGGTGGCACAGCAGCAGGTGACCGCTCACGACGGCGATGCCAACCGCGGCCTGAGCCTGTTCGCCAACTTCACGGTGCATGACAAGGCCACCAACGTGGTCGACAACTACCAGCAGGTTGGCCTGGTCTACACCGGCGCCTTCGACGCGCGGCCCAAGGATGACATCGGGTTCGGCATTGCCCGCATCCACGTCAACGACGATGTGAAGCGGCGAGCCGAGCAGCTCAATGCCCAGAGCGGTATCACCCGCTATGACGATCCAGGCTTCGTACCCGTGCAGCGCAGCGAGTACAACGCAGAGCTGTACTACGGCTTCCACGTCACCAATTGGCTTACCGTGCGGCCCAACCTGCAATACATCAAGCGCCCGGGCGGTGTGGACCAGGTGGATAACGCCCTGGTCGCGGGGTTGAAGATTCAGTCGTCGTTCTAGGACGTTTTGTTGTAGATTTACGCCCTCTTCGAGACTGCAGTAATGCCAATCGCGGGCAGGTCGGGACGCCGACCTGCCCGCGATTGGCATCACACAAATAACAAGAGTTACCCCCAATGCCCGAACATCCGCTCCACCGCTTCTTCACCCCGCAACGGCCCAGGCCGACCTTCGAGTGGGAGCGTTACCAGCAGCGCGATGTGCTGATCATCGACCATCCTCGCTGCCAGGCCGCGTTCAGCCGCCAGGGCGCGCAGTTGCTGCACTTCCAGCCAGAGGGCGAGCGCCCATGGCTATGGTGCGCCGAGCAGTGGCCGCAAGTCGGCGCGATCCGTGGCGGGGTGCCGGTATGCTGGCCCTGGTACGGCCGGCATCCCAGCGAAGACCTCTGGCCCGCGCATGGCTGGGCGCGGCTGCTGGACTGGAAACTGCTCGACTTCAGCGAAGACGAGGAGGGCGTGACCCTGAAATGGCAATTGCAGCTGTGCGATTGGCAGGTCGACCTGCACGCACGCCTGGGCCAACGGATGGAGCTGCGCTTGAGCACCGAGCATCAGGACAGCGAACCTTGCCAGTTGAGCCATGCTCTGCTTGCCTACTGGCGTATCAGCAACGTCTCCGAGATAGCGCTGTCTGGCCTGGAGAACGTGGAGGGTTATGACCGTCTCAACCGCCAGGCCTGCCGTCAGAACGAAGCATTGAAGGTCAAGGGTGGCTGTCAGCGGGTGTATCCCGGCACCGCGGAAGTGCAGCTACACGATCCCGCCTGGCAGCGCCAACTGTGCATCGATACCGGTAACAGCGATGACACCGTGGTCTGGCATCCTGGCAATCGTCCCTTGCTCGGGGTCAGCGGCCGCGAGACCCAGGGCTTTGTCTGCGTCGAGGCCGCCAGCGGCTGCGACGACGGCTTGAGCCTGGCACCGGGAGAACAGGCACACCTGCACTTGCAGGCGCACCGTCTCAGCTGAGCTCGTCGTCGATCGGGTAGCGGCTGGCGTTGAGGCTTTCCTTGATCTTGCGCAGGTGCGGTTGGAAATCCACGCCACGGCGCAGGGTCATGCCGGTGGCCAGCACGTCGAGCACAGTCAGCTGGATGATGCGCGAGGTCATCGGCATGTAGATGTCGGTGTCTTCGGGCAGTGGAATATGCAAGCTCAGGCTGCATGCCTTGGCCAGCGGCGAGTTGGCGGCGGTAAGGCCCAGCACCGAAGCGCCGTTGTCTCGCGCCAGCCGCGCGACCTCGACCAGTTCGCGGGTACGCCCGGTGTACGAAATGATCACGAACAGGTCACCGGTGTGCGCCACCGAGGCCAGCATGCGCTGCATCAGCACGTCGGCGTGGGCCGACACGGCCAGGTTGAAACGAAAGAACTTGTGCTGCGCATCCAAGGCTACCGGCGCCGAGGCGCCCAGCCCGAAGAAGTGGATCTGCCGTGCCTGGATCAGCATGTCGACGGCGCGGCTGATCTGCTGCGGGTCCAGTTGCTGGCAGGCACTGTCGAGCGAGGCGATGGCGCTGCCGAAGATCTTCTGGGTATAGGAGGCCGGATCATCGTCGGCTTCCACCGCCCGGCTGACGTAGGCGGCCCCGCTGGCCAGGCTTTGCGCCAGCTGCAGCTTGAGCTCGGGGTAGCCGCTGACGCCAAACGAGCGGCAGAAGCGGTTGACGGTAGGCTCGCTGACCTTGGCGGCCTGGGCCAGGGCGGCAATGCTGAAACGGGTAGCTTGTTGCGGGTTGAGCAGGATGACTTCGGCGACTTTGCGTTCGGCCTTGTTCAGCTCTTCGAGGCGTCCCTGGATCTGTTCCAGGAGGTTTCGCACGCGGTCCATGGGGGTGTCCTTGGGTCGGGAAGACAGCCGGCTGTCATTGGCAGCAGGCTTTTTTGCACAGTGGCCTATCGTACTGATGGCCCGGATGGTACACCACACGAAAATGGCGGCTGTCGGATATGTTGTGGTTTTTACTACATTATCGCTTGAAAACCGTGATTGAAACCGGTATTCCTAGTCCAACTTTATAAAAGAACCAACATCATGGCTGCGATCAGCGTTGAACCTTGCACGTTTGCCCTGTTTGGCGCCCTCGGCGACCTGGCATTGCGCAAGCTGTTTCCTGCTCTCTATCAGCTCGACCGTGCCGGCCTGCTGCATTCGGACACCCGCTTGCTGGCGCTGGGTCGCGAGGCGGGCAGTGCCGAGGCGCACCTGGCGACCATCGACGCGCACTTGCGCCTGCACGTATCCGCCGCCGATCTGGAGGCACACGCGCTGGAGCGATTCCTTGGGCGCCTGAGCTACCTGCATGTGGATTTTGTCCAGGTCGAGGGCTATCAGGTCCTGGCGGAACAGGTAGCGGGCGAGCTGCCCCTGATCGCCTACTTCGCCACCGCCGCGGCGGTCTATGGCGCGATCTGCGAAAACCTCGACAAGGTCGGCCTGGCGCCGCGCACCCGTGTCGTTCTTGAAAAGCCCATCGGTCACGACCTCGAATCGTCGCGCCGGGTCAACGACGCCGTTGCGCGGTTCTTTCCCGAGAACCGCGTGTATCGCATCGACCACTACCTGGGCAAGGAGACGGTGCAGAACCTCATCGCACTGCGCTTTGCCAACAGCCTGTTCGAAACCCAGTGGAACCAGAACTCCATCTCCCACGTGGAAATCACCGTGGCGGAAAAGGTCGGCATCGAAGGGCGCTGGGGCTATTTCGACAAGGCCGGGCAGCTGCGCGACATGATTCAGAATCATCTACTGCAGCTGCTCTGTCTTATCGCCATGGATCCGCCCAGCGACCTGTCGGCCGACAGTATTCGCGACGAGAAGGTCAAGGTGCTCAAGGCGCTGGCGCCGATCACCGGGGAAGGCCTGAGCAACCGGGTGGTCCGTGGCCAGTACATTGCGGGCTACAGTGAAGGCCGGCCGGTGCCGGGCTACCTGGACGAAGACAACGCCAATGCGCAGAGTGACACTGAAACCTTCGTCGCGCTGCGGGCCGATATCCGCAACTGGCGCTGGGCCGGGGTGCCGTTCTACCTGCGCACCGGCAAGCGCATGCCGCAGAAACTCTCGCAGATCGTCATCCACTTCAAGGAGACGCCGCACTACATCTTCGCCCCGGAACAGCGCCTGCAGATCGGCAACAAGCTGATCATCCGCCTGCAGCCGGACGAAGGTATCTCCTTGCGGGTGATGACCAAGGAGCAAGGACTGGACAAGGGCATGCAACTGCGCAGCGGGCCCTTGCAGCTCAACTTTTCCGACACCTGGCGCAGCGCGCGGATCCCGGATGCCTACGAGCGCCTGTTGCTCGAAGTGATGCGCGGCAACCAGAACCTGTTCGTGCGCAAGGACGAGATCGAATATGCATGGAAATGGTGCGACCAGCTGATCGCCGGCTGGAAAGCCGCCGGCGATGCCCCCAAGCCGTACGCGGCTGGATCCTGGGGGCCGATGAGCTCGATTGCACTGATCACCCGAGATGGGAGGGCGTGGTATGGCGATATCTGAACTGCAATTTCCGGACACCGTGAAGGTGCATGAACTGACGGGTCCAGCGCAACTGGCCGCCGAACTGGCCACGGATGTGGCCCAGCGCCTGCGCCAGGCCATTGCCGCGCGAGGGCAGGCGACCGTCGTGCTGTCTGGCGGCCGCAGCCCGGTGCCGTTTCTCGAGCAGCTTTCGCGTGCAACGCTTGACTGGTCCAAGGTCGTGGTGACGCTTGCCGACGAGCGCTGGGTACCGGTCGAGCATGCCGACAGCAACGCTGGCCTGCTCAAGCGTCATCTGCTCGTAGGGGAGGCGGCCAAGGCGCGCTTCTTCAGCCTCTACCGTGCCAGCGCAACGCTCGAGGCCGCGGCCGAGGAGGCCGACCAGGCACTCGCCGACCTGCCTGCGATCGATGTACTGGTGCTGGGCATGGGCGATGATGGCCATACGGCGTCGCTGTTCCCCAACAGCCCCAACATCGATGCGGGCCTTGTGCCGGGCGCGAGCCGCCGCTGCCTGCCGATGCTCGCCCCGAGCGTGCCGCACCAGCGCCTGAGCATGACGCGCTCGCTGCTGGCCACCGCCGCTTTCACGGTGCTGTCCGTGCAAGGCCCCGGCAAGCTCGATACCCTGCGCGCCGCACTGGCAGGCACCGACCTCGCCGAAATGCCGATTCGCGCCTTTCTTCAAGACCCCCTGGACATCTACTGGTGCCCATGAGCCAAGGATCCGCTGTCATGACCACGCTTGAACGCCAAACGCCGCTGCTCAACATGGCCGAAAAAGCCTCCCGGATCGATGCGATCTGCGCTCAGGCGCGCATCCTGCCGGTGATCACCATCGCCCGCGAGCAGGACATCCTGCCCCTGGCCGATGCCTTGGCCGCAGGCGGCATCCGTACGCTTGAAGTGACCCTGCGCTCGGAGCACGGCCTCAGGGCCATCGAAGTGCTGCGAAACAAACGCCCGGAGCTGTGCGTTGGTGCCGGTACCGTGCTCGACCGCACCATGTTCAGTGCCGTGCAAGCCGCCGGTGCGCAATTCGTGGTGACGCCGGGTATCACCCAGGACATTCTGCAGGCGGGCGTTGAAAGCGACATTCCACTGTTGCCGGGCATCAGCACCCCGTCGGAAATCATGATGGCCTATGCCCTGGGCTACCGCCGCTTCAAGCTGTTCCCCGCCGAGATCAGCGGCGGCGTCGCGGCGATCAAGGCCTTCGCCGGCCCGTTCGGCGATCTCCGGTTCTGCCCGACTGGCGGCGTCAACCCAGGGAACGTGCGCAGCTACATGGCACTGCCGAACGTGATGTGCGTAGGCGGCACCTGGATGCTGGACAATAGCTGGATCAAGAACCAGGCCTGGGCCCGGATCGAAGCGTGCAGCGCGGAGGCGTTGGCATTGCTGGACTGAATCGGCCGAGGCAGCCGCCTTGCCGCGATGATCAAAAAAAACCCGCATCCTTGGATGCGGGTTTTTTTACACCTGCGTCATTCGATCAGGCAGCTTTTGCCGTCTGCTGGCTCAGCGACCGGTTGAGCGCACTGAACAGCGCCTTGAAGCTCGCCGTGGTGATGTTTTCATCAATGCCCACGCCGTGCACCGGGCGGCCACCGGCAACGCGCAGCTCGATATATGCTGCGGCCTTGGCGTTGGTACCCGCGCCAATCGCATGCTCGTTGTAGTCCATGATCTCCACGGCGATCGGCAGGCCGGCCACCAGGGCTTCCAGGGCGCCGTTGCCCTTGCCGCGCCAGTGCAGGGTGGTCTCGCCTTCGCTGGAAACCTCGACTTCAACGGCGCTGTGGCCGTTTTCTTCCTGCAGGCGATGGCTGACCAGCGCATACGGGGCATTGGCCTGCAGGTATTCGCGGTGCAGCAGGCTGTGGATCTGTTGTGCGGTCATCTCCAGGCCCAGGCGGTCGGTTTCACCCTGGACCACCTGGCTGAATTCGATCTGCATGCGGCGGGGCAGGCTGATGCCATATTCCTGCTCGAGCAGGTAGGTGATGCCGCCCTTGCCCGACTGGCTGTTGACGCGGATCACTGCCTCGTAGCTGCGGCCGATGTCGGCCGGATCGATCGGCAGGTACGGGACTTCCCAGAGGGTGTCTTCCTTCTGCTGGGTGAAGCCCTTGCGGATGGCATCCTGGTGCGAGCCGGAGAACGCGGTGTGGACCAGGTCACCGACGTACGGATGACGCGGGTGCACCGGCAGCTGGTTGCATTCTTCGACCACCTTGCGCACGCCGTCGATGTCGGAGAAGTCCAGTTGAGGATCGATGCCCTGGGTGTAGAGGTTCAGTGCCAAGGTCACCAGGTCGACGTTGCCGGTACGCTCGCCGTTGCCGAACAGGCAGCCTTCGGCGCGGTCGGCACCGGCCATGAGGCCCAGCTCGGTGGCGGCGACGCCAGTACCACGGTCGTTGTGGGTGTGCAGGCTGATGATCACGCTGTCACGGCGGCTGACGTTGCGGCAGAACCACTCGATCTGGTCGGCGTAGATATTCGGGGTGGCCACTTCAACGGTCGCGGGCAGGTTCAGGATCACCTTGTTCTGCGGGGTCGGGTTCCACACCTCGATCACCGCGTCGCACACTTCCTTGGCGAACTCCAGCTCAGTGGCGCTGAAGGTCTCTGGCGAGTACTGGAAGGTCCACTGGGTTTCCGGCTGCTGCGCGGCGTACTTGACGAACAGCTTGGCGGCGTTGACCGCGATGTCCTTCACGCCTTGCTTGTCCTGGTTGAAGACGATGCGGCGGAACGACGGGCAGGTCGCGTTGTACAGGTGGACGATGGCCTTCTTGGCGCCACGCAGCGACTCGAAGGTCCGCGCGATCAGGTCTTCACGAGCCTGGGTGAGCACCTGGATGGTGGTGTCGTCCGGAATGTGCCCGTCTTCGATCAGGCTGCGCACGAAGTCGAAATCGGTCTGCGAGGCAGACGGGAAGGACGCTTCGATTTCCTTGACCCCCACCTGCACCAGGGTCTGCCAGAAGCGCAGCTTCTTCGCCGAGTCCATCGGCTCGATCAGCGACTGGTTGCCATCACGCAGGTCGGAGCTGCACCAGATCGGCGCCTGGGTGATGGTCTTCGACGGCCAGGTGCGGTCGGGCAGGTCGATGGTCGGGAAGGCGCGGTACTTCTTCGAAGGGTCTTTGAGCATGGTCATCGAAACAATCCTTGAGTGTGCGGCCTTGATCGGGCCTGCCGAACGAAAACGAGATGAAAAGGCGAGGCGACGCGATTCACCCTGGTAGTCGTGCACTGACCAGGCAGAGGCTGCGGTGTTGACGAAGCAGGATGAGGGTTGTAGAGGTTTTCATGCCCTCAACCCTAACCAGTGGGGTGAGGGATGGCAAGTGGATGAAAAAAATTGAGAGGAATGCTTAAAAAAAGCTGTAAAGCGAGATTTTATCGCTGAGTTTTAGGGCTTATACATAATTAATTGCAAGGTCTTTGGGGACGGCGCAAGGCATAGAATCTGTGCTGCCCCATTCGCTGGCTTGCCAGCGAATGGGGCGACTCGGTCTCAGGGCTGGAACGCACCGATAAAGATCGCCGGATCCACCCGCGCATCGTTCAAGCTGACATTCCAGTGCATGTGCGGTCCCGTCGCCCGCCCGGTCGAACCGACCCGGCCAACCACCTCGCCCCGGCGCATCTGCTGGCCCGGCTGCACATCGATTTTCGACATGTGGCAGAACATGCTGATGAAACCCTGCCCATGGTCGACGAACACCGTCCTGCCATTGAAAAAGTAATCCCCCACCAGGATCACCTTGCCATTGGCCGGCGTCTTGATCGGCGTCCCAGCGGGTACCGCGAAGTCCAGCCCGGCATGCGGATTGCGCTCTTCGCCATTGAAGAAACGGCGCACGCCGAACTTGCTCGACAGCGGCCCGGTGACCGGCTTGTCGAGCATCAGGTTGCTCGGCAGCACCGGGCTGAAGCTGCGGTAGGCCTTGATCTGCTCGGCCAGTTCGCGGTCGATGCGCTTCAGGTCGGCAGGATCCGGATTGACCTGGCGCTTGTTCTTCAGGGTGATGCGCTGTTCAGGATATTTCTTGCTGCCCACGCTGAAATTCAAGACGCGCGCGCCTTCGCTGAGGCTGGCAGTACCGGGCTTCTGGGTCAGTGGCAGGCCGACGATGGCAAGCCAGGTGTCCTGTTCCTTGACTACCAGCACCGGCTTGCCATCGAAACGCGCGCTGGGCGCCTGGGCGGCGGGGCCCAGGTCGACCACGGCAACGCCGCCGGGCACCGGCTTGTTGAGCTGGCGAGTGATGTAGCTGGCCTGGGCGCTGGTGCCGGCCAACAGCAGAGAGAGAGCGAGCAGGGGAGCGAACAGACGGGGCATGCTTCAGTCCAGTAGAGAGAGGGTGACCGGAGTCTGGTGGTTGTCTTCGACGCGTACCTTGAGCTCACCTTCGTTGAGGCGTGCGGTCAGGCGCTGGCCATTGCGTGTCTGGGCGGCGCTGCGGATTGCCTGGCCGCGATCATCGAGCAGGATGCTGTAGCCGCGCGCCAGGGTCGCCAGCGGGCTGACCACCTGCAGGGTCTGCAGCTGCGCCTGGAAGCGCTGGCGCCTGTCCTTGAGCACATCGCGCATCGCCCGCGGCAAGCGTTCGGCAAGGCTGTCCAGGCGTTGGTTCAACAATTTGAGCGCGCGGCCCGGGTGCTGGGCGGCCAGGCGGGTGTCGAGGCGGCCAAGGCGTTCGTGGCGCTGGGCCATGCGCTGCATGAAGGCGCGGCGCAGGCGCATGTCCAGATCGTCCAGGCGCTGGGCCTGCTGGCGCAGCCGCTCGCCGGGGTGGCGCAGGCGCCGGGCCAGGCTGTCCAGGCGCAGGCGGTCGTGGGTCAACCGGTTTTGCATGCGCAGCAGCAGGCGGCGTTGCAGGCCCTCGAGGCGAAGTTGCAGGCCGCTGCTGTCGGGCGCGAGCAGCTCGGCGGCGGCCGACGGGGTCGGGGCGCGGACATCGGCGACAAAATCGCTGATCGACACGTCGGTCTCGTGGCCCACGGCGCTGACGATCGGTGTGACGCAATCGGCCACGGCGCGTGCCACGGCCTCTTCGTTGAAGCACCAGAGGTCTTCCAGCGAACCGCCGCCCCGGGCCAGGATCAACGCATCGTAGCCACGCGCGTCGGCCAGGCGCAGCGCGCGGACGATCTGCCCGATGGCTTCGCGGCCCTGCACGGCGGTGGGGATCAGGAACAGCTCGACCTGCGGCGCGCGGCGGCCGAACACGCTGATGATGTCGCGGATCACCGCGCCGGTGGGCGAGGTGATGATGCCGATGCGCTGCGGATGCGCCGGCAGCGCGCGCTTGCGCTCGGTGCTGAACAGCCCCTCGGCGCTGAGCTTGTCCTTCAAGGCCTCGAACGCCAGGCGCAACGCACCGTCGCCGGCCGGCTCCAGCGTGTCGAGAATCAGCTGGTAGTCGCCACGTCCCTCGAACAGCGAGACCTTGCCGCGCACCCGCACCGCCAGCCCGTCGCGCAGGGCCTGCCGGACCCGCGTGGCGTTCTGCCGGAACAGCGCGCAGCGCACCTGGGCGCCGCTGTCCTTGAGGGTGAAGTAGATGTGGCCCGAAGCGGGGCGCGCGAGGTTGGAAATCTCGCCCTCGACCCACACGCTGCGGAACACGTCCTCAAGCAGCACGCGGGCGCGGCCGTTGAGCTGGCTGACGGTCATGACCTCGCGGTCCAGGCCGAGTCTTTCGAAAGGGTCTTTGATCATGCGGGGATCATAAAGGATTTGCCGCAGCGCGGGTGGCTTGCTGATCGTTCGCTACCTGGCCTCTTGACGCAGCAGGTAGAATCGTCCTTTACCGCAGTTTTCAGGCCGTTTCTCCATGAGCACCCAGAGCATCATCGTTCCCAAGCATTCCACTGTCATCGCGCACGAGGCCCGTGCCCGGGCGATCCTGCGCTGGCTGGTGCGCGAGAAGGTCATCGAGGAGCAGCTCAGCACCTGCGGGCGTACCGGCAACCGCATGGCCTATGCCCTGGCCCAGGGTGCGCGCAAGGTGGCGCTGCATCCCGAGCGGCTGCCGTTCGGCAACCCCGTCAACGGCCTCGAGGTGGTGACCAACCGCTGCATCTTCACCCCGCTCGAAGGCTTTCTCGAAGAGGCCGGCTGCCCGGAATGCCGCCGTGAGGTCGGCGAGCCGCTGTTCGAAAGCCTGGAAGAGTGGATGCCCGGCCAGACCGACAACTTTACCTGCCCGCTGTGCGGCTTCGAGGATGACATCAACGGTTTCCTGTTCCTGCAGCCGTGCGCCTTCTCCAACCTGGGGTTCATCTTCAACAACTGGGGCGATGCCGGTTTTACCCCGGCCTTCATCGAGGCGTTTGCCGACTGGCTGGACCAGCGCGTCGCCGTCGTGCAGGTAAAACTGCCAGGTGCCGACCGAAGGGCCGCTTTAACCGTTCTTTTGCATTGAGTGCCGTGCCCTGCATGAGTATAATGGCGCGCTTCCATTTTTCCCGCCCGGGAGCATCCGCGATGCTGCGTATCAGCCAAGAAGCACTGACCTTCGACGATATCCTCCTTGTACCTGGTTATTCCGAGGTACTCCCCAATGAAGTCAGTCTCAAGACCCGTTTGACCCGTGGCATCGAGCTGAACATTCCGCTGGTTTCCGCCGCCATGGACACCGTCACCGAAGCCCGCCTGGCCATCGCCATGGCCCAGGAAGGCGGCATCGGCATCATTCACAAGAACATGACCATCGACCAGCAGGCCGGCGAAGTACGCAAGGTCAAGAAGTTCGAGGCTGGCGTGGTGAAGGACCCGATCACCATCGATGCGGACGCCACCGTGCGCGACCTCTTCGAACTGACCCGCCTGAACAACATCTCCGGTGTACCGGTGCTGGAAAACGGCGACCTGGTCGGTATCGTGACCTCCCGAGACGTGCGTTTCGAAACCCGCCTGGACGTCACCGTTCGTGAAGTGATGACGCCCAAAGAGCGCCTGGTCACCGTGCGCGAAGGCGCCGACAAGAACGAAGTCCGCGAGCTGCTGCACAAGCACCGCCTGGAAAAAGTCCTGATCGTCGACGGCCAGTTCAGCCTCAAGGGCATGATGACCGTCAAGGACATCGAGAAGGCCAAGGCCTACCCGCTGGCCAGCAAGGACGACCAGGGCCGCCTGCGTGTCGGCGCTGCCGTCGGTACCGGCAAGGACACCGGCGAGCGCGTTGCCGCGCTGGTTGCCGCTGGCGTCGACGTGGTGGTGGTCGATACCGCCCACGGTCACTCCAAGGGTGTGATCGACCGCGTTCGCTGGGTCAAGGAAACCTACCCGCAGGTCCAGGTCATCGGCGGCAACATCGCCACCGGCGCTGCGGCCAAGGCCCTGGCTGAAGCGGGCGCGGATGCCGTCAAGGTCGGTATCGGCCCTGGCTCGATCTGCACCACCCGTATCGTCGCCGGTGTCGGCGTGCCGCAGATCAGCGCCATCGCCAACGTCGCCGCCGCCCTCGAAGGCACCGGCGTTCCGCTGATCGCCGACGGCGGCATCCGCTTCTCCGGCGACCTGTCCAAGGCCATCGTCGCGGGCGCCTCGTGCGTGATGATGGGTTCGATGTTCGCCGGTACCGAAGAGGCCCCGGGCGAAGTCGAGCTGTTCCAGGGCCGCTCGTACAAGGCCTACCGCGGCATGGGCTCGCTGGGCGCAATGGCCCAGGCCCAGGGTTCCTCGGACCGTTACTTCCAGGACTCCTCGGCCGGTGCCGAGAAGCTGGTCCCGGAAGGTATCGAAGGCCGCGTCCCGTACAAGGGCGCCCTGGCCGCGATCATTCACCAGCTGATGGGCGGCCTGCGCTCCTCGATGGGTTACACCGGCAGCGCCACCATCGAAGAAATGCGCACCAAGCCCGAGTTCGTGCGCATCACCGGTGCCGGCATGGCCGAGTCCCATGTGCATGATGTGCAGATCACCAAGGAAGCGCCAAACTACCGCGTAGGTTAAGGCTTCCGGCATTACCTTGAAGCGGGGCTGTTGACGACAGCCCCGCGTCGTTTCCGATTTCCACTGACGAGATTGAGTCATGGCCCTCGACATTCACGCTCACCGCATCCTGATCCTCGATTTCGGTTCCCAGTACACCCAGCTGATTGCCCGCCGCGTGCGCGAGATCGGCGTGTATTGCGAACTGCACCCGTTCGACATGGACGATGAAGCGATCCGCGAATTCAACCCGCGCGGCATCATCCTGGCCGGTGGCCCCGAGTCGGTCCACGAAGCCAACAGCCCTCGCGCACCACAGGCGGTGTTCGACCTGAACGTTCCCGTGCTGGGCATCTGCTACGGCATGCAGACCATGGCCGAGCAGATGGGCGGCAAGGTTGCCGGTTCCGACCTGCGCGAGTTCGGTTACGCCCGTGTCGACGTCGTCGGCAAGAGCCGCCTGCTCGACGGCATCGAAGACCACATCGACGATGACGGCGTGTTCGGCCTCGACGTGTGGATGAGCCACGGTGACAAAGTCACCCAGATGCCAGAGAACTTCCACGTACTGGCCAGCACCCCGAGCTGCCCGATCGCCGGTATGTTCGACGACACCCGCGGCTACTACGGCGTGCAGTTCCACCCTGAAGTGACCCACACCAAGCAGGGCGGGCGCATCCTGTCGCGCTTCATCCTCGACATCTGCGGTTGCGAGGCCCTGTGGACCGCATCCAACATCGTCGAAGATGCCATTGCCCACGTCCGTGAGCAGGTTGGCTCGGCCAACGTCCTGCTCGGCCTGTCCGGCGGCGTCGACTCCTCGGTGGTCGCAGCCCTGCTGCACCGCGCCATCGGCGACCAGCTGACCTGCGTCTTCGTCGACAACGGCCTGCTGCGCCTGCACGAAGGCGAGCAGGTCATGGCCATGTTCGCCGAGAACATGGGCGTCAAGGTCATCCGCGCCAACGCCGAAGCCCAGTTCCTGGGCAATCTGGAAGGCGAGTCGGACCCTGAGAAGAAGCGCAAGATCATCGGCCGCACCTTCATCGACGTATTCGATGCCGAAGCCAGCAAGCTGGACAACATCCAGTTCCTCGCCCAGGGCACCATCTACCCCGACGTGATCGAGTCGGCTGGCGCCAAGAGCGGCAAGGCCCACGTGATCAAGTCGCACCACAACGTCGGCGGCCTGCCAGAGGAAATGAACCTCAAGCTGGTCGAACCGCTGCGCGAGCTGTTCAAGGACGAAGTCCGCAAGCTCGGCCTCGAACTCGGCCTGCCGTACGACATGGTCTACCGCCACCCGTTCCCGGGCCCGGGCCTGGGCGTGCGCATCCTCGGCGAAGTGAAGAAGGAATATGCCGACATCCTGCGCCGTGCCGACCACATCTTCATCGAAGAACTGCGCAAGGCCGACTGGTACCACAAGACCAGCCAGGCATTCGTCGTGTTCCAGCCGGTCAAGTCGGTTGGCGTGGTAGGTGATGGCCGTCGCTACGCATGGGTTGTCGCACTGCGCGCCGTCGAAACCGTGGACTTCATGACCGCTCGCTGGGCGCACCTGCCTTACGAGCTGCTGGAGACTGTCAGCGGCCGCATCATCAACGAGATCGAGGGTATTTCCCGCGTGACGTACGATGTGTCGAGCAAGCCGCCGGCGACGATTGAGTGGGAGTAAGTCTGATTCTTGACTGTTTGAGTTGTAACTATTCTCAATAGTCACGAGGATTTCTACGTCATTGATGGCGTTGACCGTGGTGTGCAGCGCAGGCATCAGCTTCGTTGAACTGATGCCTGTTTGCCCCAGTGTTTAGGGCTAGTGGGTGCCGCGGCTCAATCCGCCCAGACGGGTTGAGATCGACTGCATGCCTTTGCCCAGTTCCCGTAGGGCGCTCGCATCCCGGGCGCCTTCTTCACTGGCCGCATGGATGCGAACCGCCAGCTCGTTGATTTCCTGAGTCACGTGGCTCTGCTCTTGGGCGGCAACGGCGATCTGCTGGGCGCGCTGGACGATGTCATCGAAACTGCCCACCGTAGTGCCCAATGTGGCGGACACGCCGACTGCCTGCTGCACTGACTCGCGAGTGCGTTGAGCGCCGTTCTGCATGGTTGTGACGGCAGAATTCGATGCCTGGCGCAGCTGGGTGATCATCTCCTGAATTTCATTGGCAGACGTTTGTGTGCGGCCTGCGAGTGTGCGCACTTCATCTGCCACCACCGCAAAGCCACGGCCTTGCTCACCGGCTCGTGCGGCCTCGATAGCAGCGTTGAGCGCCAATAGATTCGTCTGCTGAGAGATCGATTTGATTACCTCCAGCACGCCGCCAACGCGCTCGATGTCTTCACCCAACTGAGTCATGGCGGTGGCCGCGCCTGAGATGTCGGTCGCCAGGCTTTCGATGGATTCACCGTTGCGGTTGACCTGGTCCTGACTCTTTTGCGCTTCTGCCAGTGAGCCGCGGGCCGTGTCCGAGCAGTCTGTGGTGTTGCGTGCGACCTCATTGGCGCTGGCCGACATTTCAGTGATGGCGGTGGCGAGCAGGGTGTTGTCCATGCGTTGAGCCTCTGCCCGTTCAGCCAGGCCACTGGACAGTTGCGCCAGTTCGTTGGCCTGGACTTCCAGTGACACCGACTCATCGGCAATGTGTCGCAGCATGGCCTGCAGAGAGCCAGCGTAATGGTTGACGGCAATGCGCAACGCGCCGAGTTCATCGGACCGCAGAATCTCTAGCTGAGCGCCTGCCTGACCGCCTTGGCCCAGACGTTCGATTTGCGCAGTGGTTTCCTCAAGCTGAGTGAGCAGCCGTTTGCCAGCCAGCCATGCGAGCCCCAGCAGAATGCCCAGCAGCGGCAGCAAGAACAGCAAAATCTGCCCGGTCAGCTTGTTCGCGAGTCCGACCACGTGGGCCTCGGGCGTGACCAGCCCAATGCGCCACCCGGTGCCTTCCATGGTTTCCAATGTGATGTAAGCCGGTCCATCCAGGCGCGCATCGTTTTCCAGATACAGCGTTGTCGTGCCGGCCCGCTTGCTCGACAGGCTGTCGGCGACGGGCTTCAACCACGGTTGTTCCTGGCTCAACCCGGCAATGGTCGGCAGGCCCTTGGTGCTCTTTGCATCGGGAAAATACAGCAGGTTCCCTGAAGGGTCGACCGCAAAAGCGTAGCCGCCGGTGACATTGCCATTGGCCTTGAGAAACGCTGCGAGGCCGTCAAGCTTGAGGTCGATAGTGGCGACACCGGCAAACGCGCCCTGTGCGCGGTATGGCACGCTACACGTCGTCATTGCCACGCCACTGACCGGGTCCTGGTAAGCATCTGACCAGACGCAACGTCCCAATGGCGCGGATTTCGCTCCGGTGTACCAGGACTCAGCCTGATACGGCGGGGTTTGCGCGGCGTTGTACTCGTCCGAATAATCCAACCCATTGCTGACGTTGCGTGCCCAGAAAAAACTCCGGCGATCAGTTCCGGCAGTAAAACTGTTGGGTTCTGGCCACAGCCCGCCGCCTGCAATGGCGGCATCGCCTTGGCTGTCGATCACGTTAGGCAGACTGGCCTTGAGTAGGATTTCGTCGTGGGGAAGGGTTTCGGCCAGGTGCGCCATCGCCGCCACGGTGCCCTCGATGCGATTCACTTGCAGGGCTAACTGGCGGGTAATCGCACTCGCCGATTGTTCCGCGGCCTCGGTTCCTGCAGCGACTAACTGAGGCTTGCCGCCCAAGGTCATGACTGAGTAGATCGCCAATGCCGTGAGAACCAGCAGCGTCAGGATCCCCAGCGTCATTCGCCCTGAGATGCGGTCGGGAAGTAGCGGCATGGTGAAGCTCCACAAAATTAAGATTGGCTGCAGTTAATTACGGCAGCCAAGCCCAGGGGTTGAGGCGCTACGTGATGTTTTGAGTGATTAGACGACCGGTGGCTAGGGAAACTCTGATTCCGAGTCACAGGAAAGGCCGCCTTGGTGCGGGCTTTTCTGTGTCCAAAATGCATATGTCGCCACCTTTACGCCCCTTTGGAGCATCCGCCTCACCGGTGTCTCGCTACAATACCGGCTTCTGTAAGTGCTCGGCTTGGCCGGGCACGGGGGCGAGAGTGTGGCCGAGCCTGCGGCCGGCGCGGTGCGGCGGGTAGGGCAGCACTTCCGTCCATTAAGATTTCTGTTACAACGTCGCCACCGCCAGCAACAGCATGCCCAGCAGCGGCATGCCATTGCCCCAGGGAGGCGGGTTCCCACGTCAACGCGTGGCGTTAGTTGTGAGGGCGCTTGCATTTCGCTAGGGTACAAGAGCCTACAGCGAAACAGGTTCTGAAAGATGCCATCTGTTACCGTTCGAAATGTACCCGATGAAGTGCAGCGCGCCATCCGCGCGCGGGCCGCTCGACACGGTCGTAGCATTGAGGCCGAGCTCCGCGACATCCTGGAGTCCGCAGTGAAACCACAGGCCAATATCAAGCTGGGTTCGGTACTGGCCGAAGTTGGCCGAAAAGCCAAGCTGACCGGCGACGAGTTCTCCACCTTCGAGAGCCGCGACAAGGCTCCCGCCCGCGTAGCGAGCTTTGAGTAATCCTTCGATACGGTATAGAACCCGTTCATGGATACCCTATTCATAGTTCCTGAGTCACCGGCGAGTTCGGCCATGGCCTCTTCGCTAGCGTAGTCTCCGGCAGTCTTGTACTGCATCAGATCTGCGAACCTGACCGAGCGACGTTTTACCTACATGACAGCCAGAAACTACAGACTTTACCCATATCTTGTAGGACATCTCCGAGTTGTGGTGCGCTCGCCTAAACTTGCTTGCGGTGCTCTGTAGCCCGGTCTAGTCTCGGCCAGTTGTTGTGCGATCCGCATTATGGCGGCTGTACGTGGGGCACTTCGGTGCGCCGGGTTTTTCCGTCTTGTCTACCGGTCTGTCAACCCGCGTGCAGCTGCCACCCTCTGTTAGAACAGCAGATCTCTGGTAGCTCCAACCATAGGCTGCGTGCATAAAACCTCGGTTGAATGCATCGTCGGGGTCCGGCATTCCGATAATGCTTCGAGTGAGATGTGGACCGAGTGGATTGGCCAAACCAACGCGTAATAAACGCTAAAGCTTAAGACTTTGCCTATATCTTGTAGGACATTTCCGAATTATCCTGCCACGGCCTCTGGGCGCTTGCCGTGGTCTTCTTGCCGGTCTAGTCTCGGTCCGTCGTTGCTTATCAACGACCGGTTTTGACAGACCGTGAGTTAAACCGACGCATGCGCCCGTGTTATGGCGGCTGTATGTGGGGCACTTCGGTGCGCCGGTCTTTCCGTCGTTTTCTCCCGGTCTGTCAACCCGCGTACAGCTGCCACCCTTCTGTTTGACAGCAGGTGTGTGGCGGCTCTTGACCGCGAAAGCGACGGAGTTACTGAATGTTGAAGATCGTCCCCGACCCACCCTTTGAAACTGATCCACCTCCCTCCATCGAAGCCCTGCTTCTCCAAACCTCGGAGTACCTGGTCTGCGCCCTGACCGTTGCGCAGCAGACGGTACTGCTCCATCCCAAACCTGCCGGACAGGTCATGACCTTGGCCGCGATGCATGAGATTGAAAATGCTCACACGTTGGTCGAGATGGCGCTGAGTCGGGTGCGGGCGGTGCACTGATTCAGAACCGAGTTGGATTTATCGCGGTGGTTCGGCGTTCCGACGAGCCCGCTCCTACGGGGTACGCGTGCGCCAGTTCAGCGGCGCACGTCTGGAGGTTAGGTATGAGCAGCAACATGAAGCTGAAAGAACTGAAGACTTCTGGCATCGGCACTTTCGGTGAAGGCGTCGGCGGCAAGATCGCGGACCGGTTGTTCAAGGTCCAGCCGGGGCACGATGCGGAATATGCGCTGGAGCAGGCGTCGGTGCTGTTGGACTGCGTCTACAAGATGACACTCGATGCCGGGGTCGATGGCAATGGCCAGATGGTATGGGGTGCGCATTACCTCAGCGGCATGGCCAAGGCACTGGTGGAGGACGTAGCGCACGGGATGATGACGGGACCTGTGCGGTAAGCCTTTCGCTTCACTTGAAGACGGTAGCTTTTGTAACGGTTTCTCGCAAAACTACCGTTTTCTTATCGATTTCTCGCAACGCAGAACGGTTTCACGCAGTAGAACCCTAAATTCAACGATTTTTGATGACTCGGAGATCGAATGAACGAGCTGCCCGTGGAGCCGGTTGGCGCCGCATGGCTGGCGCGCTTTTTCGATATCCAGCCGATGAGCAGGCTACGTGTCATGAGCCGTATCGGTGGGCGTCGCGCCACTGAAGTCGTCGATGGGTTCAAGCTTGAGACCTTCGTGGAGAAAGCGCGCCCAGCTGACGAACCGGCTGCACATTTGCAGTTTTATCTACGTCATGAAGTGCCACAACTGGAATTTCTGTCGCGCCAGTTCCAGCGTAGCGGGCCTTCGTTCATCCAGGCTTGGGTCGATGCCGAGCCCTCTGGCCAATACGCTCGAAGGGCAGCATTCCTGTACGAGTGGTTGATGGACGACGAGCTGGCCGTCCCCCAGCGTCTTGCGGGGACGTATGTCAATGCCATCGACAGCTCACGGCTGGTCGCCGCCACTTCTTCGCACGCCACTAAGCAGCCACGATGGCGTGTGCGGGATAACCTGCCTGGGACTCGCCATTTCTGCCCGACGGTGGTCAGGACCGATGCGCTCGAGCGGGCTTCGGCTCTGGACGTGCGAGCGCTGCTTGATGAGCTTACCGCAGAGTTTGGCGAGGATTTGCTCTTGCGTGCGGCACCATGGATGACGCTACTAGAGAGCAAGGCAAGCTTCGCAATCGAAGGGGAAGGCGATCGCTCGAGTCGAATACAACGCTTTGCGGATGTGATGGCACGACAGACCGGGCAGGGCGCAGTACCTCTGACCGCGTCGCTGATCGCCAGCTTGCAGCAAGACATCCTGGGTGAACGAACCACGATCACCCAGTATGGCCTGAGGCAGTCTCCCGTTTTTGTGGGTGAGATCATCCGCTACCAGGAGGTCGTCCACTGTCTCGCCCCCTGCCGAAGATATCGCGTTGATGCTTGCGGGCCTGCAGCGTTTCCTTGAACGTACTCAGGGCCAGTCGCCGGTCATGCGCAGCGCCGTGGCTGCATTCGGCTTCGTCTATATACATCCCCTTGCCGACGGTAATGGCCGCATCCATCGATTCCTGATCAATGATGTGCTGCGCCGCGACGGTGTGGTTCCGGATCCCGTGATCCTTCCCGTCTCCGCAGTCATTACCGATGACATCGGGGAGCGGCGGGCTTATGACAGGGTGCTGGATCAAGTGTCGAAGCCATTGATGGAGGCTGTCAGGGCACACGTGCAATTCGAGCCGACCCGAACCACCTACGCAGATGGCGTGGTGTCCAATTTTCGGTTCGATGGCGACGAGCTTGCCAGGCCATCCTGGCGGTACCCGGATCTGGGACGGCATGTCGAATTCCTTTCTGGCATCTTGCGGCGGACATTGACCGAGCAGATGCGCGAGGAATCACGTTATCTGCGAGGCCATGCCCTGGCCCGCGCCGCGTTGAAGGAAGTGGTGGAAATGCCGGACCCGCAGGCAGACCGCCTGCTGCGTTCGATCGAGCAGAACAAAGGCGCGCTGAGCAATGTCCTTGCCAAGGAAATGCCAGTGTTGCGCCAACCTGGGGTCTGGGAGGACCTTGTAGGCGCCGTGCAGAAGGTCTACCAGCGTTTGGAGCAGGTGGATACCGATGTTACCCGTCGCTATCGCCCATAGCGCCCAGACCTGACCTTCGCAACAACTCTTCACTTAATATTTCCCATTCGCAGGTGTATCGTATTCGCCCCTTCATCGCCACCGCCCCCGCGGCTGGCTGATTTCCGCAATACGAGGTACCTGTTCAGATGTCCTTTACCCGTCGACAAATGCTCAAGGGGCTGACCGGCCTGATGGTGGTTGGCCTGGGCGCCGGGGGCGCGGCCCGCTACTGGCTGGGCAAGGTGGAGGACGAAAACGCAGGCCACGACTACGAGCTGATCGCGGCACCCCTGGAGGTCGAGCTGGTGCCGGGCTTCAAGACCGAGGCCTGGGCGTTCGGGCCGTCGGCACCGGGTACGGAGCTGCGAGTACGGCAGGGGACGTGGCTGCGGGTGCGCTTCATCAATCACTTGCCGGTGGCCACCACCATCCATTGGCATGGCATCCGCCTGCCGCTGGAGATGGACGGCGTGCCGTACGTCTCGCAACTGCCGGTGCTGCCGGGCGAATACTTCGACTACAAGTTTCGCGTGCCGGATGCGGGCAGCTACTGGTATCACCCGCATGTGAGCAGCTCTGAAGAGCTGGGCCGGGGGCTGGTGGGGCCGCTGATCGTCGAGGAGCGCGAGCCGACCGGTTTCCGCCATGAGCGCACCCTGAGCCTGAAAAACTGGCACGTGGACGAGCAGGGCGGCTGGCTGCCATTCAGCATCCCGCGCGAAGCGGCCCGCAATGGCACGGCCGGGCGCCTGATCACCATCAATGGCGAGCCCGAGTCGGTGACCGAGCTGCCGGCGGGGCAGGTAGTGCGGGTGCGGCTGTTGAACCTGGACAATACCTGGACCTATCGCATCAACCTCAGGGGCAACTTCGAGGCGATGGTCTATGCGCTGGACGGCAACCCGATCACGCCGCGGCCGCTGGGCAAGGAATACTGGCTGGGGCCGGGCATGCGTATCTGCCTGGCGATCCGTATCCCGCAGGCCGGCGAGGAGGTGTCCTTGCGCGATGGCTTCGTACGCCTGGGCACGTTGCGTTCGGTCGCAAGCCAGGAGGCGCCAGGCGAATGGCCGCCCGCGCTGCCGCCCAATCCCATCGCCGAGCCGGACCTGGCCAATGCCGAGAAGCTCAACTTCAATTTCGAGTGGGTGGGCAAGGTGTCGGTCAACACCGGCAACGGCAAGCCGCCCAGCCTGTGGCAGATCAATGGGCAGGCGTGGGACATCACCGACAAGACCTGCGCCGACCGGCCCATCGCGACCCTGGAAAAGGGCAAGAGCTATATCTTCGAACTGAAGAACATGACCCAGTACCAGCACCCGATCCACCTGCACGGCATGAGCTTCAAGGTGATTGCCTCCAATCGGCACAAGATCGTCGAGCCGTGGTTCACCGACACCTACCTGTTGGGCAAGAACGAACGTGCCCAGGTGGCGCTGGTGGCGGATAACCCGGGTACCTGGATGTTCCACTGCCATGTGATCGACCACATGGAAACCGGCCTCATGGCCGCGATCGAGGTGGTGTGATGCGCCCGCAGATCATCGATCGCAGCCGCGACCAGGAATTCATGCGCATGGCGCTGGAGCTGGCGGCCGAAGGTGCGACCCTGGGCGAGGTGCCGGTGGGCGCGGTGCTGGTGCAGCATGGGCAGGTGATCGGGCGTGGGTTCAACTGCCCCATCAGCGGCAGTGATCCAAGCGCGCATGCCGAGATGGTGGCGATACGGGCGGCGGCGCAGGCTGCCAGCAATTATCGCCTGCCGGGCAGCACGCTCTATGTGACGCTGGAACCTTGCAGCATGTGCGCGGGGTTGATCGTGCATTCGCGGGTGAGCCGCGTGGTCTACGGCGCACTCGAGCCCAAGGCGGGAGTGGTGCAGAGCCAGGGGCAATTCTTCGAGCAGGGGTTTCTCAACCATCGGGTGATGTTCGAGGGTGGGGTGCTGGCGGAGGAGTGCGGGCGGATCCTGAGCGACTTCTTCAAGGCCAGGCGCGCCAAGGCGTAGCTTTCTTTCAGGGCCGCTTCGCGGCCCATCGCGGCACAAGGCCGCTCCCACGGGTACAGCGCAGGCCTGAGTTCAGTGCAGTACCTGTGGGAGCGGCCTTGTGCCGCGATGGGGCGCGAAGCGGCCCCAATCGAGTCTACCTACATCGGCGGCGACTGCTCTGCCGGCTTGTCCTTGTTCACCCCCGGCACATGCAGGTTGCCTTCGGCCACTTGGCCCTCCACCTGCGGCTGGGTCACCCAGGTGAGGATGTCGTAGTAACGGCGGATGTTGGCCACGAAATGCACCGGCTCACCGCCACGGGCATAGCCGTAGCGGGTCTTGCTGTACCACTGCTTCTGCGACAGGCGAGGCAGCATCTTCTTCACGTCCAGCCACTTGTTCGGGTTCAGGCCTTCGCGCTTGGCCAGGGTGCGGGCATCCTCCAGGTGGCCGCTGCCGACGTTGTAGGCGGCCAGGGCGAACCAGGTCCGGTCAGGCTCTTCGATGCTGTCCGCCAGTTGCTCCTTCACCAGCATGAAATACTTGGCACCCCCCTTGATGCTCTGCCGGGCATCCAGGCGGTTGGCCACGCCCATGGCCTGGGCGGTGCGCTGGGTGAGCATCATCAGGCCGCGTACGCCGGTCTTGGAAGTGACCTCCGGCTGCCACATGGATTCCTGGTAGCCGATCGCGGCCAGCAGGCGCCAGTCGACCTTTTCTTCCTTGGCCGAGACGTGGAAATGCTTTTCATACTTGGGCAGGCGCTGCTGCAAGTGTTGGGCAAAGGTGTAGGCGCCCACGTAGCCAAGTACATCGACATGGCCGTAATAACGATCCTTGAGCCGCTGCAGGGTGCCGTTCTTCTGCGCCTTGTCGAGAAAATCGTTGATCTCGTTGAGCAGGCTGTTGTCCTCGCCCGGTGCCACGGCCCAGCGCTGATCGCGGGCGTCGCCCAGGTCGAAGGCCACGCGCACGTTGGAGAAGTACACCTGGTTCATGGCCAGCTCGTTGGAGTCGACCAGGGTCAGGTCGATCTGCCCTTCATCCACCATGCGCAGCAGGTCCACCACCTCGACCGCGTCGGACTCTTCGTATTCAAGCGCCGGATACTGCTTCTTCAGCTCGGCCAGCTGCTCGGCGTGGCTGCTGCCCTTGAGCACCATGATCTTCTTGCCGACCAGGCCCTTGGCGCTGGTGGGGCGGGGGCGGCCGTTGCGGTAGATCACCTGCGGGGTGACCTGGAGGTAGGAATGCGAGAAGCGCGCCTGGGTCAGGCGGTGTTCGCTGCTGACCAGGCCGGCCGCGGCCAGTACCGGGCCTGCAGGCTTGCCGAGCTGGTCGAACATATCGTCGATGTTGTCGGCGGTCTCGATCTTCAGGTCGACGCCCATATCGTCGGCAAAACGCTTGACCAGTTCGTACTCGAAGCCGGTCTCGCCATTGCGGTCCTGGAAATAGGTGGCCGGGCTGTTGCGGGTGACGACGCGCAGCACACCGTCCTCCTTGACACGCTCCAGGGTGCTGGGTTTTTCAACACAGGCACCGAGCATCAGGAAGAGACCGGTTGCGAAGAGCCATCTGGCGCAGCGCTGGCGCAAAGCAGTGTGGGCGAACATAGGTTGCAGTATACGCAAAGCACAGGCCCCGCCATATCTCGACAACGGCCAGGTTGTCTGGTAGCACATTTTGCGATAAGCGCCAGACGGCCCCCGCGGCAGAGGCTTTTTTTGACCCCGAAGTCCAGTTACGCCGCTGCTCGGGATTGCCCTGTGGCGGGTGCCGAAACCCGCGATTTAGGCTAGAATGCACGGCCTCTAAGCACACCCCTTCCTGAGGCTGTCCCGACGATGTTGATCCTGCGCGGCGCTCCTGCCCTTTCTGCCTTTCGCCACGGTAAATTACTCGAGCAACTGAGCCAGAAAGTCCCCGCTGTTACTGGCTTGTATGCTGAATTCGCCCATTTCGCCGAAGTCGATGGCGATCTGTCCGACGACCAACAGCAGGTGCTGGGCCGTCTGCTCAAGTACGGCCCGAGCGTGCCGGTGCAAGCACCCAGCGGCCGCCTGTTCCTGGTCGTGCCGCGCCTGGGCACGATTTCGCCCTGGTCGAGCAAGGCCAGCGACATTGCCCACAACTGCGGCCTGGCCAACGTCCAGCGCCTGGAGCGCGGCATTGCCTACTACGTCAGCGGTGAGCTGAACGAAGCCGACGCCGCCAGCGTCGCGGCCCTGCTGCACGACCGCATGACCCAGCGCGTGCTGGCCCAGCTCGAAGAGGCCGCGGGCCTGTTCAGCCACGCCCAGCCCAAGCCGCTGACCGCCGTGGACGTGCTCGGTGGCGGCCGCGCCGCCCTGGCGCAGGCCAACGCCGACCTGGGCCTGGCCCTGGCCGACGACGAGATCGACTACCTGGTCAGCGCCTTCCAGGGGCTCAAGCGCAACCCGCACGACATCGAACTGATGATGTTCGCCCAGGCCAACTCCGAGCATTGCCGTCACAAGATCTTCAACGCCAGTTGGGACATCGACGGCCAGGAGCAGGAAAAAAGCCTGTTCGGCATGATCAAGAACACCTACCAGATGCACAGCGAAGGCGTCTTGTCCGCTTACAAGGACAACGCTTCGGTGATCGTCGGCAGCGTGGCCGGCCGCTTCTTCCCGAATCCCGATACCCGCCAGTACGGCGCGGTGCAGGAGCCGGTGCACATCCTGATGAAGGTCGAGACGCACAACCACCCGACCGCCATTTCGCCGTTCTCCGGTGCCTCCACCGGCTCCGGCGGCGAGATCCGCGACGAAGGTGCCACCGGCCGTGGCGCCAAGCCCAAGGCCGGCCTGAGCGGCTTCACCGTTTCCAACCTGCAGATCCCGGGCTTCGAACAGCCGTGGGAGCAGGCCTACGGCAAGCCTGAGCGCATCGTCACCGCGCTGGACATCATGATCGAAGGCCCGCTGGGCGGCGCCGCGTTCAACAACGAATTCGGCCGTCCGGCGCTGACCGGCTACTTCCGGACCTTCGAGCAATCGATCAACACCCCGCACGGCGAAGAAGTGCGCGGTTACCACAAGCCGATCATGCTGGCCGGCGGCCTGGGCAACATCCGCGAGGATCACGTGCAGAAGGCCGAGATCACCGTCGGCGCCAAGCTGATCGTGCTCGGCGGCCCGGCCATGCTGATCGGCCTGGGTGGTGGCGCGGCCTCTTCTGTCGCCACCGGCGCGAGCTCCGCGGACCTGGACTTTGCCTCGGTACAGCGCGAAAACCCGGAAATGGAACGCCGCTGCCAGGAAGTCATCGACCGTTGCTGGCAGCTGGGCGACGCCAACCCGATCGCCTTCATCCACGACGTGGGTGCCGGTGGCCTGTCCAACGCCTTCCCCGAGCTGGTCAACGACGGTGGCCGCGGTGGCCGCTTCGAGCTGCGCAACGTGCCCAACGACGAGCCGGGCATGGCCCCGCACGAGATCTGGAGCAACGAATCCCAGGAACGCTACGTCATGGCGGTCGATGCCGCCGACTTCGAGCGTTTCAAGGCGATCTGCGAGCGCGAGCGCTGCCCGTTCGCGGTCGTCGGCGAGGCGACCGCCGAGCCGCACCTGACCGTCACCGACCGCCACTTCGGCAACAGCCCGGTGGACATGCCGCTCGACGTACTGCTCGGCAAGCCGCCGCGCATGCACCGTTCGGTCACCCGCGAAGCCGAGCTGGGCGATGACTTCGACCCAAGCGCGCTGCAGCTGGCCGACTCCGTCGAGCGTGTACTGCGCCATCCAGCCGTGGCCAGCAAGAGCTTCCTGATCACCATCGGCGACCGCAGCATCACCGGCCTGGTTGCCCGCGACCAGATGGTCGGCCCGTGGCAGGTTCCGGTCGCAGACTGCGCCGTCACCGCCACCAGCTTCGATGTCTACACCGGCGAAGCCATGGCCATGGGCGAGCGTACTCCGCTGGCCCTGCTCGACGCCCCGGCGTCCGGGCGCATGGCGATCGGCGAGACCCTGACCAACCTGGCGGCGGCGAGCATCGGCAAGCTGTCCGACATCAAGCTGTCGGCCAACTGGATGTCCGCTGCCGGCCACCCCGGTGAAGACGCCCGCCTGTACGACACCGTCAAGGCTGTCGGCATGGAGTTGTGCCCGGAGCTGGGCCTGACCATTCCGGTCGGCAAGGACTCCATGTCGATGAAGACCCAGTGGAGCGACGAGGGCGCGCAGAAGAGCGTCACCTCGCCGATGTCGCTGATCGTCAGCGGCTTCGCCCCGGTCGTCGACATCCGCAAGACCCTGACCCCGCAACTGCGCATGGACAAGGGCGAGACCGACCTGGTGCTGATCGACCTGGGCCGCGGCAAGAACCGCATGGGCGCCTCGATCCTGGCCCAGACCCATGGCAAGCTCGGCAGCCAGGCGCCGGACGTCGACGACGCCGAGGACCTCAAGGCCTTCTTCGCCGTGATCCAGGGCCTCAACGCCGACGGTCACCTGCTGGCCTACCATGACCGTTCCGACGGCGGCCTGATGACCACCGTGCTGGAAATGGCCTTCGCCGGTCACTGCGGCCTGGACCTCGAGCTGGACACCCTGACCAGCAAGGCTGAGAAAATCGGCGCGATCCTCTTCAACGAAGAGCTCGGCGCGGTGATCCAGGTTCGCCAGGACGCTACGCCAGACGTGCTGGCCCAGTTCAGCGCAGCGGGCCTGGGCGAAGATTGCGTCGCGGTGATCGGTCAGCCGATCAACAACGGCGAAGTCGTCGTGCGCCTCAATGGCGAGGAGCTGTTCAAGGGCGATCGCCGCCTGCTGCAGCGCCAGTGGGCCGAGACCAGCTACCAGATCCAGCGCCTGCGCGACAACGCCGACTGCGCCGATCAGGAGTTCGACGCACTGCTGGAAGAAGACAACCCGGGCCTGAGCGCCAAGCTCGGCTTCGATGTCAACGACGACATCGCCGCGCCGTACATCAAGAAGGGCGTGCGCCCGCAAGTGGCGATCCTGCGCGAGCAGGGCGTCAACGGCCAGGTGGAAATGGCGGCAGCCTTCGACCGCGCCGGCTTCGACGCGATCGACGTGCACATGAGCGACATCCTCGCCGGCCGTGTCGACTTCGAGACCTTCAAGGGCCTGGTCGCCTGCGGCGGCTTCTCCTACGGCGACGTACTGGGCGCCGGCGAAGGCTGGGCCAAGTCGGCCCTGTTCAACAGCCGCGCCCGTGATGCCTTCCAGGCCTTCTTCGAGCGCAACGACAGCTTCGCCCTTGGCGTGTGCAACGGTTGCCAGATGATGTCCAACCTGCACGAGCTGATCCCCGGCACCGAGTTCTGGCCGCACTTCGTGCGTAACCGCTCGGAGCAGTTCGAGGCGCGCGTGGCCATGGTCGAGGTGCAGAAGTCCAACTCGATCTTCCTGCAGGGCATGGCCGGCTCTCGCATGCCGATCGCCATCGCCCACGGCGAAGGCCATGCCGAGTTCGCCAACGAACAGGCATTGCTGGAAGCCGACGTGTCCGGCTGCGTGGCCCTGCGCTACGTCGACAACCACGGCAAGGTGACCGAGGCCTACCCGGCCAACCCGAACAGCTCGCCGCGTGGCATCACCGGCCTCACCAGCCGCGACGGCCGTGTGACCATCATGATGCCGCACCCTGAGCGCGTATTCCGCGCCGCGCAGAACTCGTGGCGTCCGGAGGAGTGGCAGGAAGACGGCGCCTGGATGCGCATGTTCCGCAATGCGCGGGTCTGGGTGAACTAAAGGTGTACAAGCTCGCCTTCTTCGTCCCGCCAAGCCATGTCAAAGGGGTCAAGGCCGAAGTGTTCGCCGCAGGTGGCGGACGCATCGGCAACTACGACCACTGCGCGTGGCAGGTGCTCGGCCAAGGCCAGTTTCGCCCGTTGGACGGCAGCCAGCCGTTTCTCGGGCAGGCCGGTGTGGTCGAGCAGGTCGAGGAATGGCGGGTTGAACTGGTGGTGGCGGACGACCTGATCGCTCAGGTCGTCGCTGCGCTCAAGCGGAGTCATCCGTACGAGACCCCGGCGTATGAGGTCTGGAAGCTGGCCGAGTTCTAGACCTCACTGACGCCATCGCGGCGGATCATTCAACAGACATCTCGCGGTTCTGCACCGCTCCCTCCTGCTTGCGCAACCCGCCGCACGCCACCAACCCTACCTCGAACAGCAGCCACATCGGCACCGCCAGCAACGTCTGCGAGAACACGTCAGGCGGCGTCAGTATCATCCCCACCACAAAGCACCCGACGACCACATAAGGCCGGCTGCGGCGCAGCGTGGCCACATCCGTGAACCCCGCCCACACCACGATGAACGTCGCCACCGGTATCTCGAACGCCAGCCCGAACGCCAGGAACAGCGCCAGGATGAAGTCCAGGTACAGGCTGATGTCGGTCATCATCGCCACCCCGTCCGGGGTCACGCTGGCAAAGAAGCCGAACATCATCGGAAACACCACGAAAAACGCGAACGCCATGCCGGCATAGAACAGCACGATGCTCGACACCAGCAGCGGTACCGCGATGCGCCGCTCCCGGCGGTACATGCCCGGGGCGATAAAGCCCCACGCCTGGTGCAGCAGCACTGGCATGGCAACGAACAAGGCGCACATCAACGTCAGCTTGAAGGGCGCGAGGAAGGGCGAGGTCACGCTGGTGGCGATCATGCTGGCGCCCTCGGGCAGGAAACGCCTCAAGGGTTCGGATATCTGCGTGTAGAGCGCCTGGGCGAACGGGAACAGGCCGACGAAGACCAGGGCAATGACCAGCAGGCAGCGCACCAGACGCTTGCGCAGGTCGCGCAGGTGTTCGGTAAGCGGCATCCGCGCGTTTTCGACAGCGGCCGTCATGAGGCATTCTCCTTGGCGCTGGCCACCGGGACGGCATCATTGGCAGGGGGTGCCCGCAGGCTGATGCCCTGGCGGATTTCCTGCTCCAGGCGATGCAACGGCGCACTGTCGAACCTGGGCGCATCGAGTTCGCGTTCTACCTGGGCGCGCAGTGCGTTCATTGCCCGGCGCGCCTGCCCCAGCCCGCGGCCGACCGTGCGGGCTGCCACCGGCAGGCGCTCCGGCCCCAGCACCAGCAAGGCCACTACGCCCACAAGCAGCAGTTCGGTGAAGCCTATCTCGAACATCAGGCCTGGCGATCCGCTTGCGCCTGGTGCAGAGGCTGCGCGGTCAGCGGAGCCGGTTGTTCCACTGGTGCAGGCTGGGCGGGTTCGTCAGCATTGCCGCCCATGGACTTGCGAAAGCCCTGGATCGCCTCGCCAACATCGCTGCCCAGGCCCTTGAGCCGCTTGGTGCCAAACAGCAGGAACACGATCAACAGCACGATCACCAATTGCCAGATACCGATGCCACCCATGGGAAACAACTCCAAGCTCATGAAAAGGAAGGCCAATCCTGCCTGCGCTTTATGACGTGAACGTGACTCGCGGACGGTTTTGCCATGCGCCTGCAACATCCACGGTGTTGACTGGCGCCTCGACGCAGAAAGAGGGCGCACAGATGGGTGGCAGACAACAGCGCGGCGCCGCGCTGCTGATGGTGATGGTGGTGCTAGCGATGCTTGCCGCCGGATTGACCTGGCTGGTGCAGGACGGCCGCCAGCAGGTAGACAGCGTGCGGCTGCTGCAGCAGCGGGTACAGGTGCGGGCGATGGAGCAGGCCGGGCTGGCATTTGCCGAACAGGCGCTGCGCGATCCAGCCTGGCGGGTCAGCCCATTGTTCTGGCAGGCCTTGCGCGGCCAGCCGCTGGCCTATGATTTCGGCGATGGGGCGGCGCAACTGCGGGTGCGCGACCTGCACACCTGTTTCAACGTCAATGCGCTGCTGGGCGAGGACGGTGAGATGGCCGAGCGGCAGTTGAAACACCTGCTCGGCGATGACCTGGCCGCCGAGCGCTTCACCGATGCCTTGGCCGACTGGCTCGACAATGACCACCAGACGCGCCTGCACGGCGCGGAAGACGACCAGTACCTGCGCCAGTCACCGGCGCGCCTGGCCGCCAACCAGGCAATGCTCGACACCAGCGAACTCAACCTGCTGCTCGACCGGGACGTCACTCGCCAGGCACGCTACCCGGCCCTCTGCGCCTTGCCTGAAACCACCGGCTGGCGCCTGAACGCCAATGCCCTGGGCCTCGAGCACCTGCCTCTGCTCGATGCGCTGTACGAGGGCCGGTTCGCGCGGTCCTTGCTCAGCCGTATCGTCAGTGGCCGCCCGGCGTCGGGCTACGTGGATGCCTCGGCGCTGCGCCAGGCATTGGGAGCGGTGGATGATGAGACCTTCGAGCGGCTCAGCGCCGGGCTCATGCTCAACAGTGGGCATTTCCTGCTGCAACTGGAGTTCGAGGAGGAGGGGCGGCAGATGCGCAGCGAGTTCGAGGTCGAGGCGCTGGGGGTGGTGCAGTGGCACGCGCGGGTGCCGGCGCAGCAAGTTCGGGTGAAAAGCCGCGAGCCGCTGCCCTGGTAAGGCAACGGCTCGCGCTCGGAGCGCAGGGGATCAGGCGATGCCGATCTCGCCGCCGTCATCACGCTGGATTACCACGGTGGAGGCTCGTGGCCGCACGGTGGTGCCGGCAGGTGTCACGGCGGTCGCGACATCGGTGGACGGCCAGTTGCCCGGGTGCTGGATGTTGACGAACAGCGACTTGTTGTCGGGCGCAAAGGCGATGCCCGTGACCTCGCAACCGTTCGGGCCGACGAAGAAGCGCCGCAGGTCGACCTGGTTCTGCGCGTTGACCGGAATCTGCGTGCCGTTGGCATCGACCAGGTCGGTGGGGATCACGGCCAGCATCTGGTCGTTGGTGTAGCTGGTAAGGGTCGACTCGCCGTTGTCGGTCTGGAACCACAGGATGCCCCGGCTATCGAAGCTCATCCCGTCAGGGCTGGCGAACTGGTTGAGTTCGGTCAGGCCGGAGCGGTTGATGTCGGCGGTGCCGGCCGCGTTGGCGCCGAAGACGAAGATGTCCCAGGTGAAGCTCAGGTGATCGTCGCTGTCGTGCCAGCGGATGATATGGCCGTGGCGGTTCGGACCGCGCGGGTTGGCGGCATCGACTTTTTCAGGAGTGCGGGCGCTGTTGTTGGTCAGGGTCAGGTACACGTCGCCGTTGAGCGGGTTGACCGTGGTCCACTCCGGACGGTCCATCGGCGTGGCGCCGACGGCATCCGCGGCGCCACGGGTGTGCAGGATGATCCCGGCCAAGTCGCCGTACAGCGCACCCAGGGTGGTGCCGGTGGTGGTCGGGGTGCTGACGTCGAGCAGCAGCCAGACGCCGCTGCCGTCGGCATTGAAGCGGGCGACGTAGAGCTTGCCCTGGTCCATGTACTTGGCACCGGTGGCCAGGCGGTCGGCCGGGTTGGCATCGGCCTCTTCCCACAAGGCGGTGGAAACGAACTTGTAGAGGTACTCGTTGTTGGAGTCGTCACCGGTGTACCAGACCAACGGCTTGCCGACCACCGGCAGGCCAGGGCAGCAGCCTTCGTGGCGGAAACGCCCGAGCGCGGTGCGTTTGACCGCAAGAGTGCCGGCGCTGTACGGGTCGATCTCGACGATGTAGCCATAGGTGCTGGCTTCGTTGCGGTAGTCCTCCACGGCCGTGGCGCCGGTCGGGGTCACGTCGAAGCGGGCGAACTCATCGTTCACTTCCGAAGGATCGCCTGCAGCGGTCTCCCAGTCGTAGTTGCCGCTGGAGGTGGACACGCCGATGCGCTGCTGGTCGGCCGGGCGTACGCCCTTGTTGACGAAGATACCGGGCCAGTTTTCCTCGCAGGTGAGGTAGGTGCCCCAAGGGGTGAAGCCGTTGCCGCAGTTGTTGTTGGTGCCACGGGCCTGGGTCCCATCGACGGAGAACCTGGTCTTGACGTGATCGGTACCGCGCAGGGGGCCGGCGATGTCCATTACGGTGGCGGTGGTGAAGCGGCGGTTGAGCGGGTCGTTGTCGACCACCTGCCAGCGGCCGCTGACCTTGCTCAGGCGCACCACGCCAGCGCCGTGGGCGTTGATTTCCTTGCGCACCTCTTCGGCCGGGCGGTTGCCGCTGGCGTCGGTGGTCGGGCCGGCCGGGTGAAGGGCGTCGGCGTCGATGTACTCGAAGTTGATCGCCAGCAGGCCGTCGTCCGAGCTGCCGTTGATGGGGAAGAAGTGCATGCCGTCGTGGTGCATGCCCATGGCGTTGGCCTGGTCGACCGAGGTGTTGCTGCCATCCGCTTTCCACGGGCTGGCATTGCTGTTGAGCGGCGTGCCCCACGGGGCGAGCACGTAGGCACTGTAGCCAGCGGCGACGACGCAGGCGTCGGTGCGCGAGCCTGGAATCGAGGTGAAGCCGAGGGCGAGTTCCGGCAGTTCTGGTTCGGTCACTGGCGGCTCGACGACCGGGTCATCGTCCGAATCGCTGCCGCTGTCGAAGCAGCCGGTCAGGCCGGTACCGGCGATCATGGCGATCGCGGCGCCCAGGCTTCCGCGCATCACGGTGCGGCGGCTCAGATAGGCGTCCATGACACTGGCCATCGGCAGGTTGCCGCTCAGGTTCCGGTCCAGGTTGTCGCCGGTATCTCGACTCATCAGTGATTCCTTCTTTTTGATAGAGCTGTGTTGGAAGAAACCGGGACTTTAGAGCGCCAATGTGATGATTCATTGGCAGTTTTGTTAACGTGTTTTTAAAACTACAGGTTCTTAGCAGCGAATTTGTAGGATCGTTCCGCGATAGCTGTCCTATAACTGCCATCAAACTGTCACCTAAGCTCCGCAATATCCCGGCCCACAGTCAAACAGCAGGGAAGGCAGGCGGGGTCGATGGCGAGCATGCGCAGACGGGAGTTGATCAGCTGGATGGGTATCGGAGCAATGGCTCCGCTGCTGGGCGCCTGTTCCGCAATTCCTGGTACCCACTCAGGCGGCGCGCCAGCGCTGGACCTCCTCTATATCGCCGACACCCTCGATGCCCGTCAGCCTGGCCACGCCGTGGTTCCCGCCACCCGCCTGGGGCCGGTTACCCGGCTGGGCCGCGCGCCCTGGATGACGGGCAGCAGCGCCGGCGCCGGCCATGCCGAACTCGCGCCGTTGCTCGATGCCCGCCTTGCGGACAGCGCCCGCCTGGGCGGCTATGCGGTATTGGCGGCGCTGCTTGAACAACTGCGTAATGAAAGCGGCGCGGACCATTGCCTGACCCTCGAAAACGGCCAGGGCTGGAACGGCAGCGGGCTGGCCTACCTGACCCAGGGCGCCAGCGGCGTTCAAGGCAGCCAGCTGCTGGGCAGCGAAGTCCGCGTCAGCAGTGACGAGCGGGTGCTGTGGCCACAACGCAGCGCTGGGCTGTACCAGCAATCGGCGGCGATCACCCTGGGAGGCGGATTGTCTGCGGCCCATGCCCAGGCGTTGGGCATCAAAGATGTGCAGCTGTTCGAACGCGGCGGGGTACGGGTGGCCGTGGTCGGTGTCACCGACCCGTATGCCCAGGACCAGAAAGCCTCGCTCAAGCAGTGGTACGAGTCGTTGCTGCCCAGCTTCGAACAGGCGCGCCGCGAGGCAGACCTGGTGGTGGCCCTGGCCGATGTCGGCACTGGGCCGGGCCTGTGGCTGGCCGAGCGGGTGCCGCAGATCGACGCCGTGCTGTGCGCCCGTGGCCAGGACTTCTGGCCGGCGCCGGTCGAAGTGACCCAGGCCAGCGGACGCCGCGTGCCGGTGTTGTTCGGCGGTTGCCGGGGCAGCGGGGCGTTTCGTATTCGCTGCCAGCAGATGGCTGGACAGTGGCGTTTCGAGGCACGTTTCTTTCCGGCGTTCGAGCAGTCGCTTGGGCCGGCCGCGCAGGCCCGGGTGGGGCAGTTGCGTGGGCAACTGCAGCAGCAACGCGCGGGCCACGCGGCCTGGCTTGACCAACCCCTGGCCCGAGCGCCCCAAGCGCTGTGGCGTCGCGACACCCGCGCCGGCAGCTGGGATCGCCTGTTGCACCAGGCCCTGGCGGACGACAGCGGCATGCCGGTGTTGCTGCCGGGGCTGCGCTACGACGTGCCGCTGCGGGCGGGCGAAACCATCACCCGCGAGCACCTGATCAACCTCACCGGCGGCTATCCCGCACCCGTGGTCGACGCCCCGGCGCGGCAGGTCGAGCAGGTGCTGGAAAACGCCGCCGAGCAACTGTTCGGCGATCCTTTGCTGCTCGACAACAGCCAGGACCTGCCACGTTGGCAAGGCCAGGCCTGGCAGGTCAGCTACAGCGCCGTGGGCAAGCGCATCGCCGGGCTCGCCCCGGTCCAGGGCCTGTGCCGTACCTTTGGCTTGCACTTTGACGCGGGCGCGGGCGAGCCGTTGTGGCAGCGGGTGGAAAACTGGCTGGCGCGGCAACCCGCCGACTGGCAGCTGCCCGCCCTGCAGCTGCCCGAAGTGCGTTATGTCCAGGGGCATCCTGGCTGGCATCCACGGCAGGTGAGTGCTTGACCCGCGGCGCCCGGATAGCCAACGGCCTGGGGCTGACCCTGGCGGCCTGGCTCGCTGCACAGTGCCTGTTGCAGCTGAGCCGCCAGCCGGTGCCGGTCAGTGCGCCCGGCCTGGATGAAGTGGCGCTGCCAGGGTTGCTGGTGGGGCACTGGCAACCCGTCGCCCCAAGCGGCGACATCCCCCTGACCCGCCTGCCTCTGCATTATCTGGGTGGGCTCAAGGCCGACCCCTTGCGCGCTACCGTGGTAGTGCTGCGCTACGGCGAGCAAGTGCGCACGCTTGGCCGAGGCCAGCGCCTGGCGCCGGGGATCGTGCTGCAGGACATCGACGACAAGGGCCTGATTTTCGACAACCAGGGGCGGCGTGAACGCCTGCCCTGGCCGCCACGGCCCGCCGTGACCGGCTTCAAGCGCCAAGGATAAGTGATGATCGCGAGATACTGGCTGGCCGGCCTGTTGTGCCTGGCCCTGACCACCGCCCGTGCCGAGGAGCCCGAGGTGCTGGAAGAGGGCGAGACGCCGCAGTACGAGGTCAACTTCGTCGACACCGACCTGGGTGAGTTCATCGACAGCGTGTCCCGCATCACAGGCACCACCTTCATCGTCGATCCCAGGGTCAAGGGCAAGGTCACGGTGCGTACCGTGGACCGCCACGACGCCGAGTCGATCTACGACATCTTCCTGGCCCAGCTGCGCGCCCAGGGTTTCGCCGCGGTCGACCTACCCAACGGCAGCGTGAAGATCGTCCCCGACCAGGCCGCGCGTCTCGAGCCGGTGCCGGTAGAGCCAGTCGGCAAGCCGAGCCAGGGCAGCGATGGCGTGGCGACCCGGGTGTTCAATGTGCGCAATGCCGCGAGCGAGCAGATGCTGGGCATCCTCAAGCCCTTGATCGATCCGCGCGTTGGCGTGATCACGCCGTATCCGGCCGCCAACCTGCTGGTGGTGACCGACTGGCGCAGCAACCTTGCGCGTATCGACAGCCTGCTGCGCCAGCTCGACCAGGTCAGCGAGGAGCCGCTGCAGGTCATGCCCCTGCGACACGCCAGCGCCGCCGATACCAGTGGCTTGATCACCCGCCTGCTGGCCAGCGAGCAAGGCGCCGACAGCGCCCAGGTGGTCGCCGACCCGCGCAGCAATGCCTTGCTGGTGCGTGGCAGCGCCGACAGCCGCGAGCGGGTCCGGGCCCTGCTGGCCCAGCTCGACCAGCCACGGGACAACCAGCACAGTTCCAACTCCCAGGTCATCTACCTGCGCCATGCCAATGCCGCCGAGGTGGTCAAGGTACTCCGCGGCCTCAGCCAGGAGGGCGCCGCGCCCAGCGCCGAAGGGCAGGGCGAAGGCGAGGGCAAGGCACCGTTGCCGGTCAGCGACTCGGGCATCCGCCTGGAATATGAAGAAGGCACCAATGCCGTCGTCATGGTGGGGCCTGACAGCGAAGTGGCGGCTTACCGCAGCATCGTCGAGCAGTTGGACATACGCCGCGCCCAGGTGGTGGTCGAGGCGATCATCGCCGAGGTATCGGACTCGCGAGCCCAGGAACTGGGCGTGCAATGGCTGTTCGCCGACGAAAAATTCGGCGCGGGCATCGTCAACTTCAGCACCGGCGGCGCCAACATCGCCAGCATCGCAGGGGCCGCGGCCGGCGGCGACGCCGCCGACCTGGGCGACCTGCTGTCCACCGTTACCGGCGCCACCGCCGGCATCGGGCATTTCGGCGGTGGTTTCAACTTCGCCATGCTGGTCAATGCGCTCAAGAGCAAAAGCGGTTTCAACCTGCTCTCGACGCCGACCCTGCTGACCCTGGACAACGCCGAGGCATCGATTCTGGTGGGCCAGGAGGTGCCGTTTGTCACAGGCTCGGTGACGCAGAACAACGCCAACCCGTACCAGACCATCGAGCGCAAGGAGGTCGGGGTCAAGCTGCGGATCAAGCCGCAGATCAACATCGACAACACCGTGCGCCTCGACATTGTCCAGGAGGTGTCCTCGATCGCCGACACGGCCTCGGCCAGCGATGTGATCACCAACAAGCGCGAGATCAAGACCAAGGTCATGGTCGAGGACAACGGCCTGGTGATCCTTGGCGGGTTGATCAGCGACGAGGTCAGCACCAGCAACCAGAAAGTCCCGCTGCTGGGTGATATACCCGGGCTGGGACGGCTGTTCCGTTCCGATTCGAACAGGGGCGTGAAGCAGAACCTGATGGTCTTCATCCGCCCGCGCATCCTGCGCGACGGCCCAAGCCTCGCTGGACTGAGCCAGCAGAAATACCAGCGCCTGCAACAGGAGACCCCGCTGGCCCTGCCCAACCTGGACGAAGGCGCCGCGCTGCTGCAGGCGTTTCCGGCCAGCCGTGCGCGCCTCGACGGGGGTGACTGGTGATGCTGCCTTACCGCCTCGCGCGCCAGGCTGGGATGGCGATGGCTCCTGCAGCCGAGGGCTGGCAGCTGTGGCTGCGGCGCGATGCCGACAGCGACCAGTTGCACGAGCTGCTGCGCGTACATGGCCAACCGCTGGCGCTCGAATACCTGGCTCCTGAAGCGTTCGACGAGCGCCTGGGCCAGCTCTACCAGACGGGCGATGCGGCCACCGCCGCGCTGATCGAAGGGATCGGCGAGCACGTCGACCTCGATGGCCTGATGAGCGAGATGCCGCGTATCGAAGACCTGCTGGAGAGCGATGACGAAGCGCCGGTGATCCGCCTGATCAACGGGTTGTTCGGCCAGGCCCTGCGCCTGCGGGCCTCGGACATTCATATCGAGACCTTCGAGCAGAGCCTGGTGGTGCGCCTGCGCGTGGACGGCCATCTGCGCGAGGTGCTGCGCCCGCCGCGCGCGCTCTCGGCCATGCTGGTGTCGCGGATCAAGGTCATGGCGCGCCTGGACATCGCCGAGAAGCGCCAGCCCCAGGATGGCCGCATCACCCTGCGCGCGGCAGGCCGCGAGGTGGATGTGCGTGTCTCGACGCTGCCGGGCATCCACGGCGAGCGGGTCGTGATGCGCGTGCTCGACAAGCAGGCGAGCCTGCTCTCGCTGACCAACCTGGGCATGCCCGGACAAGCGTTGCAAGGGCTGCGCAGCTGCCTCGGGCGGCCCAATGGGATCGTGCTCAGCACCGGCCCCACCGGCTCCGGCAAGACCACCACGCTGTATGCCAGCCTCAACAGCCTGAACGACGGCAGCCGCAATATCCTGACTGTCGAGGATCCGGTCGAGTACGCCATCGCCGGCATCGGCCAGACCGCCATCAACCCTCGCGCCGGGCTGACGTTTGCCAGCGGCCTGCGCGCCATCCTGCGCCAGGACCCGGACGTGATCATGCTCGGCGAGATCCGCGACCAGGAGACCGCGCAGATCGCCGTGCAGGCCAGCCTGACCGGGCACCTGGTGCTCTCGACCCTGCACACCAACAGCGCCGTGGGCGCTGTGACGCGGTTGCGCGACATGGGTATCGAACCGTTTCTGATCGCCTCCTGCCTGCGCGGGGTGTTGGCCCAGCGCCTGGTGCGGCGCCTGTGCAGCTGCGCCCAGGCGCAACCGTTGCAAGCGGCCGAACGCCAGCTCTGGCCTGAGCTGGCGGACCTGGGCCAGAGCTACCACGCGGTCGGCTGCGAGCTGTGCCAGGGCAGCGGCTACAACGGGCGCCTGGGCCTGTACGAATTCATCGAGCTGGACGCTGGGCTGATAGCCCTGCTGTACGACGGTGCCAGCGAGCCGGCCATGCACCACTACCTGGACGGGCGCCGGCAAAGCCTCGTGGCCATGGCCAGCGACTGCCTGGCACGCGGCGAGACCAGCCTCGCCGAAGTGCTGCGCGCGGTGCAGGGCTGACCATGCCGACCTACCGCTACCAGGCCCTCGACCTCGCCGGCAAGCCGCACACCTCCAGCGTGCAGGCCGACAGCGAGCGCCATGCCCGGCAACTGTTGCGCGAGCAGGGCCTGTTCGCCCGCCGGTTGCAACGGGTCGAGGCGGGCGTGTCGCAGCCGCGCCGGCAGCGCCTGACCCGCACCCAGCTGTGCGAGCTGACCCGGCAACTGGCAACGTTGATCGGTGCCGGAATCCCCCTGGTCGATGCCTTGGCAACCCTGGAGCGCCAACTGCGCCAGCCGGCCTTGCAGGGTCTGCTGGTGGCGCTGCGCGGATCGCTGGCCGAAGGCCTGGGTCTGGCGCGCAGCCTCGCCCGCCAGGGTGCGCCCTTCACCGGTCTGTACTGCGCGCTGGTCGAGGCGGGCGAGCGCTCCGGGCGCCTGGCCCAAGTGCTCGCACGCCTGGCCGAGCACCTGGAGCAGGTGCAGCGCCAGCAGCACAAGGCCCGCACCGCGCTGATCTATCCCAGCGTGCTGATGGGCGTGTCGCTGGCCGTGGTGGTCGGCCTGATGACGTTTGTCGTGCCCAAGCTCACCGAGCAGTTCGCCCATTCCGGGCAGGCCCTGCCGCTGCTGACGTCGGTGCTGATCGGCCTGAGCCAGGGCCTGGTCAGCGCCGGCCCCTGGCTGCTGGGTGCCGGGGTGATGCTTGCCGTGCTGGCCAGCTGGCTGCTGCGCAAGCCCAACTGGTGCCTGCGCCGCGACGACCTGCTGCTGCGCCTGCCGCGTATCGGCAGCCTTTTGCAGGTACTCGAAAGCGCACGCCTGTCGCGCAGCCTGGCGATTCTCACCGGCAGCGGCGTGGCCCTGCTCGAAGCCCTGCACGTGGCCACGGCAACGGTCGGCAACCGCCGCGTGCGCCTGGCGCTGGAGCAGGTCAGCCAGCAGGTGCAGGGCGGCACCAGCCTGCATCGCGCGCTGGATGCCACCGCTCGGTTTCCACCGCTGCTGGTGAACATGGTGGGCAGCGGAGAGGCCAGCGGTGCCCTGGCCGACATGCTTGAACGCGTGGCCGATGACCAGGAGCGCGGCTTTGCCCGCCAGGTCGACACGGCCATGGCGTTGTTCGAACCCCTGATGATCCTGGTGATGGGTGGCGTGGTGCTGTTCATCGTGCTGGCGGTGCTGTTGCCGATCATGCAGCTCAACCAGGGCCTGACACTGTGACGAGGAGCAGCACCATGCATCGACAACGCGCGCGCCAGCGCGGTTTTACCCTCATGGAGATCATGGTGGTGATCTTCATCATCGGCCTGCTGATCGCCGTGGTCGCCCCCAGCGTGCTGGGCAACCAGGACAAGGCCATGCGCCAGAAGGTGATGGCCGACCTGGCCACCCTCGAGCAGGCGCTGGACATGTACCGGCTCGACAACCTGCGCTTCCCCAGCAACGAGCAAGGGCTCGCCGCGTTGGCGACCAAGCCCCGGCAGGAGCCGCTGCCCCGGGCCTGGCGCAGTGACGGCTATATCCGCCGTCTGCCGGAAGACCCCTGGGGCACGCCGTACCAGTACCGCATGCCGGGCGAGCACGGCCGCGTCGATATCTTCTCGCTGGGCGCCGACGGCGTGCCCGGTGGCGAAGACCTGGATGCCGACCTGGGCAACTGGGCGCTTTGAGCCATGGGCGGGCAGCGTGGCTTCAGCCTGATCGAACTGCTGGTGGTGCTGGCCATAGCCGGGCTGATGACCGGGCTCAGCGTCGCCTGGCTCGACAGCGGCAAGGCGGGCGTGCAGCAGGCGCTGACCCGGCTGGCCGCCACTACCCGCGAACAGGCGGCGCTGGCGCGGCACGCCGGGCAGTTGCGTGGCTTGCGCTGGAATGGCGAGCGGCTGGAGTTCGTGCGCCGGGTGGCCAGTGGCTGGATCGTCGAGCCGGTGTCCCTGGGTGACTGGCCCAAGGGACTGCGCCCGGACTGGCCGGCCAGCCAATCACCGCAGCTGGTGTTTACCCCTGATGGCTGGGCCGCGCCTGGCAGTGTGCTCTGGCAATGGCCGCAGGGCAGCCAGCGCTGGGCGTGGCAACGTGACGGGCAACTGCGCCTGGCGGTGAACCCGTGAAGCGCCGCCAGCAGGGCTTTACCTTGCTCGAGGTCAGCGTGGCGCTGGGCATTGCCGCCGTGCTTGCGGTGATGGCCAGCCAAGTCTTGCGCCAGCGCCTGGCAGTGCAGGACAGCGTGCAGCAGCACCGTCTCGGCGTGCTCTGTGCCCGCGAGCTGCAAGCGCGGTTCAGTGTCGAGGGTTATTGGCCGAAAACCCGCCAGGACAGTGGCGTCCTGCATCAGGGTGGGCAGGCGTGTCACTGGCAGCTGCAGCTCCGCCGCACCGGCGTGGCCCACTTGCGCCGCGGCGAGCTGCAACTGTTCGCCGACCGCGATGCACGCCTGCCGCTCGGCCAGTACAGCGTCTTCCTGGTGCGGCCATGAAGCGCCGTCAGGCCGGGCTGACCCTGATCGAGCTGATGGTGGCCATGGCCCTGACCGCCGTGCTCGGGGTGATGCTGGCGGCCTTGGTCAATGGCTGGCTGAAGGTGCGCGAGCGACTCGACAGCCCTGACGAATCCGGCGCCGTGCTGGACTTCTGCCTGGCGCTGGAGCGCCGGTTCGACAGCCCGGTCCTGCGCCGGTTATCCGAGCAACGCTTGCCGCTGGCCACCCGCTGGCTCGACTGGCAGCCCGACCGCAATCAGCTGCTTTGGGTGTCAGCGGCAGCCTGGCCAGCAGCGGAAGGCGGTTCCCGGCTGCAGCGCCAACGCCTTCGGTTCGATGCCCGGGGGCAAACGCTGCGGCTGGAAAGCTCGGCCGACCTCTATGCCGCGGGCGAGCCGCGCTGGTCGCTGCGCGAGCAGCTCAAGGGCGTGACGGCAGCGAGTTTCCTGTTCTACCAGGGCGGCCGCTGGCTGGCCTGGCCTTCTGACCAGCCCGCCCGCCCTGATCCCGGCGTGCGGGTGCAGTTTCAGCACGATGGAGCGCCATACGTATGTACCTTCGCCTTGCCCTGGGGGCGCTCATGAAACTTGACTGGCGACGGCGCCCCGCCCCGCGTCCCTGGCTGTTGCTGCGCCCGGGGCAGGGCACGGCGCCCTGGCAATGGCTGCTGATGGACGCGGGCGAGCCGCGGCGCGAAGGTGAAGGCCGCCCGCCTGCGGACGTGCAGGCGCAGGTGGCGCTTGTCGTGCCGGGCGCCTTGTGCAGCCACTTCCAGGTGCCTGCGCCGCCTGGTCTCAAGCGCGGCGAGTGGCCCGTGCTGCTCGAGGACCGCATGTTGCAAAGCCCGGAGCAGGTGCTGTGCGCCTGTCTTGATCGCCAGCCGGGGCAGTTGCAGCTGGTCTGTGTCGAGCGCGAGCCTCTGCTCGCATGGCAGGCCGTCTGTGCCGGCTGGGGGTTGCAGGTAGAGCGCTGCTGGGCCGAGTTCCAGCTGCTGCCGGTACCTGGGCCAGGCCGTGCCTGCCACTGGCAACGGGAAGAGGGCGTGGAGGTGTTGCGAGGGCGCGGCGAGGATGGCCGCGAACATTGGCTTGCCTGGCCGGGGATACTGGGTGACGAGCGCCCGGCGCCTTGGGCAGGCTGGCAACACGAGCGCCTGCATGGTCGCTGGCCCTCGCGACTGGCAGCGCTGGACAGGCAGCCGACGTTGTTCGACCTGGGCCGCAGCCGCCAGCTTGTACTGCCTCGCGCGCAGTTGCGCCTGGCCTTTGCCTGCCTCGCCTTCGCCATACTCTGGGGCGCCCTGTGGCTGAGCCAGGAGTGGCGTCAGGCCCAGCTGTATCGGAGCCAGGTGCTGGCCGTGACGGGCGAGCAGGCCTCCCCGCGCCAGGCCGCGCAAGCCCTCAAGCGCCTGCGCGAAGCCGAGCAGGAGCGTGAATTGCGCCTGCGCAAGCTCGATGGCCTGCACGCACAGCTGCAGGACTGGTTGCGCCAGCACCCTGGATGGCACGTGCATGCCGTGCGCTTCGACGGCCAGCGCTGGCACCTGGGGATTTCCGGTGAGGGCGCGGGTCCATCCTGGGAGGCCATGGCCAGCGCCGCCGATGCGCGGGTAGAGCTCAAGCCTGGCGATCAACCTGCCCAGTGGCAGGTAGTCTTCGACCTGGGCGGTGCGGCATGACTGGCGCGCTGTTGACGCGTTATCGCCGGCCGCTGGCCTGGACACTGATCGGCCTGCTGCTGTCGGTCCTCGGGATACGCGAGGGCCTGGCGCAATGGCGGGTGATGACCCAGTGGCACGTATTGGCCGAGACCGCCGCCAGCCTGCCGGACGGTCCGCCCATGAGCCTTGAGCGTTTGCGCCAGACAGCCGAGGCGCGAGCGATACGGTTGGCCGAGCTCGACACCCAAGGCAGCCGCTGGCAATTACGCGGGCACGCCAGCGACCCGATTGCCCTGCAAGGCTGGTTGCAGGCATTGCAAGGCGAAGGCGTGCGTATCTCGCAGTGGGCACTGGAGCAAGACGCCACGGGACTGAGCTTCGATGTGCAGGTACAGCCATGAGCCGCCGTGCAGCGCTGTGGTTCGTGCTGGTACTGGGCCTGACCCTGCTGGTCGAGCTGCCCGCCAGCTGGCTGGCCCGCGCATTGGCGTTGCCGGCCGAAGGCGTCACTGGCAGCGTGTGGCGCGGCCAGGCCCGCCAGGTGGCCGAGCTCGGACCAATGGAATGGCATTGGCAGCCCTGGCGGTTGCACGCCCAGGCACGTTTCGGCTACCAGGGTCAGGGTTGGGAGGTACAGCTGCGGGGATGGCCCTGGGACTGGCACGCACAGTTGCAGGCGCTGGGCGCCCGCCCCGGTGGCGTATCAGCCTATCGAGTGGCGGGGCAATGGAAAGGGACGATCCGCCTCCAGGGCGCCGGCCGGCAGTGCCGTGGCGCCGAGGGGCGGATCAGGGTGGACGACCTGGCGCTGACAGCACCCTGGTCCCTGGGGTTGGGGCAGGGCTGGCTGCAGGTCGATTGCAGCAGGGGATGGCACCTGGCGGGCCAGTTGGCCCTGGCAGGCCAGCACCAGGCGGCGCTGGATGCCGACCTGCTGGCCCGCCAGGCCCAGCTGAACGTGGAGGTTCAGGACGAGGCCGCGCTGCTGCCGGTGTTGCGCGCCGGCAACTGGCTGGACCCAGGGGCCACCCGCATGCAGCGGCGGATCAGTTGGTAGTGCTCAGGGCTGGACGCCCCCTTTCTGCTGGATGCCGGCGTTCCATTGCTCGCGGCGGTCGTGACCACTGGTCTTCAGCAGCCCCAGGTCGAGCGGGTTCTCGCCGCTGCTGGCGCCGCTGTGCTTGATGCCGTTGATCACGGCGGTGCCCAGGTCGACCGGTGCGTTGGACGCATCGATCGCCACCTCCCGGCGGTAGTCACGGCCGCTCAGCGACTGCTGGCTGACCGCGCTGCCACCGAGTTCGACAGTGCCTGCGCCGGACTGCAGCCTGGCGCCGGTCAGGCGGGTGCCGCCCCCGACTTGCAGGTCGATGCCCTCGTGCCCCTTGAGCATGCTCTGGCTGGCGACGCTGTCGTTCTGACGATGCGAAAGGTCAAGGCTGAAGGTCGGTGACAGGCCCGGCTCGACCTTGCTCAATGCCGGTCCTGCCTTTTCTCCGACCTTGGCGCCTGCCGGTCCTGCAAATGCCTTGGCGGCGTTGGTATAGCCCTGGGGATTGGTCTCCTTGCTCAGGCGGCCATCGACCTTCAGCGTCAGGCTGTCGATGCTGTCCTTGCGGCTGGCGAGCACCAGGTCGCCGCCGACCTGGCCTCCGATGCGGCTCGCCTCGACCCTCGCGCCTTCCAGGCGGGTGTCGCCAAGGCTGTTGAAGGCCACCTTGTCGGCCCGCAGCAGGCTGTTGGCGTGGGTCAGGTTGTTGCGCCGGTCGAGCTCCACCTGTACCCGGCCATGCAGGCCCTGGGTGCTGTCCTCGGCCGAGTCCGCGCGGGTCATGTTGAAGCCCGCGCCCGCCGCCACGTCCAGATTGTCACGCCGTTCGGTGTTGCTCGACGACTCGACCAGGATGCCGCCGTTGCTGGCGTTCAGGCTGATCGTCGACGCAGAGGCTTGCAGGCCTTGCAGATGCACAGCCTGGTCGTCACGCGCCTGGCTGGCCAGGGTGATGTTGCCCGATGCGTTGAAGTCGGCATTGCTGGCTGTGGCATCGTGCTCGTTGACCCGTCCAGTCTCGAGGTGCCCACCCAGGCTGCCGCTGTTGGCGCCGCCGTGCTTGGCACCGATCTCGAGCCCGCCCCCGAGCTTGCTGCCCTCGGCGGTGTGGGTGCTGCTGGCCGCCTTGACCTGCAGCAGGCCGCCGGTGTCCAGGTTGATATCGCCGGTCTTGGCCGTGCGGTCGCCTATACGCGTGCCTTCGAGCAGCATGTCGCCACCGCTGCTCAGCTGCACCTCGCCCTTGGCATCGATCTGCGCCACCCGGGCCTGGGTGTCGAGGGACTGCTGTTCGCTGTGGTCGAGATACCCGCGGGCCTCAACCCCCGTGCCGGCCGGGCTGTTGCCCCCCTTGGCCCAGCCGCTGCCGTCCAGCTTGCGTTCCTGCTGGCGCTGGCTGTCATTGGCCTGGGTCAGCTTGAGACCGCCCTTGGCCGTGATCAGCACCGAGCCGTCGCCGCCGTTGATGCGAGTGCCCTCGTACAGCCCATCGCTGCCCAGCTGCACCTGGATGCCGGTCTGGCCGTAGAGGCTGCCGGGACGAGCGGTTTCCTCGACCTTGCTGGTCTCCTGCGAGCCGCCCTTGCCGGCCAGCCGCACGCTGAGGTCGGTCCCGGTGTTGGTGTCGACCCGCACGTCACCCTCGTAGTCCAGCCGCTGCACGCTGCTGCTCTTGCTGTCGTGTGCCGCGAGCAGGGTGTGGCTGTCGGCGTCGACCTTCAACGAGCCCACATTGGACTGGTACGAGGTGCCCTCGTCGTTGACCGTCTGTGCCTTGACCACGATCGCTCCACCTTCCAGCGAGTTGACCTGCGCGGTGCTGCGGCTGTCGATGGCCTTGCGCTCGACATGACCGACGCCCAGGTCTGCCCCAACGCTGGGCGCCACCAGCGCATCTTCCACGCCGGCCTGCTGGAAGCGTGGGGCCTCCTGGCCCAGCACCAGGCTCTCGATCGGCCGGGTCAGGCCACGGTACTCCACGCTTGCGCCGAGGTTGCCCTTCCAGTTGTCGACGCTTTCCTCGCGCTCGTAGGTATCGTGCACCGCGCGGTTGTCGATGCGCTCGGCGCCCACCAGCAGTTCCCTGCCGGCCTTGATGCTGGCGGCGTCATTGACGACCTCGCGCGCGGTGATCTTCAGGTCGCCACTGGCGCTCAGCTCGCTGCGCTGGGCGGTGGATTCCTTCTCGCGCACTTCCTTGCGGTCGTGATGCCCCTCGAAGGCGCTCCCGACGCGGTCGATGCCACCGCTCACTGCCAGGCCGCCACCGCTGTCGGTAGTGACAACCCGTGACTGCTGCTCGTTGCGGGTGGCGCCGAGCGCGACGGTTTCGGCCTTGATGTCCAGGTCGCCGCCGTGCGCCTTGACCTTGGAGCCATTGACCTCCAGCTTGCCGTTGGTGCTGATGCTCACTGTCGCGCCGCCAAGCTCGCTGGGCGTCTGCGTGAGTTCGTCGAGTTGGGTGCTTGCCTGGTCGACCTTGTAGCCGATGCTGGCGGTGTATTGGCGTGACTCGGGCCTGCCGTCCTGGGCGTCCTGGGTTTGCCCGGCATGGGCACTGAAGGCGCGGTTCTGGGTCGAGGTCTTGCTGGTGAGCGTGCTCTCGGCGCTTGCGATGCCGATGTCTTTTTCCGCCTGCAGCTGCAAGTCCTGTCCGGCGGAAATCTTCGCTCCGCGAATCTGCATCTCATCGGCGCTGGCCAGGCGCAGGTTGGTGCTGGAAGACACGTCGCTGACCAGCACCTGGCGCTCGTTGCTGCTGTGCTCGCGCTTGCTGCCGATCAGGTTGAACAACTTGCTGTCGCTCTGGCGCCGCTGCGAGCTGGACGTGCCCTGTGCCGATTCGACCGACAGCAGGCCGTTGTTGCTGTAGAGCACGCCGTCTCCCTCGCTGTGGACCTCGCTGCCCTTGATCTGCACCTGGCCGGCGGTGACGTCGAGGGAGCCCCCGGAGTGGATGCGGCTGCCGTGGGCCTCGTCGCCTTGGCTGTCATCCCCGCTGCGGTCGCCGAAGAAGGTCCCGGACACCAGGTCGCCGCGGTAGTCCTTCTTGGAGCCTTCGTGCTTGAGCGAAACCGTGCCCACGTCGATGTTTCTCGCCTCGAGGGTCATGTCGGCGCGGCTTTCGATACTGCTGCCGGCCAGCTTCAGATCACCCCCTGCCTTGAGGTCGACGCGCTCGCCGGCCAGACGGCTGGAGACGGCTTGCTCCCCATAGCTGCTGGAATCGCTGTCGCCCCGCCAGAGGTGCTTGCGGTGGCGGACCCGCTCGGTGGCGCGGGTGCTGTCGAGGGCGGCAAGGATGCTCATGTTGCCCCCGCTGCTCAGCGTCAGCGTGCCGTCTGCCTCGACCTTGGAGCCGTTGATTCGGGTGTCGTTGCCAGATCTCAGGGAAATGTCGCCGTTGGCGTGCAGTTCGCTGACCAGTTGCTGGCGGTTGGTCCTGGTGCCTGTGCGGTCGTAGGTTTCGTAGGTGATGAACACCGCCTTGCTGTCCCAGCTCTCGTTGTCGTGCTTGATGGTCTCGCGCATCTGCGTGTCGAGCCGCAGGTCCTTCCCCGCCTGGGCGTCGATTCGCTCGGCCTGGCCCCGCGTGGCGTGCAGCACAAGGTCTGCGCCGGCCTTGAGCGACAGGTCGCCGCGCTCGCTGAGCAACTCGGTCCGGCCCCTCTCGCTGCCGCTGATGTGCAGGCTGCCTGCTGAACTGATCGCGATGCCATCGCGGGCCTGCAGTGTCGTGCGCCCCACCCGTACCCCGGCGCCTTCGGCGGTGCTGTTGATGCGGATGCGCCCGGCACGCATGGCGCCGAACAGACTGGCGTCGAGGCTGCCCTGAGTGCCGGGCAAGTGGTGCAGCACCTCGCCGCTCGCGGCATCGATGCGGTTGCGGCCAGCCGTGAGCGTCAAGTCGTCGCGGGCTTCAAGCGGGCCCAGGCTCTCGATGCGCGGGGCAATCAGCTCCAGGGCCCCGTCCGCATTGCTCTGGCCACCCTTGAGCACCAGCAGCGAGCCCGCGGCTTCGAGGGTATCCAGGTGCTTGAGCGTCTGTTCCTGGAGATCCGGCGTACCGACCAGGAACGCGGCGCTGGTGGTGTTGATGAAACTGCCGCCATTGAGGGTGATGCCGTTGGGGTTGGCCAGGATGTAGTCGGCAGGCCGGCCGAAGATCTCCTGCGGGCCTTCGATCAGCGATGCGTTGCGGCTGATGACTTCGTTGAGGATGGTCGAAGCGGCCTGGCCCTGGAACTGTGGGTTGGCGTTCAGCGCGCCGGCCAGTTGCGACTGGCCGGCGCCGGTGGCGTTGTTGAGCACCACGCCAGGACGGCCGACGTTGTAGTCCATGAACTGGTTATGGGACAGGCCATTGGCGTTGGGCGCGACGATGTCGATCACCGGCACACCATGGCCGTTATTGATGACCGGCGTGCCGCCGGGGCCAGCGGCGGGGTTGAGGCCGCCATTGGCAAGCGCCGCGGGCGGTGCCAGCAGGCTGACGAACATGGCCCAGCGCAGGGCATCGGGCCGCAGGCGGGGATGAGACGTGGAGGTTTTCACAGGGCTTTCTCTCTTCTTGTTGGTTGATCAGATAGTCAGTGCCCATTGCAGTACCCAGTAACCTGGATCGAGGTCCTGGCGGCGTTTGCCGCTGGCATGGAGTGGACGCTGGTAGTCCAGCGTGAGGTGGCTGCCGGGGAGGGTAAGGGTCATGCCGACGGCGGCGCCGGTCAGGCGTTGCGAAGGTTGTGTCCGGGACGCGCGGGCCCGGCCGTGATCCACGCTCAGGTGCGGGCGCAACTCCAGAGCGCCGGGAAGCGAAAGGGGCAGGGGGTAGCTCAGGGTGTTGCGCCATGCGGCGCCGCTGGTGCGTGAATCGGGAGACTCGCGAAAACCCCGGATGGCGTTGCTGCCACCTATGTAGAACTGGTCAGCGGTCGGGAGAGGGTCCGAGCTGTATTGCAGGTCGAGCTCGCTCTGCCAGCGCCAGGGGCGCCGCGGCGGTCCTTGGCGCAGATGCATCAGGTTGGCGCGGTAGCCGCGATACAGCGGCTCGAAGTCCGCCGTGGCCTGCCGGTCGGCCCTGAACCAGTCCACGCCTTGCGCCACGCCTATGTAGGCATTCCAGAGGCCACCTTCGAGCCATAGCAGGTTGAGGCCCATTTCGATGTTGCTGAGCCTGGCGCTCTGGTTGCCGGTGCGTGCGCCGTCGATGCGGTTATCGAGCTGCTTGTGGTTGAGCCGCAGGCGTGTGCTGAGCATGCCTCGTTGATTGCGCCACAGCATCCGTTCCACATCGAGCTGATACGACCGGGTGTTTCCTTCCAGAACGTGGCGCGGCTTGCGCGTGATGGCCTGGCTGTCGACCGCGATGGCGGTCAGCGCGAAGCTCCATGGCCCGTAGGGAACATCGTAGCGAAACGCAGGGCCGGCACTGCTGCCCAAGGCCCCGCCTGCGGTCTTGTGGAAAATCAGCCGGAGGCTGCCGTTTTCCGCGAAGGGGCTGTCGATCGACAGGCTGGAGTACAGCCGGTGGATGCCGAGGTAGTCGCTGCCGAGGTTGTCCAGGGTGCTGTTGAAGCGCCAGCGCCGTGCGCTCCGCTGCGGTTGCACGATCACCCGCGTGCCGCCCTCAAGCTCGCCTGGGAGCAGGTCGATGCCCACCTCAAAGCCCGGCAGCCGGTTGAGCTGATCCAGTCCCTGCTCCAGGTCGGGCAGGTACAACGGCTCGCCCAGCAGCCCCGGGAATGCACCGCGCAACGACAAGGGCTGGTCGCGGTCTGTCAGCTCGATCGACTCGACAAAACCTTCGACGATCCGGATATCCAGCGGCGCGCCGGGACTGGGCTGGCGCAGGAGCAGCGGCCGGCTGGCCGGGTAGCCTGCCTCCACGTAGCGCTGGGTGATGCCCTTGAGCAGGCCGTTGATGGCGCCCACATCCATGCAGGGACGCAGCGCCAGCCGCACCGGGCCATCAAGCACCTGCGCCGAGAGTATCCGGTTGCCGTAGAGGCGCACGCCGGAGACCGGCCAGCATTTGGCGTCTGTCGTGGCCAGCTCCCGCGCAGGCTGCGGCTCGATGTCCCGCCCGCGCCGCTCCCATTGACGCATGCGCTGCTCGTGTTCAAGCCTTTGCAACTGCCGTTGCTGGTCGCGCAGTGGCTGGCTGGCCAGGTCATCGGCCAGGGCCCGCGGGGCCATCGGCAGGCCGAGCAAAAGGCCGAGCAACAGGCAGTGAAGCCGCCAGCTGGCGCGGCGCTTGGGTAGCTTGGGCATGGCAGAATCCCGCAGTGCACGAGTGGGCTACTCGTCTGCGTGGATTCTAAAAACACCGATGGCCGGCTGGATGCGAGCGCAAGCTGAACCTTGCGTCAGGATGGTAACTATTCCGGGTAGGGCGCGTCCTACGTCCTACATGAGGCGCTGTAGGACGTCAGGGGCGGATCTCGATCATCGTCCCGTCCTTGACCAGGCTCCAGACCTCGCGCATGTCATCGTTGCGCATGGCGATGCAGCCTTCGGTCCAGTCCAGGGTGTGGAAGTACCATTCCGGGTACTCCTCGTCCATAGGGGTGCCGTGGATCATGATCATGCCACCGGGCTCGATGCCCTCGCGGCGCGCCTTGGCCGAATCGGTGATGTTGGGGTAGGACACGTGCATGGCCAGGTTGTAGCGGTCGCTCACCTTGCGCCAGTCGAGCCAGTAGAAGCCCTCGGGAGTGCGCTTGTCGCCCTCGCGTTCCTTGGCGCCCTGGGGCTGCTTGCCCAGCGAGATGCGGTAGGTCTTGAGCGGCTCGCCCCGGCTGATCAACTGCAGGCGGCGCTCGGACTTGATCACCAGCACCTTGTCGATGCTCGACATGCGCGTCGTACCCGGCTGCTGGGCATCCACCGGTTTGCGGATGATCGTTTCGGTGAAGGCCGCCTGGGACACCGAAGCCACGGCAAGGCAGAAAAGGGCAAGCAACCAGCGCATGAAATCGGGACCCCGAAGACTTAGGATTTGGACGGCGAGACGTTCATCGGCGGCAGGTACTCATTGCCAATGGGGTAATGCTGCTCGATACGGTCGCGGTAGTAGCATTCTAGGGTACGCGTGACGGTGCGGAAAGCCAGCTCGTCCCATGGAATCTCGTTTTCCTCGAACAGGCCTACTTCGAGGCTTTCGATGCCCACGGCAAAGTCCAGGTCAGCCAGTTCGGCGCGGAAGAATACGTGCACCTGGTTGATGTGTGGCAAATCGAACAACTGGTACAGGCTTGCCGGGCCCACCCGGGCGCAGGCTTCCTCGACCGTTTCGCGGCGGGCGGCCTGTTCCAGGGTCTCGCCGTTTTCCATGAAGCCGGCTGGCAGGGTCCAGTAGCCCCGGCGCGGCTCGATGGCACGCCGGCAGAGCAATACACGGCTGCCCCAGGTAGGCAGCACGCCCGCGACGATGTTCGGGTTCTGATAATGGATGGTATGGCAGTGCTCGCACACGAACCGCAGGCGGCTGTCGCCATCCGGGATGCGCTGAATCACTGGCTGGCCGCACGCGCTGCAGAATTTCATGCTTTGCTTCCTGTAGTGTCGGGCTATCTTGGCGTGCCTGACGGTTGTCCCGCAAGCCGCTTCCAAGCAGGACTTGGGTGCCTCGCGGCTTTGGTGCATCATGCAGGGCAGGCCCTGGAACGAGAGTGCGCAATGCTGGACGAGCTTCTTCGCCGAATGAGCAACCATACCCCGGCTCCCCTGGAGGCGGATCGCCGTTTTCCCGAGGCTGCGGTGCTACTGCCCATCACCCGCAGCGAAGAGCCCGAGCTGGTATTGACCCTGCGCGCGCAAGGCCTCTCCACCCATGGCGGCGAGGTGGCCTTTCCCGGCGGGCGCCGGGACCCTGAAGACCCGGACCTGGTGTTCACCGCGCTGCGTGAAGCCGAGGAAGAAATCGGCCTGCCGCCGGGGCTGGTCGAGGTGCTCGGCCCGCTCAGCCCGCTGATCTCGTTGCATGGCCTGAAGGTGACGCCGTTCGTCGGCCTGATCCCCGACTACGTCGAATACCGCGCCAACGATGCCGAGATTTCGGCAGTGTTCAGCGTGCCGCTGGAATTCTTCCGCCAGGATCCGCGTGACCACACGCACCGGATCGACTATCAAGGGCGTAGTTGGTATGTGCCAAGCTACCGCTATGGCGAATACAAGATCTGGGGACTGTCGGCGATCATGATCGTCGAGCTGGTCAACCTGCTGTATGACGCGCGCATCAGCCTGCACCAGCCGCCCGAGCGTTTCATCAACATTTGAGCAGGGTCTCACCTGCCGGCACCGCCGTATCCTGAGGAGCATTGCATGAAGTATCGCCTGGGCGACCTGCGGGTCGAAACCCATCCCACCAGCTGGACTGCGCCCAACGCCACGCTCATAGGCAAGGTGCGCCTGCAGGCGCGCGCCAGCGTCTGGTTCGGCGCCGTGCTGCGCGGCGACAATGAGCTGATCGACATCGGCGAAGACAGCAACGTGCAGGACGGCAGCGTGATGCATACCGACATGGGCTCACCGCTGAGCCTGGGGAAGGGCGTGACCATTGGCCATAACGCCATGCTGCACGGCTGCACCGTGGGCGACTACAGCCTGGTCGGCATCAACGCGGTGGTGCTCAATGGCGCCAGGATCGGCAAGCATTGCATCATTGGCGCCAACGCCCTGATCCCCGAAGGCAAGGAAATCCCCGATGGTTCGCTGGTGATGGGCTCGCCCGGCAAGGTGGTGCGAGAGCTGAGCGACGCGCAAAAGCGCATGCTCGAAGCCAGTGCCGCGTATTACGTGCACAACGCCCAGCGTTACGCACGCGACCTTGCACCGCAGGAGGACTGATCATGATTGCCCAGGACCGCCCGGTCGCCTCGCCCTGCGTCAGCATCTGCGCGCTGGACGAGCAGGACATCTGCACTGGCTGCCAGCGCACCGTGGCCGAGATCACCCGCTGGGGCCGGATGGACAACCTCGAGCGGCGGGACGTGTTGCGCCTGTGTCATGAGCGGGCGCTGGCCGCAGGGCTGATCCTGCTGCAGTGACCCTTGGCCGAGGGTGGATGCTGCAGTAACCTGTGCGGCTTGCCCGACGGTTGACGCCCATGTTCTTTCTGATTGCCTATATAAGCAGCGTAGTGCTGATCAACTACGCGTTTTCCAGCGCCCCCCATCTGGATGTGATCTGGTCTGCCTGGGGCGGGCTGGTGTTCATCCTGCGCGACATGGTGCAGACCCGTTATGGCCATGGCGCGCTGGTTGCCATGCTGGCGGCGCTGGTCTTGTCGTACGTCACTTCCGAGCCGGCCATTGCATTGGCCAGTGCTACGGCGTTCGCCATTTCCGAGCTGATCGACTGGCTGGTGTTCAGTGTTACCCGGCGGCCCTTGCGTGACCGGCTGTGGTTGAGTTCGGCGCTGAGTATTCCGGTGGATACGTTTATCTTCTTCGGGATGATCGGGGCGCTTACGCCGGTTGTGGTGGGGACGGCCATGGCTTCGAAGTTTGCTGGGGTTACGGTGGTTTGGGGGGTTATGGTCTGGCGGGGGAGGAAGGGGGCTTTGGGTAGCGGGACTCTGTAGGGGGGGCGTTTGCGGGATTCTGTCCTGGTCCGCGATGTGCATGCCTTGAGGCTTGCGCTCCTGCTCTTGCCCCTGAAGGATTTTGCTAGAATACCCGCCCTTCCAGCGGCTGCCCCCCACCCGGCCAGCCCCCGCAAGCCTTCGAGGACCTGAAATGACCCGTATCGGAACCCCATTGTCGCCGACCGCGACCCGTGTACTGCTCTGTGGCTGTGGCGAGCTGGGCAAGGAAGTGGTAATCGAACTGCAACGCCTGGGCGTCGAGGTAATCGCCGTGGACCGCTACGCCGACGCCCCCGCCATGCAAGTCGCCCACCGCAGCCACGTGGTCAACATGCTCGACGGCGCTGCCCTGCGCGCGGTGATCGAGGCCGAAAAGCCTCACTATATCGTCCCTGAGATCGAAGCCATCGCCACCGCGACGCTGGTCGAACTGGAGAGCGAAGGCTTCACCGTCGTGCCGACAGCGCGCGCCACCCAACTCACCATGAACCGCGAAGGCATCCGTCGCCTGGCGGCCGAAGAGCTGGACCTGCCGACCTCGCCGTACCACTTCGCCGACACCTTCGAGGATTACAGCAAGGCGGTCGATGACGTGGGCTACCCCTGCGTGGTCAAGCCGGTGATGAGTTCGTCGGGCAAGGGCCAGAGCCTGCTGCGCAGTGCCGATGACCTGCGCAAGGCGTGGGATTACGCCCAGGAAGGCGGCCGCGCGGGCAAGGGCCGGGTAATCATCGAAGGCTTCATCGACTTCGACTACGAAATCACCTTGCTGACCGTGCGCCACATTGGCGGCACCACGTTCCTCGCGCCGGTCGGCCACCGTCAGGAAAAGGGCGACTACCAGGAATCCTGGCAGCCCCAGGCCATGAGCCCCAAGGCGCTGGCCGAGTCCGAGCGTGTCGCCCAGGCGGTCACCGATGCACTGGGTGGCCGTGGTCTGTTCGGGGTGGAGCTGTTCGTCAAGGGTGACCGGGTGTGGTTCAGCGAAGTCTCGCCACGCCCGCATGATACCGGCCTGGTGACCCTGATCTCCCAGGACCTGTCGCAGTTCGCGCTGCATGCCCGTGCAATTCTCGGGCTGCCGATCTCGGTGGTTCGCCAGTTCGGCCCTTCGGCCTCGGCGGTGATCCTGGTAGAAGGACAGTCGCAGCAGACGGCCTTCGACAACCTGGGCGCTGCGCTGAGCGAGCCGGACACCGCGATCCGCCTGTTTGGCAAGCCCGAGGTCAACGGCCAGCGCCGCATGGGCGTGTGCCTGGCACGTGACGAGTCGATCGAAGCGGCACGGGCCAAGGCGACCCGTGCTTCCCAGGCGGTGAAGGTAGAGCTCTAAGCTCGTTCCCGCACGTTGCGCGGCGCTGCTAGAGCGCCGTGTCGCGTGTCTCCTTGAGGCACAACACCGCCACCAGGCTCAACACGGCCGCGGCCGACACATACCCGCCCACCCAGCTCAGGCCACCCATGGTCACCAGCTTCTGCGCGAAGAACGGCGCCGCCGAGGCCCCGACGATGCCGCCCAGGTTGTATGCAGCCGAGGCACCGGTATAACGCACGTGCGTCGGGAACAGCTCCGGCAGCAGCGCCCCCATCGGCGCAAACGTCACGCCCATCAGAAACAGCTCGAGCGCCAGGAAAACGGCAACTCCCGTCGTCGAGCCCGAGGTCAGCAACGGCTCCATGGTGAAGCCTGAGGCCACCGCCAGCAGTGCGCCGACGACCAGCACCGGCTTGCGCCCGTAACGGTCGCTGAGCCAGGCGGACAGCGGGGTCGCCAACGCCATGAAGACCACCGCGAAGCACAGCAATCCGAGGAACGTCTCACGGCTGTAGCCCAGGGTCGACACGCCGTAGCTGAGCGAGAACACCGTCGAGATGTAGAACAGCGCATAGCACACCACCATCGCCGCGGCGCCCAGCAGGGTCGGCCGCCAGTGCTTGGTGAACACGTCCACGACAGGCATCTTCACCTGCTCCTGGCGTGCCACGGCTTTAGCAAAGACTGGGCTCTCCTCAAGCTTGAGCCGCACATACAGCCCCACCAGCACCAGCGCGGCACTGAGCAGGAACGGAATGCGCCAGCCCCACTCGCGGAACTGCTCGTCGCTAAGGCCCAGGGCCAGGCCGAGGAACAGGCCGTTGGCCGCCAGGAAACCGATCGACGGACCCAGTTGGGGGAACATGCCAAACCAGGCGCGCTTGCCAGGCGGGGCATTTTCGGTGGCCAGCAGGGCAGCACCGCCCCATTCTCCGCCAAGTCCCAGGCCCTGGCAGAACCGCAGCAGGCACAGAATGATGGGCGCCCAGACGCCAATGCTGGCATAGCCTGGCAGCACGCCGATCAAGGTGGTCGAAACGCCCATCAGCAGCAAGGAGGCGACCAGGGTCGACTTGCGCCCGATGCGGTCGCCGAAGTGACCAAACAGCGCCGAGCCCAGCGGCCGGGCGAGAAAGGCGATACCAAAGGTCATGAATGCCGCCAGCATCTGCGCGGTGCCTGACCCCGAAGGAAAGAACACCGGGCCGATCACCAGGGCAGCGGCGGTGGCGTAGACGTAGAAATCGTAGAATTCGATGGCGGTGCCGATGAAGCTGGCGGTGGCCACGCGCGTGGGCGAGTTGACCGGGGCCGGAGTGGCATCGGCATAGCTGCTTGTGGTTATCATGCGTAAGTCCCTGACAGTCATGGTGCTCACTGGGCATGGCCTGCGCACGGCCCAGGCAGGCACGGGCACGCAGACGCCGGAGCGTATTGTTGTAGGTCGCTGGACTGGACGAATGCCCATGGGGGGTAGGGGCAAGAGGGGCACTGATCGGGGTGTGAAGCAGGGCCACAAAACGGCGTGTCAGTCGTGCGGACTGGCCGTGCGACGCCAGGTGCGGGTAGCGGGCGACACGGCAGGGCTGGGTAAGCGTGAGCCGAGTATAACTATCGGGTCACGGTCCACACCAGTACGCGGCTGGCACAATTGTCCTCTGTTTCAAGGATTTCCATGCGATAACGGCCGATTTTCAGGCATACGGCAGTCGCCGGTATGCTTTCGAGCGCTTCGGTGACCAGGCCATTGAGCGTCTTGGGCCCGCCGTCGCAGGGCAGGTGCCAGCCCAGGCTGCGATTGACATCGCGCAGGGAAGCGGCGCCTTCGATGACGAATCGGCCATCGGTCTGGGGATGGATGTGCGGGTTGTCCATGCCGTGCTCGTCCTCGAACTCGCCGACGATTTCCTCGAGAATGTCTTCGAGCGTGACGATGCCCAGCACTTCGCCGTATTCGTCGACCACCACGCCCAGGCGGCGCTGTTGCTTGTGGAAGTTCAGCAGCTGCATCTGCAATGGGGTGCTTTCGGGGACGAAGTAGGGCTCGTAGCAGGCGGCGTGAAGATTCTCGAGGGTCAGTTCGGCACGTGGCAGCAGATGGCTGATGAGCTTTGTGTTGAGGATCGCTTCGACCTGGTTGATATCGCTGTGGTAGACCGGCAGGCGCGTATGGCGGCTGATGATCAGCTGCTCGATGATCTGCTCCATGGGGTCATCGAGGTTGACGCCGTCGACATCACTGCGCGGGACAAGGATATCGTTGACGGTGATGCGGTCCAGCGACTGCAGGCCGTCCAGCAGGCCGGGGCGCAGTTCGTCACGTGGCTCGTCGCCGTTATAGACATCGCTATGTTCAGGATGCATGACCATGGCTGCGGACCGGGTGCGCCATGGGCACATCAGCAGGCGGGCGCAGCCGTCGAGCAGGCAGGCCAGCGGTTGCAGCAACACAAGCGGCGGCTTCAACAGGCTGTTGCCCAGGTTCACCAAAGCTTGCGCATTGCGCCGGGCCAACCGGCGCGGCAGGTATTCGGTCAGCACCAGCAGCCCCGCGCCAGCCGTCAGCCCCGCCAGCCAGAACCCATGCTCGCCGCTGTGGCGCTGGCCGATCAGGCAGGCCAGGCCCAGCACCAGCAGCTTGCCCAGGGTTGCGCAGAGCACCAGGGCCTGGGGCGCGGCGACAGGTTCCGGCACGTCGCCGTTGCGTGAGGCGGCAACCAGCTGCTGGCGCGCGGCATCCACGGCGCTGAACAGCATTGACCACAGCAGCGACAGCACCAGGGTGCCGATCAATGGGGCAAACGGCAGAGTATCCATGTCGGGGCCGTCAGATGTGCAGGATGAATTCGCGGACCAGCTTGCTGCCGAAATAGGCAAGCATCAGCAGGCAGAAGCCGGCAAGGGTCCAGCGGATGGCCTTGTGGCCACGCCAGCCCAGGCGGGTGCGGCCCCACAGCAGCACGCTGAACACGACCCACGCAACGCAGGCCAGCAGGGTCTTGTGCACCAGGTGCTGGGCAAACAGGTTGTCGAGGAACAGCCAGCCCGAGATCAGCGAGAGCGACAGCAGGCACCAGCCCGTCCAGAGAAAGCCGAACAGCAGGCTCTCCATGGTCTGCAAGGGCGGGAAGTTGCGGATCAGGCCCGACGGATGCTTGTGCTTGAGCTGGTGGTCCTGAAGTAACAGTAGCAGGGCCTGGAACACGGCGATGGTGAACAGGCCATACGCGAGGATCGACAGCAGGATATGCGCGAGGATGCCAGGCTCTTCGTTGATCAGCGGCACCGTGCCAGGCGGCGCGAACTGCGACAGCAAGGCCGTGACCGCGCCCAGCGGGAACAGCAGCAGGAGCAGGTTTTCCACCGGAATGCGCAGGCAGGCCAGCAGCGTCAGGGCAATGACCGCCGTGGCGATCAGGCTCGCCGCGCTGAAGAAGTCCAGGCTCAGGCCCAGCGGGGTGAGCAGCTGCCAGAACAGGGCCGTGCCCTGGGCGACGACCGCCAGTGCGCCAAGCGCGCCCAGCAGCCGTTTGTCGGCGCGGGTGCCCTTGGCCAGGCGGGTGCCCTGATAGAAAGTCGCGGCGGCGTAGAGGCAGGCGGCGATCAGGTTGGGGATCAGGCTGGGTGACAAGGAGAGCATAAGTCCTGGTAGGCAGACCCTAAAGAGGCTGAGTTTGGCATAGAACGCCTGCGCCTAGGAAGACCGGCGGCTGCGCTCATGGTGTGCGCGCGCCACAGTCTTCGTTATAATCGCCAGCTTGCCGTGCCCACGGCCTGCCGAGTCGCGGCGCAGGGCGCCTGACAAACCCCGGCTTCACGGAGCCTGAAAGGATCACCATGTTCGAAAACCTGACCGACCGCCTGTCACAGACGCTTCGCCATGTCACCGGCAAGGCCAAGCTGACCGAAGACAACATCAAGGACACCCTGCGCGAAGTGCGCATGGCCTTGCTTGAGGCCGATGTCGCCCTGCCAGTGGTCAAGGATTTCGTCAACAAGGTCAAGGACCGCGCCGTCGGCACTGAAGTCTCGCGCAGCCTGACGCCGGGCCAGGCGTTCGTCAAGATCGTCCAGGCCGAGCTCGAAGGCCTGATGGGCGCGGCCAACGAAGACCTCGCGCTCAATGCCACCCCGCCGGCCGTGGTGCTGATGGCCGGCCTGCAGGGAGCGGGCAAGACCACCACCGCTGGCAAGCTGGCGCGCTTCCTCAAGGAGCGCAAGAAAAAGTCCGTGATGGTGGTGTCGGCCGACGTCTACCGTCCGGCGGCGATCAAGCAGCTCGAAACCCTGGCCAACGACATCGGTGTGACGTTCTTCCCGTCCGACATCAGCCAGAAGCCGGTGGCCATCGCTGAGGCGGCCATCCGCGAAGCCAAGCTCAAGTTCATCGACGTGGTCATCGTCGACACCGCCGGCCGGCTGCACATCGACGCCGAGATGATGGCCGAGATCAAGCACCTGCATGCTGCGGTCAAGCCGGTCGAGACCCTGTTCGTGGTCGACGCCATGACCGGCCAGGACGCCGCCAACACGGCCAAGGCCTTTGGCGATGCGCTGCCGCTGACCGGTGTGATCCTCACCAAGGTCGACGGTGACGCCCGTGGCGGTGCCGCGCTGTCTGTGCGCGCGATTACCGGCAAGCCGATCAAGTTCATCGGCATGGGCGAGAAGAGCGAGGCGCTCGAGCCGTTCCACCCGGACCGTATCGCCTCGCGGATCCTGGGCATGGGCGATGTGCTCAGCCTGATCGAGCAGGCCGAGCAGACCATCGACAAGGACAAGGCCGACAAGCTGGCCAAGAAGCTCAAGAAGGGCAAGGGCTTCGACCTCGAGGACTTCCGCGACCAGCTTCAGCAGATGAAGAACATGGGCGGCCTGGGCGGCCTGATGGACAAGCTGCCGAGCATCGGCGGGGTCAACCTGTCGCAGATGGGCAACGCCCAGGGCGCGGCCGAGAAGCAGTTCAAGCAGATGGAGGCGATCATCAACTCCATGACCCCTGCCGAGCGGCGCGACCCTGACCTGATCAGCGGCTCGCGCAAGCGCCGGATCGCCATGGGCTCCGGCACGCAGGTGCAGGACATCGGCCGGCTGATCAAGCAGCACAAGCAGATGCAGAAGATGATGAAGAAGTTTTCCACCAAGGGCGGCATGTCCAAGATGATGCGCGGCCTTGGCGGCATGATGCCTGGCGGCGGCATGCCCAAGATGTAACCGATTCAGGTCGTCGGCCTGCAACATTGCCGATGACCGGAACCCGCCCCGGCGGGTAAACCGCTGCCTTGTACAGGCAGCCCGAAACGCAGATCAGCAGGCAGTCCTTGTGATCCATAAAAAGGGATTTGCAAAAGTCCGTATATTCCTTGAGAATATGCGGCCTTTCGGGCACCCGTGTGCCCGCTGTGCATCATGATTTGCAGCACCGACTACAGGAACGATGTTCAATGCTAACCATCCGTCTTGCTCGTGGCGGCTCCAAAAAGCGCCCGTTTTACCAACTGACCGTAACCGACTCGCGTAACCCGCGTGACGGCTCCCACATCGAACAGGTTGGCTTCTTCAACCCGATCGCCCGTGGTCAGGAAGTTCGTCTGTCCGTTAAAGAAGACCGCGTTGCTCACTGGTTGAGCGTTGGCGCACAGCCGTCTGAGCGTGTTGCTCAGCTGCTGAAGGAAGCGGCCAAGGCTGCAGCCTGAATAGTATGAGCGCGACGCCAGAAAAAGCTGATGACCTGATCGTCGTCGGCAAGATTTTTTCGGTTCACGGCGTTCGCGGCGAGGTGAAGGTCTACTCCTTTACCGATCCGATTGAAAACCTGCTGGACTACCGCAACTGGACGCTTCGGCGCGAAGGCGTGGTGAAGCAGGTAGAGCTGGTCAGTGGCCGTTCCACTCAAAAGGACCTGGTCGCCAAGCTCAAAGGCCTCGACGATCGTGATGAAGCGCGTCTTCTGAGCGGTTACGAGATTTGCATCTCGCGAAGCCTTTTGCCCAACCTGCCCGTCGACGAGTACTACTGGTACCAGTTGGTAGGCCTGAAAGTCATCAACCAGGACGAACAGCTGTTCGGCACGGTTGATCACCTGTTGGAGACCGGCGCGAACGATGTAATGGTGGTCAAGCCCGGCGCAGGCAGCCTGGACGATCGCGAGCGCTTGTTGCCCTATACGGAGCAATGCGTGCTGGCAATCGACCTGGAAGCAGGCGTGATGCGGGTCGAATGGGACGCGGACTTTTAACCGATGGGTAACCTTCGCGTAGAAGTCATCACGTTGTTCCCCGAGATGTTCTCGGCCATCACGGAGTACGGCATTACCAGCCGCGCGGTAAGACAGGGGTTGCTGCAAGTGACCTGCTGGAACCCGCGGGACTACACCACTGATCGCCACCACACGGTGGATGATCGGCCTTTTGGCGGTGGTCCGGGGATGGTGATGAAGATCAAGCCTCTGGAAGATGCCCTGGCTAGCGCCAGGCAAGCGACTGGAGCATCGGCGAAGGTGATCTATCTCTCGCCGCAAGGCCGCAAGCTGGATCAGCAGGCGGTCAAAGGCCTGGCGCAACAGGAATCTCTGATCCTGATCGCCGGTCGTTACGAAGGCATCGACGAGCGCTTTATCCAGGCTCATGTCGATGAAGAGTGGTCGATTGGCGACTATGTGTTGTCCGGTGGCGAGCTGCCGGCCATGGTTCTGATCGATGCGGTTACGCGACTGCTGCCCGGAGCTTTAGGGCATGTGGACTCGGCGGAGGAAGATTCCTTCACTGACGGTCTGCTCGATTGCCCGCACTACACCCGGCCTGAGGTGTATGCGGATCAGCGTGTTCCCGACGTGTTGCTAAGTGGCAACCATGCACACATCCGGCGTTGGCGTTTACAGCAGTCCCTTGGGCGGACCTATGAACGGCGCGTCGATCTTCTGGAAAGTCGCTCACTTTCTGGAGAAGAGAAGAAGCTGCTCGATGAATACATTCGCGAGCGGGACGATAGTTAACGTATCGATGGTAAGTCAGACGATTTACCTTAGGAGCACAGCATGACCAACAAAATCATTCAGCAGATCGAAGCTGAGCAGATGAGCAAAGAGATCCCGGCCTTCGCCCCGGGCGACACCATCGTCGTCCAGGTGAAAGTGAAGGAAGGTGAGCGCTCGCGTCTGCAGGCTTTCGAAGGCGTTGTAATCGCCAAGCGTAACCGTGGTCTGAACAGCGCCTTCACCGTGCGCAAGATCTCCAGCGGCGTTGGCGTAGAGCGTACCTTCCAGACCTACAGCCCGCAGATCGACAGCCTGGCCGTGAAACGTCGTGGTGACGTGCGTAAAGCCAAGCTGTACTACCTGCGCGACCTGTCCGGCAAAGCCGCTCGCATCAAGGAAAAACTGTCCTGAGGGCAGCTTGACCGGTAGCTTCGGCCACCATGCGAAAGAAAAGCAGCCTTCGGGCTGCTTTTTTGCGTCTGGGGAAAGGGAGTCCGGCGTGAAAGTTTTGCACTGCCTGCCAGCGAAGAGGCCCCCAGAGACAGTACAGGCCTCATTATGAAACACTAGCCCGACCATCCCCCTCAGTACCCTCAGCATGCCCGCCCTGGACCACCCCCTGATCGATCGGTTTCTCGACGCCCTCTGGCTCGAGAAAGGCCTATCCGACAACACCCGCGCCTCCTACCGCAGCGACCTGGCCCTGTTCAACGGCTGGTTGCAGGACCGTGATGTGGCATTGCCCGATGCAGGCCGCGAGCTGATCCTCGATCACCTGGCCTGGCGTCTCGACCAGGGCTACAAGCCGCGTTCCACCGCGCGCCTGCTCTCGGGCCTGCGCGGCTTCTACCGCTATCTGCTACGCGAAAAGCTGATCGGACTCGACCCCACCCTGCAGGTCGAGATGCCACAACTGGGCCGCCCGCTGCCCAAGTCTCTTTCTGAAGCGGACGTCGAGGCGCTGCTGCGGGCACCGGACCTGAGCGAGGCGATCGGCCAGCGTGACCGCGCGATGCTCGAAGTGCTTTATGCCTGCGGCCTACGGGTGACCGAACTGGTGAGCCTGACCCTCGACCAGGTCAACCTGCGCCAGGGCGTGCTGCGGGTAATGGGCAAGGGCAGCAAGGAGCGCCTGGTGCCCATGGGCGAAGAGGCGGTGAACTGGATCGAGCGGTACGTGCGCCAAGGACGTGTCGAGATGCTCAATGGGCGGCCCAGCGATGTGCTGTTTCCGAGCCAGCGCGGCGAACAGATGACCCGCCAGACGTTCTGGCACCGCATCAAGCACCAGGCGCTGGTGGCCGGGATCGACAAACCGCTGTCGCCACACACCCTGCGGCATGCCTTCGCCACGCACCTGCTCAACCACGGTGCCGACCTGCGCGTGGTGCAGATGCTGCTGGGCCACAGCGACCTGTCGACCACGCAGATCTACACCCACGTGGCACGGGCGCGTCTGCAGCAACTGCATGCCGAACACCACCCCCGTGGATGAACGAAATTCATCATCGTTCACCTGACGTGGGGAGTCGGTCAGCACCAGCCGGTTGTGTTAGTCTTGGGCGGTTTGCACCAAGGGCCGCACGATGGCCGCGCTTACCTTGCGCCCGCCACGCCCCAGGCCCTGTCCGCCTCCAAGGAGACTCCATGCGCGTGACCCAGATTTTCGCCGCCGCCGCCCTGGCGCTGGTCAGTACCTTTGCATCCGCCGCCCCGGCCCCCGTCACCGAAGGCGCCGAGCAGGCAATCCGCAAGACCTTGCAGTCGCTGGAGCTTGATGTGCCTGTGGAGAGCGTCGCCAGCAGCCCGCTCAATGGCTTGTATGAAGTGAAGCTGCAGGGCGGCCGCGTGCTGTACGCCAGTGCCGACGGCCAGTTCGTGATGCAGGGGTACCTGTTCCAGATCCAGGACGGCAAGCCGGTCAACCTCACCGAGAAGACCGAGCGCCAGGGTGTTGCCAAGCTCATCAACGGCATTCCAGCTGGCGAGATGGTGGTTTATCCTGCCAAGGGTGAAACCAAGTCCCACATCACCGTGTTCACCGACACCACCTGCCCGTACTGCCACAAGCTGCATGCCGAAGTGCCTGAGCTGAACCGCCGCGGTATCGAAGTGCGCTATGTCGCCTTCCCGCGCCAGGGTCCTGGCTCGGCGGGTGATGAGCAGCTGCAGGCCGTGTGGTGCTCGAGCGACCGCCGCGCGGCGCTGGACAAGATGGTCGAGGGCAAGGAAATCAAGGCTGCCAAGTGCGCCAATCCGGTTGGCAAGCAGTTCGCGCTGGGCCAGTCGATCGGTGTCAACGGCACCCCGGCCATCGTCCTGGAAAACGGCCAGGTGATCCCGGGTTACCAGCCGGCACCGCAGGTCGCCAAGCTGGCGCTGGCCCAGGCCAAGTAATTTGAATCAGTACGCCGTTCCCGTTGGGGAGCGGCTGTTTTTCACGGTCGGCAAGGCGCCGTCCGTATCATGGGGAGTTCACAGTGAAACCGGTCAAAGTAGGCATCTGTGGGTTGGGGACCGTCGGTGGCGGTACCTTCAATGTACTTCAGCGCAACGCCGAGGAGATCGCCCGCCGTGCCGGGCGCGGCATCGAAGTGGCACAGATAGCCATGCGCTCGCAAAACCCGAACTGCCAGATTACCGGTACCCCCATTACCGTTGATGTGTTCGACGTGGCGAGCAACCCCGAGATCGATATCGTCATCGAACTGATCGGCGGCTATACCATTGCCCGCGACCTGGTCCTCAAGGCCATCGAGAACGGCAAGCACGTCGTCACCGCCAACAAGGCGCTGATTGCCGTGCACGGCAACGAGATCTTCGCCAAGGCGCGCGAGAAGGGCGTGATCGTCGCCTTCGAAGCGGCCGTGGCAGGTGGCATCCCGGTGATCAAGGCGATTCGCGAAGGCCTGTCGGCCAACCGCATCAACTGGCTGGCCGGGATCATCAACGGCACCGGCAACTTCATCCTCACCGAAATGCGCGAGAAGGGCCGTGCCTTCCCGGACGTGCTGGCCGAAGCCCAGGCGCTGGGTTATGCCGAAGCCGACCCGACCTTCGACGTCGAAGGCATCGATGCAGCGCACAAGCTGACCATCCTGGCCTCGATCGCCTTTGGTATCCCGCTGCAGTTCGACAAGGCCTACACCGAAGGCATCACCCAGCTGACCACCGCCGACGTCAACTATGCCGAGGCGCTGGGCTACCGCATCAAGCACCTGGGCATGGCCCGCAGCACCGCCAGTGGCATCGAGCTGCGCGTGCACCCGACGCTGATCCCGGCCGACCGCCTGATCGCCAACGTCAATGGGGTGATGAATGCCGTGATGGTCAACGGTGACGCCGCAGGCTCCACGCTGTTCTACGGCGCCGGTGCCGGCATGGAGCCGACTGCCTCCTCGGTGGTCGCCGACCTGGTCGATGTGGTCCGCGCGATGACTTCCGATCCGGAGAACCGCGTTCCGCACCTGGCCTTCCAGCCCGATTCGCTGTCGGCCCATCCGATCCTGCCGATCGAAGCCTGCGAAAGCGCCTACTACCTGCGCATCCAGGCCAAGGATCACCCAGGCGTGCTGGCCCAGGTGGCGAGCATCCTGTCCGAGCGCGGGATCAACATCGAGTCGATCATGCAGAAGGAAGCGGAAGAGCAGGATGGCCTGGTGCCGATGATCCTGCTGACCCACCGGGTGATCGAGCAGGGCATCAACGACGCCATCGTTGCCCTGGAAGCGTTGCAGGACGTGGTTGGCAAAGTCGTGCGCATCCGCGTCGAACAGCTCAATTAATTCAAGTTGCCGGCCGTCGCCGCGTGCCACGGCCGGCACTCAAGACCGAAGGTTTGCATTCATGCGCTATATCAGCACCCGCGGCCAGGCACCGGCCCTGAACTTCGAAGACGTTCTGCTGGCAGGCCTTGCCAGCGACGGCGGCCTGTACGTGCCGGAAAACCTGCCGCGCTTCACCCAGGAAGAGATCGCCTCCTGGGCTGGCCTGCCGTACCACGAGCTGGCCTTCCGGGTAATGCGTCCGTTCGTTACCGGCAGCATCGCCGATGCCGATTTCAAGAAGATCCTCGAGGAAACCTACGGCGCGTTCTCCCACGCCGCGGTTGCCCCGCTGCGCCAGCTGGGCAGCAACGAGTGGGTCATGGAGCTGTTCCACGGCCCGACCCTGGCCTTCAAGGACTTTGCCCTGCAGCTGCTCGGGCGCCTGCTCGACCACATCCTGTCCAAGCGCGGCGAGCGCGTGGTGATCATCGGCGCGACCAGCGGTGATACCGGTTCCGCGGCGATCGAAGGCTGCCGCCGTTGCGACAACGTCGACATCTTCATCCTGCACCCGCATCAGCGCGTGTCGGAAGTCCAGCGCCGTCAGATGACCACCATTCTCGGTGAAAACATCCACAACATCGCCATCGAAGGCAACTTCGACGACTGCCAGGAAATGGTCAAGGCCAGCTTCGCCGACCAGGGCTTCCTGAAGGGCACCCGCCTGGTCGCGGTCAACTCGATCAACTGGGCGCGGATCATGGCCCAGATCGTCTACTACTTCCACGCGGCACTGCAGTTGGGCGGCCCGGCACGCTCGGTGGCCTTCTCGGTGCCGACCGGCAACTTCGGCGACATCTTCGCCGGCTACCTGGCCCGCAACATGGGACTGCCGATCAGCCAGCTGATCGTCGCGACCAACCGCAACGACATCCTGCACCGCTTCATGAGTGGCAACCAGTACGTCAAGGACACCCTGCACGCGACCCTGTCGCCGTCGATGGACATCATGGTCTCGTCGAACTTCGAGCGCCTGCTGTTCGACCTGCACGGCCGCAACGGCGCCGCCATCGCCGGCTTGATGGATGGCTTCAAGCAAGGCGGCGGTTTCAGCGTCGAGCAGGATCGCTGGACCGAAGCGCGCAAGCTGTTCGACTCGCTGGCCGTCGATGATGCGCAGACCTGTGAAACCATTGCCGAAGTCTTCGCCAGCACCGGCGAGGTGCTCGACCCGCATACCGCGATCGGCGTCAAGGCTGCCCGCGAGTGCCGCCGCAGCCTCGACACCCCCATGGTGGTGCTGGGCACCGCGCATCCAGTCAAGTTTCCCGAGGCGGTGGAGAAGGCGGGCGTCGGCAAGGCGCTGGAATTGCCGGCTCACCTGACGGACCTGTTCAGCCGGGAAGAACGTTGCACGGTGCTGGCCAACGACCTGAAGGCCGTGCAGGCGTTTGTCAGCCAGCATGGAAATCGCGGTAAACCGTTGTAAGAAACAGCCAGCCTGAACAGAAGCCCGTCGCATGACGGGCTTTTTTGCATTCAATCCCCAAGTACTTTCAGATTTTTCCTATAGAAAAGCCGGCTACCCCTGCCTAATGTGTTGCCCTCCGACCGTAAGCCCAGACAGGCAGGAGGTGCTCATGCACCGGCTCAACGTCCTTATCCTCCAGGATCGCCCATTCCACCTGATGCATCTGCACCAGGCATTCAATGCATTGGGTGTTTTTCGCGTACGTGTCGCCGAGGACCAGGCAAGCGCCGAGCGCATGCTGAAATGCGCCAGGAAGATCGATCTCCTGGTGCTCGACCATGGCATGGCGCGGCAGGCCGGCGTCGCGCTGCTTGAACAGCTGGCGAGCGTGCCACGCACCCGAGCGGTCCTGTTCGTAGGCCGTCCCGAACTGGGCGGGCGCGACCTTGCCGCCGAGGCTCGCCGGCTTCGGCTGTGGGTGCTGGGAGAGTTGCGCTGGCCACTGTCGATGCACGGCCTGAGAGGCCTGCTGCAACGGTTTCGCAAGGGAGCTGCCTGTGAGGTGGAAGGAGACAGGCAAACTGTCATGTTCGCGGGTCATGCTCACTGAAAGAGCGTGCCATCGCGAACTTTCCGGCGCGCTCGACGGTCAGCATGACATCTCCCCAAGCCAAGCGAGTAAGCCGGATGGAAAGAATCTGCAGATTGCTCAACGACGCCCTGACTCCGTACGAGGCCCGCCTGGGCCAAGCCGATAACCACGACCGCCTCCAGCTCAGCCTGCATGATCGCCAAGGTGCCTTGGTGTTGCAGCGCTCGGTCACTGCTGGACAGTTGCAGGACCAACGTTTGCTGGTCGACCTGGTCGATGGCTTGCACCGTGACCTGCAGATCGCCGAAGGGCGACTGATACCGTGCGTCATCGCCGCTTCGCAAAACCTTCCCCGCGTGCAGGGAACCTTTGCCTGAGTGATCCGTCAGATACTGTAACGACAGTCGTGCGGTGCTTTGCTCCGGTACTGGCTGGCTGTCCTGCGAGGCACAAACCGCTTCGTTTAACCCCGGACGTCTTCCCCAGCGTACCGGGGTTTCTTTTGCCCGACATTGCGTGACGCAGCGCCTACGGGGCGTCGAAAAAATGCCGGGCATCCTCCAGATATGCGGCACGTGCCTGCGGGTCCAGCCAGCGGGCGTACAGCCCAGGCAGCATATCGCCGCGCAGTCTGTGCAAGAGCTGGTTTACCTGGCTGATGGCCTCACGGCCCTGCTCTGTATCCGAGCAACCCACATGCAGAAACTGATAACGAGCCACCCCCTGGATCGGATAGAAGGCGTAGTCATCCAGGGACTCGCCTTGCTGCTGGATCAGGTAGCGGATCTCGTGCCAGTAGCCCAGCACCAGCTGCAGGCGCCCCAGGCGTTGCATCTGCAACAGACTGGAAACGGCCTCATTGCCATAGTGGCGGCTGATCGCGGTTTCCGGCAGGCTGCGCAAGATGTCGTCGACCTGGGTGCTGTAGCTGCGCTCGGCGACGATGCCCAGTTTCAGCCGGGTCTGGGCAAGCAGGCCCTTCAGGTCGACCTGCTGCTGCTCGAGATACGGCGCGACCACCGCCTGGTTCTGCTTGCGCACCACCAGCCCGCTGCTCATCACGCCCAGAAAGGGTTCTGAAAATTCCACGAAACGGTCGCGCTCCGCCGTCCACAGCAGGGTCGGGTCACAGGTGAAGCTGGGCTCCTGAAGCATCTGGAGGGCGCGTGCGCGATTGACCCGTGCGAGAGAGTAGTCGTAGGCGGGCATGCCCTCGATCAGCTTGGGCAGCAGCTCGTCGATCACCCCCTGGCCTTTTTCGTCACCCTCGAAGATGGTAAAGGGCGGCAGGTCGCGCAGTAGCCAGAACAGTCGGTCCTTGGCCTGCGCCACCGGGCTCGACAGCAACGGCGCCAGTCCCAGCAGCAGCGCCACGACCCAGCGGAATCGGATAAGTGTACTGATGCCCATGAGCGGCCTGTGTTCAGGCGCGGATCACACCGCGCCAGTCTCGCGCAGGCGGGCAACGGCTGCGGCGTCGAAGCCCATCTTCCGCAGCAGCGGCTCGGTATGCTCCCCCAGTTCCGGTCCGACCCACTCGGTGGTGCCAGGCGTGGCGGACAGCTTGGGCACGATGCCGGGCATCTTGAAAGGCTTGCCGTCCGGCAGCCTGGCGTCCAGAAACATTTCCCGGGCCAGGAACTGCGGATCCTTGAACATATCCTCGGCCGAGTAGATCCGGCTGGCAGGCACCTGGGCATCGTTCAGTGACTGCATCAGTTGGTCGAGCGGCAGGCTGCCCGCCCAGCGGTCGATCACGCCATAGAGTTCGTCGCGGCGCAGGTCGCGCCCGTCGTTACTGGCCAGCGCCGGGTCGCAGGCCAGGTCGTCGCGCCCGAGGGCCTGCATCAATCGCTTGAAGATGGCATCGCCGTTGGCGCCGATCTGCACGTGTTTGCCGTCGGCGCTGGTATGGATGGAGGAGGGGGTGATACCCGGCATGATGTTGCCCGTGCGCTCGCGGATGAAGCCGAACACATCGAACTCCGGAACCATGCTTTCCATCATGGCGAAGATCGCTTCGTACAGCGCGACGTCCACCACCTGTCCTTCGCCGCCGTTCACCTCGCGGTGACGCAGCGCCATCAGCGCACCGATCACGCCCCACAGCGCGGCAATCGAGTCACCGATGGAGATGCCCGTGCGCACCGGTGGGCGATCCTCGAAGCCGGTGATGTAGCGCAGCCCGCCCATCGATTCGCCGACCGCGCCGAAACCTGGCTGGTCTTTCATCGGGCCGGTCTGGCCAAAGCCCGAAAGCCGCACCATCACCAGCCGGGGATTGAGCGCATGCAGCACGTCCCAGCCCAGGCCAAGCTTCTCCAGCACGCCCGGGCGGAAGTTTTCGATCAGGATGTCGGCATCGGCCAGCAGCCGCTTGAGGATGTCGATCCCCTCGGGGTGCTTGAGATTGAGGGTCAACGACTGTTTGTTGCGGGCCTGCACGAACCACCACAGGGACGTGCCCTCGTACAGCTTGCGCCATTTGCGCAGCGGGTCACCGCCGTCCGGCGATTCGACCTTGATCACCTCGGCGCCGAACTCGGCGCAGATGCGCGAGGCGAAGGGTCCGGCGATCAGGGTGCCGAGCTCGATGACCTTGAGGCCGGCGAGGGGTTTGCTGGGCGTGGGCATGGGGCATCCGTTGCGGCTGGGCAGAGCCTCAAGTTTTATCATAGGTCGCCAGCGGCAGATACTGGTCCGGCGCATGCAAGGCCAGGATCGGGTAGACTGTACGACTTTTCTTCCGCAAGAAGCGCGTCCCATGGCCCAGCCGTCCACCACCTACAAATTCGAACTGAACCTTACCGACCTTGATCGCGGCGTGTACGAAAGCATCAAGCAGACCATTGCCCGCCACCCCTCTGAAACCGAAGAACGCATGGCCGTGCGCCTGCTGGGCTACGCGCTCTGGTACAACGAGCAACTGGCCTTTGGCCGTGGCCTGTCGGATGTCGACGAGGCCGCGCTGTGGGAAAAGAGCCTGGACGGCCGCGTGGTGCACTGGATCGAGGTGGGCCAGCCCGACGCCGAGCGTCTGACCTGGTGTTCGCGCCGTACCGAGCGCACCAGCCTGCTGGCCTATGGCAGCCTGCGCGTGTGGCAGACCAAGGTGGTCGACGCGGTCAAGGGCCTGAAGAACCTCAACATCGCAGCCGTGCCGCAAGACGTGCTGGAAGTGCTGGCTACCGACATGCCGCGGGCGATCAAGTGGGACGTGATGATCAGCGAAGGCACGGTGTTTGTCACCGATGACCGTGGCCAGCACGAAGTGCAGCTCGAATGGCTGCTCGGCGACCGCGGCTGACCTGAACCCAACGACTCTCGAAGACCCCCATGCGTATCGAATCCCGTCCCCTGCCTTCGCCCCTGCCGCTGCTGGGCAACCTGCCACCCTTGCTCACCCGCCTGTATGCCGCCCGTGGCGTACAGTCCGAGGCCGAGCTGGACAAGAGCCTGGCGCGGCTGCTGCCGTTCCAGCAGCTCAAGGGGATCGAAACGGCGGTCGACTTGCTGGTCGAGGCCCTCGAGCAGCGCCAGCGCATCCTGATCGTCGGTGACTTCGACGCTGATGGCGCCACCGCCAGCTGCGTCGGCGTCCTTGGCCTGCGCCTGCTGGGTGCGGCCCATGTCGACTACCTGGTGCCCAACCGCTTCGAGTATGGCTATGGCCTGACGCCGGAGATCGTCGAAGTCGCCTTGACGCGCCAGCCGCAGCTGCTGGTCACCGTGGACAACGGGATCTCCAGCGTCGAAGGCGTTGCCGCGGCCAAGGCGGCCGGGCTCAAGGTGCTGGTCACCGACCACCACTTGCCTGGGGCCGAGTTGCCCGGGGCCGACGCCATCGTCAACCCGAACCAGCCGGGCTGCGGGTTTCCCAGCAAGTCGCTGGCGGGCGTCGGGGTCATTTTCTATGTGCTCATGGCCCTGCGCGCCCGCCTGCGCGCCCTTGGGCACTACGCGGACAAGCCGCAGCCGAACATCGGCGAGCTGCTCGACCTGGTGGCTCTGGGTAGCGTCGCCGACGTTGTGCCGCTGGACGCCAACAACCGCATCCTCGTGCACCAGGGCCTGGAGCGTATCCGGGCCGGGCGCGCGCGGCCTGGGCTCAAGGCGATCCTGGAGGTGGCGCGGCGCGAGCATGCGCGGATCACTTCCACCGACCTGGGCTTCATCCTCGGGCCGCGCCTGAACGCAGCTGGGCGCCTGGACGACATGAGCCTGGGCATCGAATGCCTGCTTTGCGACGACCCGGCGCTGGCGCGGGAAATGGCCGTGCAGCTGGATGAGATGAACCAGGACCGCAAGTCCATCGAGCAGGGCATGCAGCGCGAGGCCCTGGCCCAGCTAAAGGATCTGCCTGTCGAGGACATGCCCTACGGCCTGTGCCTGTTCGACGCCGATTGGCACCAGGGGGTGATCGGCATCCTCGCTTCGCGCCTCAAGGAGCGCTACCACCGGCCGACCATCGCCTTCGCCGATGCGGGCGATGGAATGCTCAAGGGGTCGGCGCGCTCGGTGCCGGGGTTCCATGTGCGTGATGCGCTGGACGCCGTGGCGGCGCGGCATCCGCAGCTCATCAGCAAGTTCGGGGGCCATGCCATGGCGGCCGGGCTGTCGCTGCCTGCGGACAATTTCCCGGCGTTCGCCCAGGCCTTTGACGAGGAAGTGCGGCGCCAGCTGTGCGAGGAAGACCTCACCGGCCGCCTGTTGTCGGATGGCAGCCTGGCTGTCGAGGAGTTTCATCTGGAACTGGCCCGCGCCTTGCGCAACGCCGGTCCCTGGGGCCAGCATTTCCCTGAACCGCTGTTCCACGGGATGTTCCAGCTGGTCGAACAGCGCGTGGTGGGCGAGCGGCACCTGAAGGTCGTGCTCAAGAGCGAATGCGGGGCGGTCAAGCTCGACGGCATTGCCTTTGGCATCGATCGCGAGGTCTGGCCGAACCCGACGGTGCGCTGGGTGGAGCTCGCCTACAAGCTCGATGTCAACGAGTTCCGCGGCCAGGAAAGCGTGCAGTTGCTGATCGCGCACATCGAACCGCGCTGAACCGGCGCGGGGCAAACTGGTCTAGGCTCAGACAGACATGGCACTGGACCCCGCAACACATGAGGGTCCAGGCCGGTAAACCATTGGAGTCCCGGGAGGTCCCCCATGAGCCTGCTGCTTGAGCCCTATACCCTGCGTCAGTTGACCCTGCCCAACCGAATCGCCGTCTCGCCCATGTGCCAGTATTCCAGTATCGATGGCCTGGCCAACGACTGGCACCTGGTGCACCTGGGCAGCCGCGCTGTCGGCGGTGCCGGCCTGGTGTTCACCGAGGCCGTCGCCGTGACCGCCGATGGCCGCATCACCGCCCAGGACCTGGGCCTGTGGAACGACGAGCAGATCGCGCCACTGCAGCGGATCACCCGCTTCATCACTGCCCAGGGCGCCGTGCCCGGCATCCAGCTGGCCCACGCCGGGCGCAAGGCCAGTACCCACCGTCCGTGGCTGGGCAAGCACGGCAGCGTCAAGGTAGAGGAGGGCGGCTGGCAGCCGGTCGGGCCATCCAGAATCGCCTTCGACCCGGAGCATACCGCGCCGCTCGAGCTGGACCCGGGCCAGATCCAAGTCATCATCGATGCCTTTGTGTCAGCAGCGCAGCGCGCACTCGAGGCCGGCTTCAAGGTTGCCGAAGTGCATGCCGCCCATGGCTACCTGCTGCATCAGTTCCTGTCGCCGCTGAGCAACCAGCGGCGCGACGAATACGGCAGTTCCTTCGAGAACCGCATCCGCCTGACGCTGCAAGTCACCGAGGCCGTACGCGCGGTGTGGCCCGCCGAGCTGCCGCTGTTCGTGCGGGTGTCGGCCACCGATTGGGTCGAGGATGGCTGGAACCCGGACGAAACCGTCGAGCTGGCGCGGCGCCTGCGTGCGCTGGGGGTGGACCTGATCGACGTGTCGTCCGGCGGAACGTCGATGAACGCCGAGATTCCCACCGGCCCCGGCTACCAGACCCGCTTTGCCGAGCGTGTGCGCCAGGAGTCGGAGATCGCCACCGGCACGGTCGGCATGATCACCGAGCCGGCCCAGGCCGAGCACATCCTGCGGACCGGGCAAGCCGACATCATCCTGCTCGCCCGTGAACTGCTGCGCGACCCCTACTGGCCCCTGCACGCCGACGACGACCTGGGCGGCAACAAGGCCACCTGGCCCGCGCAATACCAGCGCGCGACCAGCCGGTCCAGCCCGATACACGAGTCTGATCTGCGCGATTGAGGGGTTGTGGGGGGCGGTGCGGTGCGGTGCAGGTTTAGAGGTAGCCGGTGCTGCGGGGTATGCGCTTGGGGCCTTGTGGCGGCCGTGCGAAGTGTGCGCTTGGGGCCTTGTGGCGTCCATGAGATCGAGCGCCGCCCGCGCGGCGCATCGCGGGACAAGCCCGCTCCCACAATTTGTTGCAACGTGCCATGGTCTGACAGTTCGGAGTCTTAGCCTTGACGGTACGGCGAAAATGTTGCGGTGAGCACACCGGCCCCCCACCCGTCTTCTGCCATGCACCAAGGCTGACAACCCAAATCCCACAGGCCATGGCACGTTGCAACAAATTGTGGGAGCGGGCTTGTCCCGCGATGCGCCGCGCGGGCGGCGCTCGATTTATGCATCACCACAAGCCCCCAAGCGCACGCCTCGCACGGCCACCACAAGCCCCAAGGCAAGCCCCCCCAAGTAACATCCCGAAGCAATCCATTAAGCTGCACTTCAGCCAATCCCCCTAATCTGATCCTTTGTTCCCCTCCAAGGAGATCTCAGATGAACACCCGTGGCTTGCTAGATCAACTGCTCAAATCCGGCCAGGACCTGTTGCAAAAGCAGCAAGGCACAGGCGGTACCAGCAAGATTCCCGGCCTGGGCGACCTGCTCGGTGGTGGCAAGGGCCAGTCGGGCGGTGGATTGGGCGGGATGCTCTCCGGTGCCGGTGGCGGCGCGCTTGCCGCCAGCGTGATGGGCATGCTGCTGGGCAACAAGAGTGCACGCAAATACGGCGGCAAGGCGGTGACCTACGGTGGCCTGGCGGCACTGGGGGTCCTGGCCTACAAGGCGTACGGCAACTGGCAGGCGCGTCAGGGTAACGGCAACCCACCCGAGCCACAGACGCTCGACCGCCTGCCACCGGCCCAGGTGGAAGAGCACAGCCAGGCGATCCTCAAGGCGCTGGTGGCGGCGGCCAAGGCCGACGGACATATCGACGAGCGTGAACGCGCACTGATCGAGGGCGAATTCAGCAAGCTCGACAACGACCGGGAGCTGCAGACCTGGCTGCACGCCGAGCTCAACAAGCCACTCGACCCGGCCGACGTCGCCCGCGCCGCGCAGACCCCCGAGATGGCTGCCGAGATGTATATCGCCAGCCACATGCTGGTCGATGAGCAGAACTTCATGGAGCGCAGCTATCTCGACGAGCTGGCCCGCCAGCTCAAGCTCGAGCCGGGCCTGCGCGAGGAACTCGAAAGCCAGGTCAGGCTCGCCGCGACGTCGTGAAGCGTCTGTCCCGGGATGTCCAAGGGCAGGGATGCCCGATATTCCCTTCAAGCGAGCGTAGATGAGCGGGGCTGTGGGCTATACTCTGCCCCATTTTCCCGCTCGTAGTGAATTCTTGAGGGTTGTCTGTGAAGAACTGGACGTTACGCCAACGGATCCTGGCAAGTTTCGCCGTGATCATCGCCATCATGCTGCTGATGATCGTGGCCGCCTACTCGCGGTTGGTGACGATCGAGTCAAGCGAGCAGGAAGTAGGCTCCGACAGCATTCCGGGGGTCTACTACAGCTCGATGATCCGCAGCGCCTGGGTCGACAGTTATGTCACCAGCCAGCAACTCGTAGGACTCAGCGATCACCGTCCGTTCACCACGGCCGACCAGGACCTCTACAAGAGCTTCGAAGACCGCCTCAAGCAGCACATGGCCAGTTACCAGGGCACCATCAGTACCCCGGAGGACCAGGCCAGCTTCGACGAGTTCGTGCGGCTCGAACAGGACTATCTCAAAGCGATCGACCAGGTCCTGACCGTGTACCGGCAAGGCGACTATGCCCAGGCCGAGCGGCTGATCACCGAAGTCCTCACGCCCGCCTGGCTTACCGGGCGCAAGCACCTGAACAGCGTCATCGAACGCAACCGCGAGACTGCCGACCAGGCCACTGATGCCATCGTCAGCGCCGTTGCCACGGCCAAGGGCAGCATGATCGTCTCGTTGGTCCTGGCCATGCTTGCCGCCGGCATCTGCGGATTGATGCTGATGCGCGCGATTACCGCGCCCATGCAGCGTTTCGTCAGGGCGCTCGACAAGCTGCGCTCGGGTGATCTCAGCGTGCGTCTGAACCTGGACCGCAAGGACGAGTTCGGCGCTATCGAGACCGGCTTCAACGACATGATGGAAGCCCTGACCGGCCTGGTGTCCCAGGCGCAGCGCTCTTCGGTGCAGGTGACCACCTCGGTGACCGAGATCGCCGCCACCTCCAAGCAACAGCAGGCCACGGCCACCGAAACGGCGGCCACCACCACCGAGATCGGCGCCACGTCACGCGAGATCGCCGCGACATCCCGCGACCTCGTGCGTACCATGACCGAAGTCACCAGCGCCGCCGATCAGGCCTCGATCCTGGCGGGCTCGGGCCAGCAGGGCTTGTCACGCATGGAAGAGACGATGCACCAGGTGATGGGCGCGGCCGACCTGGTCAATGCCAAGCTGGGCATCCTCAATGAGAAGGCCAGCAACATCAACCAGGTGGTGGTGACCATCGTCAAGGTCGCCGACCAGACCAACCTGCTGTCGCTCAACGCAGCCATCGAGGCCGAAAAGGCCGGGGAGTACGGCCGTGGTTTTGCCGTGGTCGCCACCGAAGTGCGGCGCCTGGCCGACCAGACCGCCGTGGCCACTTACGACATCGAGCAGATGGTGCGCGAGATCCAGTCGTCCGTTTCGGCAGGGGTGATGGGCATGGACAAGTTCTCCGAGGAAGTGCGCCGCGGCATGTTCGAGGTGCAGCAGGTCGGTGAACAGCTCAGCCAGATCATCCACCAGGTACAAGCCCTGGCGCCGCGGGTGCTGATGGTCAACGAGGGCATGCAGGCCCAGGCCACCGGCGCCGAGCAGATCAACCATGCCCTGGCCCAGCTTAGCGATGCCAGCACCCAGACCGTCGAGTCGCTGCGCCAGGCAAGCTTTGCCATCGACGAGCTCAGCCAGGTGGCCGCCGGCCTGCGCGGCGGTGTCTCGCGGTTCAAAGTCTGACTCGATGACCGATATCCAGCCTCGTCAGACCCCGGCGGCCGCTGCCAAGGGCGTGCTGTATCTTCTGTTCCAGCTTGCTGGTCAGCGCTTCGCACTGGATGTGCGCGAGGTGGTCGAGGTGCTGCCGCTGCGTGTGCTCAAGCCGATCGCCCAGGCCCCTCACTGGGTCGCGGGGATTCTCGCCCATCGCGGGGTGCTGGTGCCGGTCATCGACATCGGCGCGCTGGCATTCGGCGTGGCGGCTCCCCAGCGCACCAGCACGCGGCTGGTGCTGGTGCATTACCGCGCGGATCCAGAGCGGCCCGGCCTGCAACTGGGGCTGATCCTGGAACAGGCCACCAATACCTTGCGCTGCCAGCCTGGCGAGTTTCGTCCCTACGGCCTGGACAATGCCGATGCGCCTTACCTGGGGCCCGTGCGCCAGGACGCCCTGGGGCTGCTGCAACGCATCCGCGTCGATGAACTGGTGCCGGCGCAGAGCCGCGCGCTGCTGTTTCCCGCCGAGCCAGCGAAGGTATCGCCATGAGCGGCGAACAGCGGTTCTTCCGTTTTCTCAAGGAGCGCATCGGCCTGGACGTGGAGTCCATCGGTGCGCCGACGGTGGAGCGCGCGCTGCGCCAGCGTAGCGCGGCCCTTGAGGCACGCGACCTGGACGACTACTGGCTGCGCCTGCAGCAATCGAGCGACGAGCAGCAGGCGTTGATCGAAGCGGTGATCGTCCCCGAGACCTGGTTCTTCCGTTACCCGCAATCCTTCAGCGCCTTGGTAAGCCTGGCCCAGAAGCGCCTGATGGAGCTGGCGGGCTCACGCCCGCTGCGCATCCTCAGCCTGCCGTGTTCCACCGGCGAAGAGCCTTATTCGATTGCCATGGCACTGCTCGATGCGGGCGTACCGGGGAGTGCGTTTCGCATTGACGGCATGGACATCAGCCCTCTTTCCATCGCCCGCGGGCAACAGGCGGTATATGGCCGCAATTCTTTTCGCGGTGAAGCCCTCGAGTTTCGCGAGCGGCACTTCACGGATACACCCGAAGGCCATCGCCTGCGCGATCAGGTGCGCCAGCAGGTAACCCTGCAGCCTGGCAATGTCCTGGACCCCGCCCTCAAGGCCCGGGAAGGCCTGTATGACTTTGTGTTCTGCCGCAACCTGTTGATCTATTTCGACGTACCGACCCAGCAACGGGTCTTCGAAGTGCTCAAGTGCCTGGCCCACCCTCAGGGTGTGCTGTTCATCGGCCCCGCCGAAGGCAGCCTGCTGGCGCGCCTGGGCATGCGCCCGGTCGGTATCGCCCAGTCGTTCGCATACGTGCGCCAGGACGAGGCCGGGCGCGCGGCCGTGGCCCCCGTGAGCCAGACGCCGCGCCTTGCCGCCGCGACTCCGTACCTGCCACGCCAGGCCGCCACGCTGCCACGGACCATGCGCCCCTTGCCCGGCAAGGTGGTGGTCGCCCCGCGCCCCGATGGCGAAAGCGAATTGCTCAGGCAGATCGGCTTGCTGGCCGATGCCGGCAACAGCCAGCAGGCACGGGCTGCCTGCGAGCGCTACCTGCGCGAGTTTGCCCCCAAGGCACAGGTCTATTACTGGCTGGGCCTGCTCAGTGACACCGCCGGCGACGCCCAGCAAGCGTTGGGGCACTACCGCAAGGCGCTGTACCTCGAACCGCAGCACCACGAGGCCCTTGTCCACCTGGCGGCGCTGTTGGCCTCGCAGGGCGACGAGGCCGGCGCCCGCCGCCTGCAGGCCCGCGTGGCGCGGGCTGGACGCGGGGCTGATCAATGAGCACGGAGCATCAGGTGCGACTCGTTACTCATGGCGAAGACACGATAGACGACTGCTGGAACCGCATCGGCGTGCATGGCAACAAGCAATGCCCGCTGCTTGAACAGCATATCCATTGCCGCAATTGTGAAGTGTACGCCTGCGCGGCCACTCGCCTGCTCGACCGCTACGCCTTGTTGCAGGACGAACAGGCAGAGGCGCCCGAACGTGAAGACGGTGGTCCCCGGCGCTCCATGCTGCTGTTTCGCCTGGGCGAGGAATGGCTGGCGCTGGCCACGGCATGCCTTGCCGAGATTGCCCCGCTGCAACCGGTCCACTCATTGCCCCATCAGCGCTCGCGGGTGCTGCAGGGCGTGGCCAATGTGCGTGGCGCGCTGGTGCCCTGCCTGTCGTTGGCCGACTTGCTGGGCCAGGAGCGTCTGGCAAGGACCGATGAAGGCCGCCGGGTGATGCCGCGCATGCTGATCCTGGCGGCCGAAGGCGGTGCAGTGGTGCTGCCGGTGGACGAGGTCGACGGCATTCATGGCCTTGACCCGGCGCGGCTGGAGGTTGAACACAAAGCGGCGCAATTCACCGCAGCGGTCCTTCAATGGCGTGGGCGCAGCGTGCGGGTGCTGGATGAACGACAACTCTTGTCCGCCGTGAACCGGAGCCTTTCATGACCCCAGAGCAAATGCGCGATGCGTCGCTGCTGGAACTGTTCAGCCTGGAGGCCGAGGCCCAGACCCAGGTACTGAGCACGGGTCTGCTGGCCCTGGAGCGAAACCCGGCCCAGGCCGACCAGCTTGAGGCGTGCATGCGCGCGGCCCATTCCCTCAAGGGCGCGGCGCGGATCGTGGGAGTCGATGCAGGCGTCAGTGTCGCCCATGTCATGGAAGACTGCCTGGTCGCGGCCCAGGAGGGGCGCCTGGCGCTTCGGGCCGAGCACATCGACGCCCTGCTGCAAGGCACCGACCTGCTGATGCGTATCGCCACCCCGGGAGACACCCAGGGCGAGACAGCGGTGCCGGATTTCCTGGTACTGATGGCCGCACTGCTTGACCCGCGCGGCGTGCCGCCAGTCAACCTGCTGGCTGCGGCTGCGGCACCCGTGCCACCCCCGACCGTATTGCCTGCCGCACCCATGGCCGCTCCCGCTGCACCCGCTGCCGATGCGGCGGTGCCTGCGCCTCGGGGCAAACACACGACCGAAAACGGCGAGCGAGTCCTGCGGGTGACCGCCGAGCGGCTGAACAGCCTGCTCGACCTCTCGAGCAAGTCACTGGTGGAAACCCAGCGCCTGAAGCCGTACCTGGCCACCCTGCAACGCCTCAAGCGCATGCATGGGCAGGGGATGCGTGCCCTGGATGGCCTGAAGACGCAGCTTGAAGCCAGCGGGCAGGGCGCCGAGGTGCTTGAAGCACTGGTCCAGACCCAACGCCTGCTGGGCGAGACCCAGCAGATCCTGCAGCAGCAAGCCACCGACCTCGACGAATTCGGCTGGCAGGCCAGCCAGCGGGCGCAATTGCTCTACGACACCGCACTGGCCTGCCGCATGCGCCCCTTCGCCGATGTGCTGTCGGGGCAAAGCAGGATGGTGCGTGACCTGGGCCGCTCGCTGGGCAAGCAGGTGAGCCTGCAGATCGAAGGCGAGAAAACCCAGGTCGACCGCGATGTACTGGAAAAGCTCGATGCGCCGCTGACGCACCTGCTGCGCAACGCCGTGGACCACGGGATCGAATCAGCCGAGCGGCGCCTGCTGGCCGGCAAGCCCAGTGATGGGGTGATCCGCCTGCGTGCATCGCACCAGGCTGGCCTGCTGGTCCTGGAGCTGAGCGATGACGGCGCCGGTGTCGACCTTGAGCGCCTGCGCCGCAGCATCGTCGAGCGGGCGCTGTCGCCCGCCGAGACCGTGGCGCAGATGAGCGAAGCCGAACTGCTGACCTTCCTGTTTCTCCCAGGCTTCAGCCTGCGCGACAAGGTCACCGAGGTCTCGGGCCGTGGCGTCGGGCTCGATGCCGTGCAGCACATGGTCCGTGAGCTGAGGGGCTCGATCGAGCTGACCCAGGTGCCGGGGCAGGGCAGTTGTTTCCACCTGGAAGTGCCGTTGACCCTGTCGGTGGTGCGCAGCCTGGTGGTCGAGGTGGGCGGCGAAGCCTATGCCTTCCCCCTGGCGCATATCGAACGCACCCTTGACGTGCCCGCGGAGGAAATCGTGCAGATCGAGGGGCGCCAGCATTTCTGGCACGATCAGCGTCACATCGGCCTGGTCTCTGCCAGCCAGTTGCTCAACCGGCCGGCAACCCCAGGCGAGGAACAGAACATCCGCGTGGTGGTGATCCGTGAGCGCGAGCAGCTGTATGGCGTCGCTGTCGAGCGGCTGATTGGCGAACGGGTGCTGGTGGTGATGCCGCTGGATCCGCGCCTGGGCAAGGTCCAGGACATCTCGGCCGGGGCCTTGCTCGACGACGGGTCGGTGGTACTGATCATCGACGTCGAAGACCTGCTGCGCTCGGTCGAGAAGCTGCTCAGCACTGGCCGCCTGGAACGCATCGAACGTGGATCAGCGAGCGCACGTGGCGCGCCGCGCAAGCGCGTGCTGGTGGTCGACGACTCGCTCACGGTGCGCGAGCTGCAACGCAAGTTGCTGGGCAACCGCGGCTACGACGTGGCCGTGGCGGTCGATGGCATGGATGGCTGGAACGCCTTGCGGGGTGAGGACTTCGACCTGCTGATCACCGACATCGACATGCCGCGCATGGACGGTATCGAACTGGTGAGCCTGGTGCGCCGCGACCATCGCCTGCAATCGTTGCCGGTCATGGTGGTGTCCTACAAGGACCGCGAGGAAGACCGCCGACGTGGACTGGATGCCGGGGCCGACTACTATTTGGCAAAGGCCAGTTTCCATGATGATGCGTTGCTGGATGCCGTGGTGGAGTTGATTGGAGGTGCACAGGGATGAGGATCGCCATCGTCAACGATATGCCCATGGCTGTGGAAGCGTTGCGCCGGGCGCTGGCATTCGAGCCGGCGCACCAGGTGGTGTGGGTGGCCGCCAATGGTGCCGAGGCGGTGCAGCGCTGTAGTGAACTGACCCCCGACCTGATCCTGATGGACCTGATCATGCCGGTGATGGATGGAGTGGAGGCCACCCGCCAGATCATGGCCCACACGCCGTGCGCCATCGTCATTGTCACCGTGGACCGCAAGCAGAACGTGCACCGGGTGTTCGAGGCCATGGGCCACGGCGCCCTGGATGTGGTCGATACGCCAGCCCTGGGTGCAGGCGACCCGCGGGAGGCGGCGGCGCCGCTGTTGCGCAAGATCCTCAATATCAGCTGGCTCATCGGCCAGCAGCACACCAGTACCACCAGCCCGCTGGGCGCACCGCTGCGTGCCGGGGCCCAGCGGCCAGGGCTGGTGGCGATCGGCTCGTCGGCAGGCGGGCCAGCGGCCCTGGAAATACTGCTCGGGCGCTTGCCACGCGACTTTCCCGCCGCCATCGTGCTGGTCCAGCATGTCGACCAGGTCTTCGCGGCCGGCATGGCCGAGTGGCTGAGCAGCGCTTGCGGGCTTCCGGTACGCCTGGCCTGTGAGGGCGAGCCTCCGCAGCCGGGGCAGGTGTTGCTGGCCGGCACCAATCATCACATCCGCCTGTTGAAAAATGGCCTGCTGGCCTACACCGCCGAGCCGGTCGATGAAATCTACCGGCCTTCGATCGATGTGTTCTTCGAAAGCGTTGCCCGTTACTGGACCGGCGACGCCGTGGGCGTGCTGCTGACGGGCATGGGGCGCGATGGCGCCCAGGGTCTCAAGCTGATGCGCCAGCAGGGTTGCCTGACCATTGCCCAGGACCAGCAGAGCAGCGCGGTGTATGGCATGCCAAAGGCGGCCGCGGCGATCGATGCAGCGGTGGAAATCCGGCCCCTCGAGCGTATCGCCGCCCGGCTGATGGACATCTTTCCCAAATGACGACACGTATTCTTTCACGCCGCCTGCGCGGCAGTGACCTGGTGACTATGCATGAATGATCTACCGATCAACGGTTTCACGACCACCAATGAAAATTCGGCGATGGTCCTGCTGGTCGACGACCAGGCGATGATCGGTGAGGCGGTGCGTCGTGGCCTGGCCCATGAAGAGAACATCGATTTTCACTTCTGCGCCGATCCCCACCAGGCAATTGACCAGGCGATTCGGATCAGGCCGACGGTCATTCTCCAGGACTTGATCATGCCAGGCCTGGACGGCCTGACGCTGGTCCGCGAGTACCGCAGCAACCCGGCCACGCAAGACATCCCGATCATCGTGCTGTCGACCAAGGAAGACCCGCTCGTCAAGAGCGCCGCCTTTGCCGCCGGGGCGAACGACTACCTGGTCAAGCTCCCCGACACCATCGAGCTGGTCGCGCGTATCCGCTATCACTCGCGCTCCTACCTGACCCTTCTGCAGCGTGACGAGGCCTACCGCGCCTTGCGCGTAAGCCAGCAACAGCTGCTCGACACCAACCTGGTGCTGCAACGGCTGATGAACTCCGACGGCCTGACCGGACTGTCCAACCGCCGCCACTTCGATGAATACCTTGAGCTGGAGTGGCGCCGGGCCATGCGCGAGCAGACCCAGCTGTCGCTGCTGATGATCGACGTCGACTACTTCAAGTCGTACAACGACACCTTCGGCCACCTGGCCGGCGACGAAGCCTTGCGCCGGGTGGCCGAGGCCATCAGAGGGTCCTGCTCGCGGCCCACCGACCTGTCCGCGCGCTACGGCGGCGAGGAGTTCGCGCTGGTATTGCCCAACACCTCGCCGGGCGGCGCACGGCTGATTGCCGAGAAGCTGCGCCTGATGGTGCTGGCGCTGAACATCCCGCATACCGCGCCCACTGCCGATGCCAGGCTTACCGCAAGCATTGGCCTGGCGACCCAGACACCGGCCATCGGCACTCAATGCCGGCAGTTGATCTCCGCGGCGGACAAAGGGCTGTACATGGCCAAGAACCAAGGGCGCAACCAGGTCGGGATTGCCTGAAGGCTGCTGCAGGTTTCGAGCTGCAGGTTTCAAGCGCGGACAAGTCATCTTGTCGCTTGTAGCTTGGCGCTTGGAGCTTGAAGTCAGTTATAATCATCGGCTTTTCACCGAATCCCGCACGAGAGCTGCCCGCCCATGGAAATCAATCCGATCCTGAACACCATCAAGGACCTGACCGAGCGTTCCGAGTCAATTCGGGGGTATCTTTGACTACGATCAACGGCATGATCGCCTGATCGAAGTCAACCGCGAGCTCGAAGACCCGAACGTCTGGAACAAGCCTGAATACGCCCAGGAGCTGGGCCGCGAGCGTGCCACCCTGGCGCAGATCGTCGAGACCCTGGACAAGCTGTCCGGCGGCCTGGCCGATTGCCGCGACCTGCTCGACATGGCTGTCGAGGAAGACGACGAAACCGCCGTGGGCGATGTGGTCAGCGAGCTCGAAAGCCTCGAGTCGGCCCTGGCCCAGCTCGAGTTCCGCCGCATGTTCAGTGGCGAGATGGACATGAACAACGCCTACCTGGACATCCAGGCCGGCTCCGGCGGTACCGAAGCGCAGGACTGGGCCAACATCCTGCTGCGCATGTACCTGCGCTGGGCCGACAAGCGCGGTTTCGACACCACCATCATGGAGCTTTCCGAAGGTGAGGTCGCCGGTATCAAGGGCGCCACCTTGCACATCAAGGGCGAGTACGCCTTCGGCTGGCTGCGCACCGAGATCGGCGTGCACCGCCTGGTCCGCAAGAGCCCGTTCGACTCCGGTAACCGCCGTCATACCTCGTTCTCGGCGGTGTTCGTATCGCCCGAGATCGATGACAAGGTCGAGATCGAGATCAACCCGTCGGACCTGCGCATCGACACCTACCGCTCCTCCGGTGCCGGTGGCCAGCACGTGAACACCACCGACTCCGCGGTGCGGATCACCCACGTGCCGACCAACACCGTGGTCAGCTGCCAGAACGAACGTTCCCAGCACGCCAACAAGGACACCGCCATGAAAATGCTGCGGGCCAAGTTGTACGAGCAGGAAATGCAGAAGCGCAACGCCGCTTCCCAGGCCCTGGAGGACACCAAGTCCGACATCGGCTGGGGTCACCAGATTCGCTCGTACGTGCTCGACGCGTCGCGGATCAAGGACCTGCGTACCGGCGTCGAGCGCAGCGACTGCGACAAGGTGCTCGACGGCGACATCGACGAATACCTCGAAGCCAGCCTCAAACAGGGGTTGTAAGCTTCACACCCCCTGCAAGACCCTCGCCCGCGGGCGAGGGCAATGAATCCCTGATGGAAGATGTGACGACATGAGCGACCTCAAACTCGACCCGCAAGACCTGCAACAGGAAGAAAACGCCCTGATCGCCCTGCGCAAGGAAAAACTTGCTGCCGAGCGCGCCAAGGGCCAGGCCTTCCCCAATGACTTCCGCCGCGACAGCTACTGCGATGACCTGCAGAAACAGTACGTGGACAAGACCAAGGAAGAACTGGAAGCTGCAGCGATCCCGGTCAAGGTTGCCGGCCGCATCATGCTCAACCGTGGCTCGTTCATGGTGATCCAGGACATGACCGGGCGCATCCAGGTCTACGTCAACCGCAAGACCCTGCCCGAGGAAACCCTGGCCGCGGTCAAGACGTGGGACATGGGCGACATCATCGCCGCCGAAGGTACCCTGGCCCGTTCCGGCAAGGGCGACCTGTACGTCGAGATGACCACCGTGCGCCTGCTGACCAAGTCGCTGCGCCCGCTGCCGGACAAGCACCACGGCCTGACCGACACCGAACAGCGCTACCGTCAGCGCTACGTCGACCTGATGGTCAACGAAGACACCCGCCACACCTTCCGTGTGCGTTCGCAGGTGATCTCGCACATCCGCAGCTTCCTCGCCCAGCGCGACTTCCTCGAAGTCGAGACACCGATGCTGCAGACCATTCCTGGCGGCGCGGCGGCCAAGCCGTTCGAGACGCACCACAATGCGCTCGACATGGCCATGTTCCTGCGGATCGCTCCGGAGCTGTACCTCAAGCGGCTGGTGGTCGGTGGTTTCGAGAAGGTCTTCGAGATCAACCGCAACTTCCGTAACGAAGGCGTTTCGACCCGGCACAACCCCGAGTTCACCATGCTCGAGTTCTACCAGGCCTACGCCGACTACGAAGACAACATGGACCTCACCGAAGAGTTGTTCCGCGAGCTGGCGCAACTGGTCCTGGGCAGCACCGACGTGCCATATGGCGACAAGGTGTTCCACTTCGGCGAGCCGTTCGTGCGCCTGTCGGTGTTCGACTCGATCCTCAAGTACAACCCAGAGCTGACCGCCGCCGACCTGCAGGACGTCGACAGGGCCCGCGCCATCGCCAAGCAGGCCGGTGCCAAGGTGCTGGGCCACGAAGGCCTGGGCAAGCTGCAGGTGATGATTTTCGAAGAGCTGGTGGAGCACAAGCTGGAACAGCCGCACTTCATCACCGAGTACCCGTTCGAAGTGTCGCCGCTGGCGCGCCGCAACGACCACAACCCCAACGTTACCGACCGCTTCGAGCTGTTCATCGGTGGCCGCGAGATCGCCAACGCCTACTCCGAGCTCAACGATGCCGAGGACCAGGCAGAGCGCTTCCTGGCCCAGGTGGCCGAGAAGGACGCCGGTGACGACGAAGCCATGCACTTCGACGCCGATTTCGTCCGCGCCCTGGAGTACGGCATGCCGCCGACCGCCGGCGAAGGCATCGGCATCGACCGCCTGGTGATGTTGCTCACCAACTCGCCGTCGATCCGCGATGTGATCCTGTTCCCGCACATGCGCCCGCAGGCCTGAGCAGTCTGAACAAGCCGCCTTCATGGCGGCTTTTTCTTGTGCCTGTACCGGCCTCTTCGCTGGCAAGCCAGCTCCCACAGGTACAGCAGCGCTCCTGATGACCGCTCCGTACCTGTGGGAGCTGGCTTGCCAGCGAAAGGGCCGGAACAGGCACTGCAAGGACCAGAACATGATGAGGTACCCATGACCCCCGCAATCGCCCACCCAGGCGCCGCCGGCATTGCCAGCGCCGTCGCCCAGAGCGTGCAATACCAGGGCCGCAAGACCCGCCGCCAGGGCAGCGAGGAGCGGCGCCAGCAGATCCTCGATGCCGCCATGCGTATCGTCGTGCGCGATGGCGTGCGTGGCGTGCGGCACCGTGCGGTGGCGGCCGAGGCCGGAGTGCCGCTGTCGGCCACCACCTATTACTTCAAAGACATCGAAGACCTGCTCACCGACACCTTCGCCCAGTACGTCGAGCGCAGCGCGGCCTACATGGCCAAGCTCTGGGCCAACACCGAGGTCGTGCTGCGCCAGTTGCTGTCCCAAGGCGACGGCAGCCCGCAGTGGCGCGCCCGCCTGGCCGATGAAGTGGCCCGCATGACCAGCGACTATGTCACTCGCCAGCTCAGCAATCGCCGTGACTTTCTCATGGCCGAACAGGGCTTTCGCCAGGAGGCGCTGCTGTGCCCGCGCCTGGCGGAACTGGTGCGCTCCCACGAGCAGATCCTGCTGCACGGCGCCCGGCAGATGCTGCAGGTGGTAGGCTCGCGTCAGCCCGAGCAGGACGCGCTGGTGTTGACGGCGATTATCGAGCAGATGGAATATCAGGGACTGCTCAAGGACGCGAATGCGCAAGCCGATGGGCAGATGCTCTCTATCCTTACCCGTTACCTTCACCTGGTGCTGGCGGCGGCGTGAAGCGCGGCTGACCTCTTCAAGGAGAACCTGATGAAAGCCTGGCGTGTGCTGTTGAGCCTGTCGTTCCTGCTACTGGGCGGCTGTCTGGTAACCTTCAACGAACCGCTGCCGAGCAACCAGGCAGCGCCCAAGGCCTTGCTGGGCCAATGGAGCAGCAAGGACGCCTGGGGCGAGCCGCTGCGCCTGACCATCAGCCGTCTGGGCGGCAATGCCTACAAGGCGGTGGCGCGGGGCAAGGACAACAAGGCCGAGGAATATGTCTTCAGCGTCTCCCGGCATGGCAATCGCTGGTACCTCTCGGCAGGCGTGCCCAAGCGCCTGGGCGGGAATTTCCTGATCGGCGGTTTCGATGTGATCGACGGCAAGCAACTGGTGCTCTACAACCTCGACGCCGAGCAGGTTCGCCAGGCGGTGGACAAGAAGGAGCTCACCGGCCGCAGCACCGAAGTGCCCGAGGACAATGGAGAGGGCGTACTGATCGACAGCACCCCCGCACGGGTGCTGGCTTATCTGGATGATCCGGCCAATTCGGACCTGTTCATCGAAGTGGCGCGCTTCCAGCGCGCCGGCAAGTAAACGATCCGAATCCAGGAGTGTGTGTGGACGAGTACCAGCAGACAGTACGCGCGTTGTCGGACCGGATAGTCGTTGCGCAGACGCCTATCCGCGTGCTCGACGCGGTCAAGTGGGACGACAGCATCCGCCAGGGTTTCTTCGAGAACGAGGGCAGGGAGCCACCGGCGGTGGACCGTGCCTATTACCAGGCGCGGCCGTTGTCGTTCGACTCGGCTGCGGTGAAGTCCGAATTCCAGAGCATCGAGCGCGACATCACCCGCCAGCTCGGCCAGTTCAACCCGGTCGGGCAGATCATGCGGCGCATGTGCAAGGAGTACCGCATGGTCGTGCGCATGCTCGAAGCGCGCGGCACCGAGGATTTCGGGTTGATCTCGCAAGAGCTCTACGGCGCCGCCTCCGATGCGTTCCATGCCGGCGACCCGACCCTGGCCGACCTGGGCCTGATGCTCTCTGACTACCTCAACAACATCGATGGGCGAGGGGACCTGAAGGACGAGCCCAAGAGCCTGACCGCCAAGGAGGCGGTGGATATCCTGCAGAGCCGCCTGAACAAGGTGTTCGGCGAGGCCGAAGGCACCATCCGCGTGTTCGAGTCCGACGGTATCGTCGCCGACGCCGCGGCGGGCGCCGACTACATCAAGATCCGCGCCGATGCCATGTTCAACTCCCGCGATGTACGCGCCCTGGAGGTCCATGAAGGGCTGGTGCACGTCGGTACCACCCTCAACGGCTTGAGCCAGCCCATCTGCACCTTCCTGGCCAAGGGCCCGCCCTCGTCGACCGTGACCCAGGAAGGCCTGGCGATCCTCATGGAAGTCATTGCCTTCGCCTCCTATCCCAGTCGCCTGCGCAAGCTGACCAACCGTACCCGGGCCATCCACATGGTCGAGGAGGGCGCGGACTTCATGCAGGTGTACGAGTTCTTCCGTGGCCAGGGCTTCGAGATGGGTGAAAGCTATGGCAACGCCAGCCGGGTGTTCCGCGGATCGGTGCCCAATGGACTGCCCTTCACCAAGGACCTGTCCTACCTCAAGGGTTTCATCATGGTCTACAACTACATTCAGTTGGCCGTGAAGAAGGGCAAGTTGGAACAGATCCCCTTGCTGTTCTGCGGCAAGACCACGCTCGAAGACATGCGTACCTTGCGCCAGCTGGTCGATGAAGGCCTGGTGGAGCCGCCCAAGTACCTGCCCGAGCAGTTTCGCGACCTCAATGCGTTGTCGGCCTGGATGTGCTTCTCCAACTTCCTCAACCACCTGAGCCTGGATCGCATTGAAGCCGACTACGCGAACATTCTCTGAAGCCTGTCGGGGCCTGTTGCTGGCGTGCCTGCTCATGGGTGCCGCCGGTTGCAGCAGCTTGCTGTTCTATCCCGAGCCGGGCCAGCCGTTTACCCCGGAGCGGGCCAAGCTGGCATTCCGCGAACTGACCCTGACCGCCGCCGACGGCACGCGCCTGCATGCCTGGTGGCTGCCCGCCAAGCCTGGCGTCGAGGTCAAGGGCACCGTGCTGCACCTGCATGGCAACGGTGGCAACCTGGCCTGGCACCTGGGCGGCAGCTACTGGCTGCCCAAGCAGGGCTATCAGGTGCTGATGCTCGATTACCGCGGCTACGGGCTGTCCGAAGGCAAGCCCAGCCTCCCGGCGGTCTACGAGGACATTGGCGCGGCGCTGGATTGGCTGGCGCAGGCCCCCGAAGTTCAAGGCAAGCCACTGGTGCTGCTGGGACAGAGTCTAGGAGGGGCCATGGGCATCCACTACCTGGCAGCGCATCCCGAGCAGCGCCAGCGTTTCCAGGCACTGGTGTTCGATGGCGTGCCGGCCAGCTATCGAGAGATCGGCCGCTTTGCCTTGGGAAATACATGGTTCACCTGGCCCTTGCAGGTGCCGCTGTCGTGGCTGGTGCCCGACGGCGACAGCGCGATCCGTTCGGTCGAACGCCTGGACAGCCCGCCCAAGCTGTTCTTCCACAGCATCGATGACAAGCTGGTGCCCATGGCCAGCGGCATCCGCCTGTACCAGCACGCGCCGCCCCCACGCGTGCTGCAGCTGACCCGAGGCGGCCACGTGCAGACCTTCGCCGACCCGACATGGCGCCAGGTCATGCTGCGCTTTCTCGACGATCCCACCCATTTCAACGGTCTGCGGCGCCTGGGCGAAGTGCCCAACTACCCTGACGAGAACAACAAGCAATGAGTGAAGAACGCAACGCCATCCCCCTGATCCTGACTGGCGTCGGGAGTATCGTCGTGACGGTCGGGGCCCTCTGGTACTACGGCTATCTGCATTTCGCCAAGCCCCAGGATGCCTTGCTGCTGTCGGACTTCACCATGCTCAAGACCGTGCCTGGCGAGGACTACAAGGTGTCGCTGAGTCCTGCGCCGCAGGTGGCCCAGTGCATCGATGGCGTGCTGGTGTTGTTCGATACCCAGCAGAAAGGCCTGACCGGCGTGCTGGTGGACCGCAAGAAGCAGGCGGTTCGCTGCATGGGGCAGGAGACGCCGCAGCAGGTGCGGTAATGCTTGGGGTGCATGCCCTGGGGGTTTTCAGCGCCCTCGGGATCGAGCGCCGCGCGGGCGGCGCATCGCGGGACAAGCCCGCTCCCACATTTGTTGCAACGTGCCATGGCCTGACAGATTGGAGTCTTAGCCTTGTTTGTACGCCGAAGGTCTTGGGGTGAGCACACCGGCCCTCCACAGTCTTCCGCCATGCACCAAGGCTAGCAACCCAAACCCACAGGCCATGGTACGTTGCAACAAATGTGGGAGCGGGCTTGTCCCGCGATGCGCCGCGCGGGCGGCGCTCGATCTCATGGGCGCCACAAGGCCCCAAGCGCACGCCCCGCAAAAAACCATAAAAAAACCCCGCCATCTGGCGGGGTCTCTGGTTCACCAGCGGTAGCGCTTAACGCTGGCTCACCGAGCGAGGGGCAACCGGCTGGTTGTCATTGGAAATGGTGACTTCCACTCGACGGTTCTGCGCACGGCCCGAGTTGCTGGAGTTGTCGGCAACCGGGTATTCCTTGCCGTAACCCTGTGCAACCACACGCGCTGGGTCGACACCTGCGCGCAGCAGCGAGCGGCGGACCGACTCTGCGCGGCGCTCGGACAGCGACTGGTTATAGTTGGCCGAGCCGACGGAGTCGGTGTAACCCTCTACGATCACCTTGCGGTCAGGGTTTTCCTGCAGGAAGGTGGCCAGGGTGGTGATGTTCGGCAGGGCGCTGCTTTTCAGGTCGGCCTTGTTGAAGTCGAACAGCACGTCGCCGAAGGTCACCAGGGTGCCGCGGTCGGTCTGCTTGGCGTTCATGCTTTCCTGAAGCTTCTTGATCTGCGCGTCACGGGCATCCAGGCGGGCCTGGGCACGTTGGGCGGCAGCGTTCTTCAGGTTGGCCTCGGAGCCACGCAGGGCGATGGTCTGCTTGGCCACTTCGATGCGCTGGTTGGTCAGGTAGGCCAGCTGGTCGACCTTCTTGTCATCGTCGCGGTCCAGGTAGGCCTTGTCGGCCTTGTTCAGCCAGTCCTGGGCATCCTTGGTCTCGAGGGCCGCTATCTTGCTCGCCTGCGGATCGCTCTGCAGGGCGGAGAAGTTGGTGCGGGCCGACTCAAGGTTCGGGTTCGGCTGGTGCGAGCAGGCGGCCAGGCCAACGCTCAGGGCCAGCAGGGCAGGAATCATGACGTGTTTACGCATAGTGGTTCATCCTTTGATCGATAACGAATGCATGGGTCGGGTGAGCAGGCTTATTCAGCGCTGCGCATGCCTTCCTCACGCAGGTCCTGGACACCTTGGCGGGCATCTTGAACGGCCTTGTCGGCCTTGGCGGCCTGCGCCTTGCGCTCGGCGACGCGGGCGTCCCATTCGGCCTGTTCGGCCAGAAGCTTGGCTTCGTCATACTTCTTGTCGTGCATGGCGATTTCAGCTTTCTTGAACTTGTCCTGAGCCGCTTTCATTTCAACGGCCGCGAACTCGGTGCCGCCAGCACTTACCGCAGAGTTGACCGCCGACTGGGTCACGGCGTACTGCTCAGTGGGCGGGTTGCCAGCACAACCTGCGAGCACGAAGCTGCTACCCAGAGCCAGGGCGGCCAGCTTGATACTGCGCAGATGAGTGATTGACGATTTCTCGGTGCGGGTCTTCATGGTGGTCAACTCCATTGGATCACTCCTGATAAACGACGATGTCCGTGGCATTCCATCGCATTCCCTGACGGTTCCGAGCGCTTTCGGCTACTAGCGCGGCAAGGCCCGTGGTTGCAGGGTTCTACCGTGATGGCTTATTGGCTCGGACTGAAACGTTTTGCGGATAGTTCAGAAAAATCGGGCGTTCTCCGGTTTTTTTTCTGACTCAACGGTCAGCGCTGAAAGGTACGAGATTCAGTCCTCCTCCTTGCTGCGGGCATGGCTGAGGTCGTGCAGATGACGCCGCGAAAGCGCCAGGAAACGCGGCGTGGCGCCGATGTCTTCGTACAGAGGATCGCCTTCTTCGTCAGTGGCAATCACATGCTGCCCCTGGATATACGGGAAGCTCGCTTCAAGCTCCTCGAGCGCGGCACCGACCAGCTCGCCGAGCAATTCCTCGATGTGGCGCTTGGGGTACATCTCGGCCAACGCGGCCAGACGCGCTTCGGCCTCCAGGTCCAGGTGCAAGAGATGGCCGGTGGCGCTGAGGTGGCCCTTGGCGTTCTCTTCCCAGTACTGGGCAAGCTCTCGGATTTTCATGGCGACCTCTGTCGGTGTGCGCGGCGGGGAATGATTCAGGACGTTCTTTGCGGTTGACCGCGGCGCCTGCAAGACGTTTTACCGGATATGCCTGCCTTGAAAGCCGAGGCGGCAGGCGGCACTCTGTCGGCAGTGCTGTTTCGTGAGCTGGTGCGCGGCAGGCCGCGCTGGAGAGAAGGCCCGATGACCGATATTGATCTGCGCTTGCGTGAAGATGTGCATCTGTTGGGAGAGCTGCTGGGCGATACCATCCGCCAGCAGTACGGCGAGGCGTTTCTCGGCAAGATCGAGGACATCCGCCATGGGGCCAAGGCCGACAGGCGCGGAGGCGCCGAGCAGCTGGACTCGGCGCTGGATGACCTGGCCGAAGAAGACCTGCTGCCCGTTGCCCGGGCCTTCAACCAGTTTCTGAACCTTGCCAATATCGCCGAGCAGTACCAGTTGATCCGACGCCGCGATGCCGGTCAGCCAGAGCCGTTCGAGGCCCGCGTGTTGCCCGAGCTGCTGGCCCGTCTCAAGCAGGCTGGCCACAGCGGCGATGCGCTGGCCCGGCAGGTGGGCAAGCTGGATATCCAGCTGGTGCTGACCGCCCACCCCACCGAGGTGGCCCGCCGCACGTTGATCCAGAAGTACGACGCCATCGCCGCGCAACTGGCCGCCCAGGACCATCGCGATCTTGCGCCCGCGGAGCGCGAGCAGGTGCGTGAGCGGCTGCGCCGGTTGATCGCCGAAGCCTGGCACACAGAGGAAATCCGCCGCACCCGGCCGACGCCGGTAGACGAGGCCAAGTGGGGCTTCGCGGTGATCGAGCATTCGTTGTGGCAGGCTATCCCCAGCCATCTGCGCAAGGTCGACAAGGCCCTGTTCGAGGCCACCGGCCTGCGCCTGCCCCTGGAAGCTGCGCCGGTGCGCTTTGCCTCGTGGATGGGCGGGGACCGCGACGGCAATCCCAACGTCACTGCCGCGGTCACCCGCGAGGTGCTGCTGCTGGCGCGCTGGATGGCCGCCGACCTGTTCTTGCGCGACATCGACGACCTGGCCGCCGAGTTGTCCATGCAGCAGGCCAGCGCTGCGCTGCGTGAGCGGGTGGGCGACAGTGCCGAGCCTTATCGCAGCCTGCTCAAGCAATTGCGAGAACGCCTGCGGGCCACGCGCAGCTGGGCCCACGCGTCGCTGGCGGCCCCCCAGCCGCCCGGGCCTGAGGTCCTGGCCGACAGCCGCCAGCTGATCGAACCTCTGCAGCTTTGCTACCAGTCCTTGCATGAATGCGGCATGGGCGTGATCGCCGATGGGCCGTTGCTCGACTGCCTGCGCCGGGCGGTGACCTTCGGGCTGTTCCTGGTGCGCCTGGACGTGCGTCAGGATGCTGCCCGCCACAGCGCCGCGCTGTCGGAGATCACCGACTACCTGGGGCTGGGCCGCTATGAAGACTGGGACGAAGCGCAGCGTGTGCGCTTTCTTCAGGACGAGCTGAAAAACCGCCGTCCCTTGCTTCCCGCGCACTTCAGGCCTCAGGACGACACCGCCGAAGTGCTGGCGACCTGCCGCGAGATTGCCGCTGCGCCGGCCGCATCCTTGGGCTCCTATGTGATTTCCATGGCTGGGGCCGCCTCGGACGTGCTGGCGGTGCAGCTGCTGCTCAAGGAGGCCGGGCTGACCCGGCCGATGCGCGTGGTGCCGCTGTTCGAAACCCTTGCCGACCTGGACAATGCCGGACCTGTCATGGAGTGCCTGCTGCAGCTGCCAGGCTACCGCGCCAGTCTGCATGGCCCTCAGGAAGTGATGATCGGCTATTCCGATTCGGCCAAGGATGCGGGCACCACGGCGGCTGCGTGGGCCCAATACCGCGCCCAGGAAAACCTGGTGCGCATCTGCCGCGAACACCAGGTCGAACTGCTGCTGTTCCATGGCCGTGGCGGTACCGTGGGCCGTGGTGGCGGCCCGGCTCACGCGGCGATTCTTTCGCAGCCCCCGGGTTCCGTGGCCGGGCGGTTCCGCACCACCGAGCAGGGCGAGATGATCCGCTTCAAGTTCGGCCTGCCAGGCATCGCCGAGCAGAACCTCAACCTGTACCTGGCGGCGGTTCTTGAGGCGACACTGCTGCCGCCGCCACCCCCGCAGCCGGCCTGGCGCAAGCTGATGGACGAGCTGGCCGCCGATGGCGTCCAGGCCTACCGCGCGGTGGTGCGCGAGAATCCTGACTTCGTCGAGTACTTCCGTCAGTCCACTCCCGAACAGGAGCTGGGCCGCTTGCCGCTGGGCAGTCGGCCGGCCAAGCGCCGTGCCGGGGGCATTGAAAGCCTGCGGGCCATTCCCTGGATCTTCGGCTGGACCCAGACGCGGCTCATGCTGCCGGCGTGGCTTGGCTGGGAGACGGCACTGAGCAACGCCCTGGCGCGCGGGGAGAGTGCGGTGCTCGGCGAAATGCGCGAACAGTGGCCGTTCTTCCGCACACGCATCGACATGCTGGAGATGGTCCTGGCCAAGGCGGACGCCGAAATTGCCCAGGCCTACGACCAACGTCTGGTGCAACCCGGACTGCTTCCTTTAGGTGCACGATTGCGCGACCTATTGTCGCAGTCATGCCAGGTGGTACTGGGCCTGACCGGGCAGCAGGTGCTACTGGCGCACAGCCCCGAGACGCTTGAATTCATCCGGCTGCGCAACACCTACCTCGACCCGCTGCATCGCCTGCAGGCCGAACTGCTGGCCCGCTCGCGGGATCGCCAGGCCGCTCTGGACAGCCCATTGGAGCAGGCCTTGTTGGTGACGGTGGCCGGTATCGCCGCCGGGTTGCGCAACACCGGCTGAGGCCGCCTGCCCGGGGAGGGCAGGGGGTGCAGGACAGGGCAGCGAGCACGGTCAGGGGGTTGGTTGCGCCGGGTGCAACCAACCCGCGAACCCTGCGCAAGCGGGGTGGCGTTCCTGCCGGGGGATGCTTGTATGGGTGTCGGGCGCTGTGTATCTTGAGCAGCCTTTTGACCCATTTGTGGTCAATACCCGTTTTCCGGACTTGGCCCTCGCTGCCGAATCCATTGATTTGCTTACAAAAAATTGAGGAGCACAAGATGCGCGTTATTCTGCTGGGAGCTCCCGGGGCCGGTAAAGGTACTCAGGCAAAATTCATCACCGAAAAGTTCGGTATTCCACAGGTTTCCACCGGTGACATGCTGCGCGCCGCCGTCAAGGCTGGCACTCCGCTGGGCCTGGAAGCCAAGGCGGTCATGGACGCTGGCAAGCTGGTTTCCGACGAGCTGATCATCAACCTGGTCAAGGACCGCATTGCCCAGCCAGATTGCGCCAACGGTTTCCTGTTCGACGGCTTCCCGCGCACCATCCCGCAGGCTGAAGCCCTGGTTGCCGCCGGTGTCGAGCTCGATGCCGTGGTCGAGATCGCCGTGGCTGACGAAGAAATCGTCCAGCGTATCGCCGGCCGCCGTGTTCACGAGGCCTCTGGCCGCGTCTACCACATCGTCTACAACCCGCCGAAAACCGAAGGCAAGGACGACGTCAGCGGTGACGAGCTGGTGCAGCGCAAGGACGACACCGAAGAGACCGTGCGTCATCGCCTGTCGGTGTACCACGACCAGACCAAGCCGCTGGTGGAGTTCTACCAGAATCTGTCGAACGCCAATGGCGGAAAGCCGAAGTACAGCCACATCGAAGGTGTCGGCTCGGTCGAAGCGATCACCGCCAAGGTGCTGGCAGCCCTGAGCTGATCTGCCCCTGATGCACACAACGGCCCGCTTGCGGGCCGTTGTCGTTTATACTGCCGCTCCTTTTTCCCATGCCTGAGACCGCTTTCGATGACCACCTTGCTGGCCCTGGATACCGCCACTGAAGCCTGCTCCGTTGCCTTGCTGCATGAGGGGCGGGTCAGCAGCCATTATGAGGTGATCCCCCGTCAGCACGCGCAGAAGCTGTTGCCCATGATCCAGGCGCTGCTGGCCGACGCCGGTATCGGCTTGAACGCCCTCGATGCGATCGCTTTCGGCCGCGGCCCCGGGGCTTTCACTGGCGTGCGTATCGCCATCGGTGTGGTCCAGGGGCTGGCCTTCGCGCTGGATCGCCCGGTGCTGCCGGTGTCCAACCTGGCGGCTCTGGCCCAGGGCGCCTTGCGTGAACGCGGCGCACTGCAGGTGGCGGCCGCCATCGACGCGCGCATGGACGAAGTGTATTGGGGTTGCTACCAGGCCCACGACGGCGAGATGCGCCTTTGCGGCCAGGAGACGGTGATCGCCCCGGAGCGCGTGAGCTTGCCGCAGGACTGCACCGGTGAGTGGTTCGGTGCCGGTACCGGCTGGGGCTACGCCGAACGTCTGGCGGTGCAGGCTTCGGCCAGTGATGCCAGCCTGTTGCCCAATGCGCTCGACCTGTTGAGCCTGGCGGGTTTCGCATGGGCGCGGGGGGAGGCTATCGCGGCCGATCAGGCGCAGCCGGTCTACCTGCGTGACAACGTTGCCACGCCCAAGGCACGTTGAGCGCAGTTCGTCGGCTATCGCGACCCGCTATAAAACCTTTTGTCTGATCCGTGGTCCAGTTATCACGTAGGCATTAGCGAACGGATTCTGATGCTGCTAATTTGCCATCAATGATCCCGAGTAGCTTTTCATGCGTATCGACGGCTTTTCCTCACCCTCATATCCCGTCAAGCGTGCCCCGCGTAAAGCGCCGGTGCGTGACGAGGGCGTGGAAGATGCCGAGCTGGTCGGTGAGCCCGAAGTTGCCCAGCCGGCCCGAAGCAGCCGCCAGGCCAGCGGGCTGCCTGCCCGTCAGCAGGACATGATCCACCCCCGTGCCCAGGACCGGCGAACCGCCACCGCCCTGGCCAGTTACCTCAGCACCGCGGGTTTCGTGGACTGGGAGATAGAAGTGATGGGGCTGGACCTGTACATTTGACGCATGATTGCGTCCCCTCTGCCTTATTTCCTCGGTTGCCCCTCGTGGAGCGAAAACGCCTGGCGCGAGTATCTCTACCCGGCCGACGCCCGTCCCGCCGACTTTCTCGCCTTGTACAGCCAGGTCTTCAATGCTGTTGAAGGCAATACCACCTTCTATGCTCGTCCCGCCCCCTCGACTGTAGAGCGCTGGGCCCGGGTCATGCCGGCGCACTTTCGTTTCACGGCCAAATTCCCACGGGATATCAGCCATGCCGGCGATCTGCGCGAGCGGGTGGACGCGGCGTTCGACTTCATGCGCCTGCTTGCGCCGCTGGGCCAGCGGGTCGCGCCCTACTGGCTGCAATTGCCAGCAGCGTTCGGCCCCGCCAGGGTCGGCGAACTGATGCATTTCCTCGACGAGGTCGGTGCGCCGCTGGCGGTGGAGGTGCGCAACGACGCGTTCTTTGCCCGTGGCGAGCCCGAGCGCCAGCTCAACCGCCTGCTGCATGAACGCGGCGTGGAGCGCATCTGCCTGGATCCCCGCGCGCTGTTCAGCTGCACCTCCCGCGAGGCGGGCGTACTGCACGCGCAGGCAAAGAAGCCCAACGTGCCGCCGCGCCCGGCGGCGTTCAGCCAGCATCCGCAAGTGCGCTTCATCGGCCATCCGGTGCTGGAGGCCAACGAGCCGTTCCTGCTGCCGTGGCTGGACAAGGTCGCTGCCTGGGTCGAAGAAGGCCGCAGTCCCTACGTGTTCCTGCACACCGCTGACAACCTGCAGGCCGCCGCGCTCGCCAGGCTGTTTCACCAGCGATTGATGGAGCGCCTGCCCGGCCTTGCGCCTCTGCCGGAATTGCCGCGCGCGCCTGGGGTCGAACAACTGGGACTACTCTGACGACTCATTTCATCTGCCTGAGGTTGTGACCATGGATGTGCAAACCCTGCGTGCCGAAGCGTTCAAGGCGCTGCATGAGCGAGACGGCGCCTTCGTCATCCCCAATCCCTGGGACGCAGGCTCCGCCCGGTTGCTCGCGAGCCTGGGCTTCGAGGCCCTGGCGACCACCAGCGCAGGGCTGGCCTTTTCCCTGGGCCGCCCGGATGCCGAAGCCGCGATGAGCCTTGAGGAAACCCTTGCCAACGCCCAAGGCATCGTCGACGCCACGCCGTTGCCGGTGGCAGCCGATCTGGAAAACGGTTTTTCCGACCAGCCTGAAGGCTGCGCCGAGGCCATCCTGCGCGCTGCAGAGGCCGGGTTGGTGGGCGGGTCCATCGAAGACGCCAGCGGGCGAGCCGAGGCCCCTATCTACGACTTCGGCCGTGCGGTGGAACGGGTACGGGCCTCCGTCGAGGCCGCCCGCAGTCTGCCATTCCCGTTCACCCTGTGCGCACGTGCCGAAAACCTGCTGCACGGACGGCTCGACCTGGATGACACTATCAAGCGCCTGCAGGCATTTGCCGAGGCGGGTGCCGATGTGCTTTACGCACCGGGGCTGCGCAGCGTCGAGGAGATTCGCGCGGTAGTCCAGGCGGTTGCGCCAAAACCGGTCAATGTACTGATGGGCATGAGCGGTGTGCCGCTGTCCGTCAACCAGCTGCAGGACCTGGGCGTGCGCCGCATCAGCGTCGGCTCGTCCCTGGCGCGGGCAGCCTTCGGCGCACTGCAGCGTGCGGCGCTGGAGATACGTGACCAGGGCACGTTCGGCTACGGCGAGCAGGCCGTGCCGTTCAGCGAGCTCAACGACCTGTTCCGACGCTGAGGGCCCGTGCGTCCTTCACTGGTGCTGCTGCTCATCGTACTGGTGGGGGCAGGGGTAGCCTGGTACCAGGGGTGGCGTCTGCCAGACGCCTGGAACCCGCGGGCCCCATTGAACGTCGAGCAGCCGCCCAACCTGCTGACCTCCTACAAGCTGTCGCGGCTGCGGGCTGATCCGCAGCTCTGCGAGCAGGCGTTGGCAACCTCGTCGTTGCGCTACCGCAAGCAGGCCGACAGCCCGGCCTCGGCCAAGTGTCCCTTGAGCAATGTCCTGCGTGTCGAAGCGGGCCAGGCGCGTCTTTCCAGCAGCTTCCTCGCCAGTTGCCCGCTCGCGGTGGCTTATGCCCTTTTCGAGCATCACGGCCTGCAACCCGCGGCGCAACGGGCCTTTGGCCAGCGCGTCACCCAGGTCGATCACCTGGGCAGCTTTGCCTGCCGCAACGTCTATAACCGCAAGCAGGGACGGCTCAGCCAGCACGCCACGGCCAACGCCCTGGACATCAGCGGCTTTCGCCTGGCGGACGGCCAGCGCATCGTGCTATCCAGGGATTGGCGGGGGGAGGGGACGAAGGCGCAGTTCCTGCGCGAGGTGCAGAAGGCAGGCTGCGAGAGTTTCAGTTCGGTTCTGGGGCCTGACTACAATGCCGCGCACCACAATCATTTTCACCTGGACATGGGCCGCTGGCAGATCTGCCGCTGACCTCAGGCGTGGGCGCGCACGTTGTTGAGCACTACTGGGCGTGCCCAATGGTTGTCGAAGTCCAGTGCCGACTGCTGGGCGGCGAGAGTGGGCTCGTCGTAGGGTTGCGGGGCGTTGTCCAGCAGGCTCGTCTCGAACTCGGCGATCGGCAGGAACAGGGGGCGCGGCGCCGGGCCCGGGCCAGGTTCGGCAACCGCCTGGCCCTGGCTCATGACCACCGGACGCAGCCAGTTGTTGTTCAGGTCGAGCTCGCGTTGCTGCTCGATCAGCTCGACCGCGCTGAACGGCTCGGGCGCCGGGTCCAGCAGGTCCATCTCGAATTCGGCCTTGGGCAGGAACAGCGGCTCGGGTGGCGCCACCACGGTGTCGCGCACCTGGCACAGGCGCTGGGTATTTATCTGGGCCAGTACCCGGGCACCGCCGATGGGTTCGCCGCTGACCTTGTCGAATTGCTCGGCGGCCGAGGCCGCGCTGCCTGCTTCCTCACCTTGCTGCTCGGCCAGCGCCCGGGCAAAGAAGTCCTGCCACAGATGGCTGACGCCGCCCAATGCCTGGGTGTTGTGCCGGCCATAGTCGCCAACGGGCGAAAGATAGGCCGAGCCAATGGGAAGTGTGTCTGTCATGGCAGTCGCGGGGGTAGGGCTCTGGCACAATAGCGGATACTGCGTGTATCGGCCCAGGCCGGGGATTTCTTGAATTTTTTTGAGTGCGTGAACTGATGGACGAGCAAGAGCAGGTAGGCGGCATCCGGGTCGAGGCCCTGGCGCCCGAGTTTCTGGCCCAGGCCAGCGAATGGGCGCAGCGCCTGGGGTTGCCGCTGATGGATGACGAGGCGGGATTTGCCGTGCAGGTCGGCGCCGATGGCCTGCAGATCCAGCAACTGGGTCCGCAGGCGCCGGGCCCTGTGCGTGTGGACTTCGTCGAAGGCCAGGCCGCGCACCGCCGTCTGTTCGGGGGCGGCAACGGGCAGATGATCGCCAAGGCCGTGGGCATCGCCCAAGGCGTGCGCCCGCAGGTGCTCGACTGCACGGCAGGCCTGGGCAAGGATGCATTCGTGCTCGCCAGCCTGGGCTGCCAGATGACGCTTATCGAACGCCAGCCGTTGATTGCCGCATTGCTGGAGGACGGGCTGGCGCGGGCCCGTGGCGATGACGAGATCGGGCCGATCGTGGCCCGGATGAGGCTGTTGACCGGCAACGCCATCGAGCATATGCGCCAGTGGCAGGGCGAGCCGCCGCAGGTGATCTACCTTGACCCGATGTTTCCGCATCGCGAGAAAAGCGCACTGGTGAAAAAGGAAATGCGCGTGTTCCGGCCGTTGGTCGGGGATGACCTGGATGCGCCCGCGTTGCTTGAGGCGGCGTTGGCGCTGGCCACTCACCGGGTGGTGGTGAAGCGCCCGCGCAAGGCGCCGGTCATCGAGGGCGCCAAGCCGAGTCATAGCCTGGAAGGCAAGTCGAGCCGGTACGATATCTACCCCAAGAAGACCCTCAAGGCCTGAGGTGGCACACAGGGCACGGCGGCGGCCGGGTCATGCCCGGTAGGCCCGCATGAACAAGCCCACCACTTCCCGCACATGCGCCTCGGCCTCGGCGCCTTGCAGAGCCGGGGCGCAGCCCAGCAGCAAGCGATAGTCCGGCGCCCCCTTGATCAGGCAGAGAAAATGCTCGGCGGCGCGCGCGGGACTGTCGATGCGCAATAGCCCCCGCGCATCGATATCGCGCAGCAGCGCCTGCATCTCCCCCAGGACCCGCTTGGGACCCGCTTCGTAGAAGTAGTGCCCGAAACCAGGATCCTGGTTGCCCAGGGCTATGATCAATCGACTGAGCTTGACCGCCTCGTCGCTGCTGACCAACGCCTGGAAGCTGCGCGCGATGTTCAGCAGCACGTCCTCGACCGGCACCGCTTCGGGCAGTTCGAAGATCATCTCGGGCAACTGCGCCTGGCAGGTCGCCATGACGGCTGATTCGAACAATGTCTGCTTGTCGGTGAAGTGGCTGTAGACCGTGAGTTTTGAAACACCTGCCGCCGTGGCGACCGCATCCATGCTGGTGTTGGCATAGCCGAGGCTCAGGAACAGGGCCTTCGCGGCTTCGAGAATGGCCTCGCGCTTGGCCATGTCCTTTGGCCGGCCTGGGCCGTTGGTTGCGTCGTTGGGCATTGTGGTGTGCATAGGCTGGAAAAGGTCGTCCATGTTACCGGGTTGCGAAGGGGACGGCTGTAACCGGCTGCCGGTTGGTCAAAACGCTTTTTCTCGCAGGCACCGGCTTCCGCGCTCCGGTTCCCTGGATTAATATACTGGCCAGTATAAATATTCGAAATGCCCCTCGCAGAAGGTCATTCACCATGTTGCGCCATGCCTTGCCCCTTGCCCTGCCCACTCTTTTCGCGCTGTTGCTCGCCGGCTGCGGGGAGCAGCCGGCGCCGCCCGCCGCGCCGCGTCCCGCCCTGGTGGTCCAGCCCCAGCCGGCCAGCTCCACCTCCGACAGCTACCCTGGCGAGGTGCGCGCGCGCTTCGAGCCGGAGCTTGCCTTCCGCATCGCGGGCAAGGTCAGCAAGCGCCTGGTCGAGGAGGGGCAGCGGGTCAAGGCCGAGCAACCGCTGGCCGAACTCGACCCGCAGGACGTGCGCCTGCAACTGGAGGCCAACCGCGCCCAGCTCGCCGCGGCCGAGGCCAACCTGAGCCTGGTGCGCGCCGAGCGTGACCGCTACCAGAAGCTGCTCGACCGGCAGATGGTCAGCCACTCCCAGTACGACAGCGCCGAAAATCTCTACCGGGCCGGCATGGCTCGGCTCAAGCAGGCGCGGGCCGAAGCCGACGTGGCGGGCAACCAGGCCGGTTACGCCGTGCTGCGGGCGCCCCGCGACGGGCTCATCGCCAAGCGCCTGGTCGAGGTCGGCCAGGTCGTTGCCGCCGGCCAGAGCGTGTTCACCCTGGCCGCCGATGGCGAGCGCGAGGTGGCGATCGGGATTCCCGAGCAGCAGTTCGGCCGCTTCACGGTGGGACAGCCCGTGAACGTCGAGCTGTGGTCGCAGCCAGACCAGCGATTCGCCGGGCACATCCGCGAACTGTCGCCGGCCGCCGATCCGCGTTCGCGCACGTTCGCGGCGCGCATCGCCTTCACCGCCAGCACGGTCCCCGCGCAGCTGGGACAGAGCGCCCGGGTGTTCATTGCCCAGGGTGAACGGCCGGCGCTGGCGGTGCCGCTGTCGGCGGTGACCGCCGAGAACGGCCAGGCCTATGTCTGGCGGGTTTCCCCTGAGAATCGCCTGGAGCGTGTAGCGGTGCGGCTTGGGGCGTATGGCGCCGAAAGCGTGCCCGTGCTCGAGGGGCTGGAGGCCAGCGACTGGGTGGTCGCGGCCGGGGGCCATGTGTTGCAGGAAGGCCAGCAGGTGCGGCCGGTGGACCGCACCAATCGAATGGTGAACGTGGCGGCCAAGGAGTAAGTCACGATGGGATTCAACCTTTCCGCCTGGGCGCTGCGCAATCGCCAGATCGTACTGTTCCTGATGATCCTGTTGGCTGCGATGGGCGTCATGTCGTACAGCAAGCTAGGGCAAAGTGAAGATCCCCCCTTCACCTTCAAGGCCATGGTGATCCGTACCCTGTGGCCCGGCGCCAGCGCCGAGGAAGTCTCGCGCCAGGTCACCGAGCGCATCGAGAAGAAACTGATGGAGACGGGCGAGTACGAAAAGATCGTCTCGTTCTCGCGTCCTGGCGAATCGCAGGTCACCTTCATGGCCCGCGACTCGCTGCACTCGGCCGACATTCCCGAGCTCTGGTACCAGATCCGCAAGAAGGTCGCCGACATCCGCCAGACCTTGCCGGCTGGCGTGCAGGGGCCGTTCTTCAACGATGAATTCGGCACCACCTTTGGCAACATCTACGCCCTGTCGGGCGCCGGTTTCGACTACGCGGTGCTCAAGGACTATGCCGACCGCATCCAGGTCCAGCTGCAGCGGGTCAAGGATGTCGGCAAGGTCGAGCTGCTCGGCCTGCAGGACGAGAAGATCTGGATCGAGCTGTCCAACGTCAAGCTGGCTACCCTCGGCGTGCCGCTGGCCGCAGTGCAGCAGGCGCTCGAGGAGCAGAACGCGGTCAGCGCGGCCGGGTTCTTCGAGACCCCCAGCGAGCGCTTGCAGTTGCGGGTCAGCGGGCGCTTCGACAGCGTCGAGCAGATCGAGCATTTTCCCATCCGGGTCGGTGACCGGACCTTCCGCATCGGTGATGTGGCCCAGGTGCACCGCGGCTTCAACGACCCACCCGCGCCGCGCATGCGGTTCATGGGCGAGGATGCGATCGGGCTTGCCGTGTCGATGAAGGACGGCGGTGACATCCTCGTGCTGGGCAAGGCGCTGGAGGTGGAGTTCGCCCGGCTGTCCCACAACCTGCCGGCCGGCATGGAGCTGCGCAAGGTGTCCGACCAGCCCGCGGCCGTGAAGGCGGGTGTGGGCGAATTCGTCCAGGTGCTGGTCGAGGCGCTGGCCATCGTGCTGCTGGTGAGCTTTTTCTCGCTCGGGATGCGCACTGGCCTGGTGGTCGCCCTGGCGATTCCGCTGGTGCTGGCGATGACCTTCGCCGCCATGCATTACCTGGGCATCGGCCTGCACAAGATTTCCCTTGGGGCACTGGTGCTGGCGCTGGGCCTGTTGGTGGATGACGCGATCATCGCGGTGGAAATGATGGCGATCAAGATGGAACAGGGTTTTGACCGCCTCAAGGCGGCCAGCTATGCCTGGTCGAGCACGGCGTTTCCGATGCTCACGGGTACCCTGATCACCGCCGCGGGCTTCTTGCCGATCGCCACGGCTCAATCGAGCACCGGCGAGTACACCCGCTCGATCTTCCAGGTGGTGACCATCGCCTTGCTGACCTCCTGGGTTGCGGCGGTGGTGTTCGTGCCCTACCTGGGCGAGCGCCTGCTGCCGGACCTGGCCAAGCGTCATGCGGCCCGCCATGGCAGCGCCGAGGGGGCGGCCGACCCCTACGCCACGCCGTTCTACCACCGTGTGCGGCGGGTGGTGGAGTGGTGCGTGCGGCGGCGCAAGACAGTGATCCTGCTGACCATCGCTGCGTTCATCGGGAGCATCCTGCTGTTCCGCTTCGTGCCCCAGCAGTTCTTCCCGGCCTCGGGCCGTCCGGAGCTGATGGTCGACCTGAAACTGGCCGAAGGCGCTTCGCTGAGCCACACCACAGAACAGGTCACGCGGCTGGAAGGTTTGCTGAAGGCGCGGGCTGGCATCGATAACTATGTGGCCTACGTGGGCACCGGATCGCCGCGCTTCTACCTGCCGCTGGACCAGCAGTTGCCTGCGGCCAGCTTCGCCCAGTTCGTGGTGCTGGCCAGCAGCATCGAGGACCGCGAGGCCTTGCGCAGCTGGCTGATCGAGACGCTGGACGAGCAGTTCCCTGACCTGCGCGCCCGGGTCACACGCCTGGAGAACGGCCCGCCCGTGGGCTATCCGGTGCAGTTCCGCGTCACTGGCGAGCACATCGAGCAGGTACGTGCCCTGGCCCGCCAGGTGGCGGCCAAGGTGCGCGAGAACCCCCATGTGGTAAATGTGCACCTGGACTGGGAAGAGCCGAGCAAGGTGATCCTGCTCGACATCGACCAGGATCGCGCCCGCGCCCTGGGGGTCACCACGGCGCAGTTGTCGCGCTTCCTGCAGGGTTCGCTGACCGGCTCCACCGTGAGCCAGTACCGCGAGGACAACGAGCTGATCGAGATCCTGTTGCGCGGGACCCAGCGTGAGCGCAGCGAACTCGAGCGCCTGGGCAGCCTGGCCGTGCCCACCAGCAACGGGCAGAGCGTTGCGCTGTCGCAGGTGGCGACCCTGGAGTACGGCTTCGAGGAAGGCATCATCTGGCACCGCAACCGCCTGCCCACGGTCACGGTGCGCGCCGACATCTACGGCAAGGACCAGCCCGCCAGCCTGGTGCGGCAGATCCTGCCGACCCTGGATCCAGTGCGGGCGCAGCTGCCGGATGGCTACTTGCTGGAGGTCGGCGGTACCGTCGAGGACTCCGAGCGGGGGCAGAAGTCGGTGAACGCCGGGATGCCGCTGTTCATCGTCGTGGTGCTCAGCTTGCTGATGCTGCAGCTGCGCAGTTTCTCGCGCACGGTGATGGTATTCCTGACGGCGCCCCTGGGATTGATCGGGGTGACGCTGTTCCTGCTGGTGTTCCGCCAGCCATTCGGTTTTGTCGCCATGCTCGGCACCATCGCCCTGGCGGGCATGATCATGCGCAACTCGGTGATCCTGGTGGACCAGATCGAGCAGGACATCGCCGGGGGGCTGGACCGCTGGCAGGCGATCATCGAGGCCACGGTACGGCGCTTCAGGCCTATCGTGCTCACGGCGCTGGCGGCCGTGCTGGCGATGATCCCGCTGTCGCGCAGTGTGTTCTACGGCCCGATGGCGGTGGCGATCATGGGCGGGCTGATCGTGGCCACGGCGCTGACCTTGCTGTTCTTGCCGGCGTTGTACGCGGCCTGGTTCAGGGTCAGGAAGGAAGGCTGAAAGCAAGCGGCCGAAACAGGTGCTTCGGCCGTTTGATTTACCGGGGGTTCAGCTGCAAGCGCCGGATGCTCAGAGCGCGCCGAAGACCTTCTTGGCCAGGCTGGTGGCCGCGGCTGCCGGGTTTTCGCGGATGCTCGACTCTTGTTGCGCGATCATCTTGAACAGGCCATCGAGCGCTTGCTCGGTCACGTAGTTCTCGACGTTGGCGGTCTTCGCGCTGCCAATGCCCAGGCCCGCGGCCTGGCCGGCAAAGCTGTTGTACTGCTGCACCAGGCCGACCTTGTCGGTGGCCTGCTTGACGATGGGCAGGAACTTGGCGCGGATCTGCTCGCGGCTGGTCTTGTTCAGGTACTGCGTCGCCGAATCATCGGCGCCGCTGAGAATGCCCTTGGCATCGGTCACCGACATGTTCTTCACCGCATCGACCAGAATCGCCTGGGCTTGCGGCACGGCTGCTTCGGCGGCCTTGTTCATGCTCGCCTCGAGCGCTTCGACCTGCTCGCCCTTGCCGAACATCTTCATGGCCTTGGCAGCCTTGCCCAGGTTGCCCGGCAGCTCGATGCGCACCTCGGGGTTGTTGCTGAAGCCACCGGCGGTGCCCAGTTGCTTGACGGCGATCTGTGCGCCTTGGGTCAGCGCGTCCTTCAGGCCACCGGTGGCGTCTTTCTGGGTCAGGTCGCCCAGCGACAGGGCCAGGGCGCTGGCGGACAGCACCAGGCCGGCGCACAGGGTGGTGAAGCGCAGGGAAGATCGGATCATGACAGCATCCTTGTGAATGAAGTGGACGGAAATCAGCGAACCTGGTCGACCTTGACCCGCACAGGCTGCGGGTCATTGCCATCAAGTTGTACGCCATGGTGTTCGGTGTTGATGAACAGCAGCTTGCCGTCCAGCTCGATACGCGCGCTCACGGCGTAGCGATGGCCTGGCTTGACCTGCGCAGGGTCGTAGGACAGCTGGAAGGGCAACGGGACATTGCCCTTGACCGGACCAGTCTGGCTGGCCAGGGTCACGGCGGCCGTGTCCATCAGCGAAACATCCTGCAGGCTGACGCTCAACGTGGCGGTCGGCGGCAGGGCAATCCGCTGCAGGTAGAAGACTTCGCCTTGCAGCGACGCCTTGTGATCGGCGGGTGTGCTTGAACAGGCTGTCAGCAGGGATGCGCAGCACAGCAGAAAGAGTTTTCTCATGGAATCTCCGGGGTTCTTGAGAAGGGCGCGTGGCCAACCTTGGGACTTTAACGGATTTTTTCCGCCAGAGGTCTCCGGTAATCCTCGCGCCGCGCCAATGGTTACACTGTCGGCGTCTCACGGTGCAGAGCCACCTGGCGGATCGACAAGCGCAGCTCCGCTGGCAATACCCGCTTGGCCACGCCTTCGGCCAGTTCGCCAAGCTTGTCGTGATAACCCAGCTTGCCGTTGCCGTCAGGGCGCAGCACGCTCTGGCCGATCAGGGTCTGGATAAAGTGCCGGAACAGGCTCTTGTCGAAGAACTCCGGCGCATTCAGGCCATGCAGGATCGACAGCCGCTGGGCCATCATTACGCAGAGGTCTTCGAGCTCCTCGGCCGTCAGGCTGTGCTGGCCGCTGTTAAGCAGCAATGAGGTGGCCATGTAGAAGCGCTGCAAGGTCTGGGTGATGGTGCGCGCCAGCAGCGTGAGCAGCACGAACTGCCGGGAGCTGGGTGCCGGACGCAGGTAGACGCCGTTTTCGAAGCGCAGCAGGCCTTGTTCGACCAGGGCTTCCAGCCACTGGTCGATCACCTCGTCCAGCTGCTCGGGCTCCCAGCGCAGGAACAGCTCGGCCTGCAGGTAGGGGTACAGCGCGCGGATGTACTGGCCGATCAGTTCGCGGCTGATGCGCGAGCTGCTCTGGAAGAAACTCGCGAGCAGCCCGGGCAGGGCAAAGATATGCAGGATGTTGTTGCGGTAGTAGGTCATCAGTACCGCGTTGGCTTCATCCAGATAAAGGATGCGACCCAGTGCGTCCTGCTGCTCGGCCACCAGGCCCATGCCCTTGACGTGGCCGATCAGGCCCAGCGCGTCGCCTTCGGGAAGCGTGGTGTGGGACGAGTAGGGCACCTTGCGCAGCAGCGCCAGGTACAGGTCCAGTACCCGCGTGAGGGCGCTTTCGTCCAGCGCCATGCGGCTGGTCGAGAGCAGCGCCAGCGCCATCAGGTTGACCGGGTTGACGGCGGCTGCTTCGTTCATGCGGCGGGCGACGGTCTCGCCCAGGCGTGTCGTGGCCTGGTTGAGCCAGGCCGGGCGGAACTGCGGGCCGAGCTCCTGCTCGCGCCAGCCAGGCTGCTGCTGGTCGAGAAAGCCCGCCAGGCGGATCGGCTCGCCGAAGTTGACGTAGACCTGGCCGAAGCGCTGCCTCAGGGCACCGATCACCTTGAAGATGTCGAAGATCGACTCCTTCTTCTTGCTCGCCCCACGCAGTTCGCCCAGGTAGGTACGGCCTTCGAGCACCCGTTCATAGCCGATGTATACCGGCACGAAGACGATGGGCGTGCGCGAGGAACGCAGGAAGCTGCGCAGGGTAATGGCCAGCATGCCGGTCTTGGGCTGCAGCATGCGCCCGGTGCGCGAGCGCCCGCCCTCGACGAAGTACTCGACCGGGAAGCCCTTGGTGAACAGCGTGTGCAGGTACTCGTTGAACACCGCCGTGTACAGTGGGTTGCCCTTGAAGGTGCGGCGCATGAAGAACGCACCGCCGCGGCGCAGCAGGCTGCCGATCACCGGCATGTTGAGGTTGATGCCTGCGGCGACGTGGGGTGGCGTCAGGCCGTTGCGGAACAGCAGGTAGGACAGCAGCAGGTAGTCGATGTGACTGCGGTGGCAGGGCACGTAGATCACCTCGTGACCCGGCGCGATGCCTTGCACCTGCTCGATGTGGTTGACCTTGATGCCGTCGTAGATCTTGTTCCAGAACCAGCTGAGCACCACTTCGAGGAAGCGGATGGCGGTGTAGGTGTAGTCCGAGGCGATTTCATTGCCGTAGCGCAGGGCCAGGGCTTCTGCCTTGGCCAGCGGAATCTTTTCGCGCTCGGTCTCATCGCTGATCGCCTGGCGTACCAGCGGCGCGTGGACCAGGCCCTTGACCAGGTTGCGGCGGTGCGAAATGTCCGGGCCGATGACCGCGGTCTTCAGGTTGCGAAAATGCACCCGCAGCAGGCGCTGGACCATGCGCACGGTGCGCTCGTGCCCCTTGTCGTGCTGCACCAGCTCGCGCAGGTGGATGGGCGCCGAGAACTGCACGCGCGTCTTGCGCCCCAGCATCAGCACGGTCAGCAGGCGGCGCAGGCGACCGGTCACCGCCCAGCTGTCGGCGAACAGCAGCTTCCAGGGGCTCGACTCGCTTGCCGGCGTCTGCCCCCAGAACACGCTCACCGGGATGATCTGCGCATCTTCCTCGGCATGCTGGCTTATCGCGCCCACCAGGCGCTGCAGGGTAGGCGGCGCGCCGCGCTTGTCCTGACGGCCGATCCAGTCCGGCTCGGGCGTCAGGTAGAAGAAGGCGGCCGGCTCTTGCAGCTGCCCTACGGAAACGGGCAGCACCGGGCGTGGCAGTCCCGCCTTGGTGCATTCGTGGTCGAGCACGGCAAGGTCGGTAAGCGAGGGCGAGGGCAGGGCGTAGAACACCGGGCGGCTGCGGTCGAGCTGCAGGCTCAGGGACGACTGGTTGATGGTTTCAGATCGCACCCACAGGTACAGCAGGCGGCGCAACGCGCCGAAGATCAGGCGGCGCAAGGGGGAACGGGTCATACGGTGAGGGCCCTGGATGAGAAGTGTCGAGTTGCGGCTCGGGCCGAGCAGTGTGCCGTATCCGCACGGGTTCAGCAAAAACCACCCACGTCATGAAAATTCTTTATTGCCTGTCCTATACTCGGTCCGCCGCTTGCAGGAGATTTCAGCAAGCGGAGTCGGTACGGGCGGTGACCCTGTGCCTGCAAGGCGATCTTCACAATAAAAATCCGGAGTAGTTCAGATGTCGTCTCGTGAGACTGGAAGCGTAAAGTGGTTCAACGATGCCAAGGGCTATGGCTTCATTCAGCGTGAAGGGGGGGCGGATGTGTTTGTTCATTTCCGCGCGATCCGCGGTGAAGGGCATCGCACCCTGACCGAAGGTCAGCAAGTGGAATATGCCCTGGTCGAAGGCCAGAAAGGCCTCCAGGCCGAGGACGTCCTCGGCCTCTAGGAGGCTTCCGGCCTCCAGCTGCAAGCCTCAGGCAGATCGCGGGGCCTGCAGCTGAAGCTTTCGCTCTGGCTTTTGCTCTTGCTTGCAGCTTGCCGCCGCCGTCAAGTTCGCCAGGTGATCTGTTCTTCGCCGTCGGCGCTGATGCGGATCCAGCGATCGGCATCTTCCTCGCCTTCTTCCTCTATCCAGCTGCCCGGTGCGCAGCGCACTTCGACCTGCAGCGCAGCATGGGCGGCGCGTGCGCAGGCGATGTCGTCTTCCCACGGGGTCTTGTCGCTTTCCAGGAACAGGCTGTTCCATTTCCCCACAGCTTTAGGTAACCAGGTAACCGGAATGTTACCGGCCTTGCACTTCCAGGTCTGACCTTTCTGTACCCAGTCGTCGCAGGGGCCCACGGCCTCGTTGAGCCAGGCGGTCACCTGCTTGTGGTCGACGTCGGCGTCCTTGAGGTAGATCTCGATATCAGGTTGGCGCATTTAGGGCTCCGGGTGCTCAGTCTTGACGCACGAAATAGTCGTATCGCATGGAAACCGTGACTTCGAACGGCTCAGGCTGTTCGATGACCTGTGCCCGGCGCTCGGCGCTGGCGCGCCAGCCGTGCGGGGTCATGGCCAGCAGGTTGGCGCGGGCGCTGGGCTCGGCCAGTTGCAGGCGCAAGTTCAGAGTTTCGCCATGGGCATGCTGCATCCCGTCGGGGACCAGGGCCAGGTGTTTGTCGTCGGCGTAGGGGCGCACTTCATCGTAGAGCACCTGGCGCAGTTCCATCAGGTGGTCGCTGGTCGGGCCGACGCGCATCAGGCCGCCACCGGGGCTCAGCAAGCGCCGGGCCTCCTGCCAGTCGAGCGGGCTGAAGACGCTGGCGATGAACTGGCAGCTGGCATCGGCCAATGGTACGCGGGCCATGCTGGCGACCATCCAGGTCACCGACGGATCGCGGCGGCAGGCGCGCTTGACCGCTTCACGCGAGATATCCAGGGCGAAGCCTTCTGCCTCGGGCAGCGCCTTGGCGATCTGCGCGGTGTAGTAGCCCTCACCGCAGCCGATGTCCAGCCAGCGTCCCGGCTGGCGCTCGGCGGCCAGTTGCGCCAGGCGCTGGGCAACCGGCGCGTAGTGGCCGGCGTCGAGAAAGTCGCGGCGGGCCTCGACCATGGCCTGGTTGTCGCCCGGGTCACGGCTGTTCTTGTGCTGCACCGGCAGCAGGTTCAGGTAGCCCTGGCGGGCACGGTCGAAACGGTGCCCGGCCGGGCACACCACGCCGTTGTCGACGCGGGTGAGGGCAGCGCTGCACAGCGGACAGGTGAGCATCAGGCGAGCAACCGTACCAGGGTCTGGTAGTAGATCTCGGTCAGCACGTCGAGGTCGCTGGCCAGGACTCGCTCGTTGACCTGGTGGATGGTCGCGTTGACCGGGCCAAGCTCGACCACCTGGGTACCCATGGTCGCGATGAAGCGGCCATCGGAAGTGCCGCCGCTGGTCGAAGCCTGGGTTTCGCGACCTGTGACACCCTTGATGCTGGCCGACACCGCATCGAGCAGTTCGCCCGGCTCGGTGAGGAACGGCAGGCCGGAAAGGGCCCATTCGATCGTCCACTGCAGCTGGTGCTTGTCGAGAATGGCGGCGACGCGCGCCTGCAGGTCCTCGACGGTCGACTCGGTGGAGAAACGGAAGTTGAACAGCGCCGTCAGCTCGCCAGGTACCACGTTGGTCGCGCCGGTGCCTGAGTTGAGGTTGGAGATCTGGAAGCTGGTCGGCGGGAAGAAGGCATTGCCCTCGTCCCAGTGCTCGGCGGCGAGTTCCGCCAGCGCAGGCGCGGCCAGGTGGATCGGATTGCGTGCAAGGTGCGGGTAGGCGACATGGCCCTGGATGCCCTGCACGGTCAGCTTGGCGCCGAGCGAGCCACGGCGGCCGTTCTTGACCACGTCACCGACCAGCTGGGTGCTCGACGGCTCGCCGATGATGCACCAGTCCAGGCGCTCGCCGCGCGCGACCAGGCGCTCCACCACGGCCTTGGTGCCATGGTGAGCCGGGCCTTCTTCGTCGCTGGTGATCAGGAAGGTGACTTTGCCGCGATGGCCGGGATGGTCGGCGACGAAGCGCTCGCAGGCCACGACCATGGCCGCGAGGCTGCCCTTCATGTCAGCCGCGCCGCGTCCGCAGAGCATGCCTTCGGCGTCGATCAGCGCATCGAAAGGCTCGTGCTGCCAGGCCTGCACCGGGCCGGTCGGCACCACATCGGTGTGGCCGGCGAAACACAGCACCGGGCCGTCCTGGGTGCCATGGGAGGCCCAGAAATTGTCCACGTCCTCGATGCGCATCGGTTCCAGGGTAAAACCCGCATCGCCCAGGCGCTGCATCATCTGTTTCTGGCAATCGGCATCGATCGGGGTCACCGAAGGGCGACGGATCAGGTCGCAGGCCAGTTGCAAGGTTGGCGAGAGGTCGGCGGGTGCCGTCATGTAGGACTCCGGGCAAGGCAAGGCGGGAAAAAACTGGGGCGTTATCTTATAGCAAACGGCAGGGCCGCGCATTGCTGCGGGATCTGCTGTGTTTCTGCTTGCCAGCGAAGAGTCCAGCAGAAACACAGCAGATCGATGGTCCGGCAGAGTTGAGCCGAACCATCGAATCTCTCCCAATCAGCTCGCTGTCGCCTCCTGCACCCGCTCCCCAGGTTTCGGCAGCGACGACAGGAACGCCATGATCAACGCCGCCAGATAGGGCAGCGACTGCACCAGCAGCATGATCACCCAGAACCGCATGTCCGAACTCGGCAGCCCTTGCACCAGGTAGATTCCACCCGCCGCGCCCCATAGCAACAGCATGATGAACAACTCCTCCCGCGCCTCGGAGATCGCCACCAGCAATCCATGGCTGTCAGCATTCTTGGGCGTGCGGAAAAACGGCATGCTGCTGGTGAAGAATCCGTACAGCACGGCCTTGGCGATGGTGTGCGACAGGGCCAGGCCCGCCAGCGCGGCGGAGAAGGCGTCCTTGAGATTCACGCCCACGGCGCGGCGGTAAAGGAAGATGATCTTGCCCACCTTGAACACGAACAGCGCCAGCGGCGGAATCGCGAAGATCAACAGCGGTGGATCGACCCGCTGGGGCACGATGATCATCGCGGCCGACCAGAGCAGCGCACCGACGGTGAAGAAGATATTCATGCCATCGGCCACCCACGGCAGCCAGCCCGCCAGGAAGTGGTAGCGCTGGCCTCGGGTCAGCTCGCTGCCTTTGCCGCGCAACAGCTCCGCGGTGTGGTGCTTGATGATCTGGATTGCCCCATAGGCCCAGCGGAAGCGCTGCTTCTTGAAGTCGATGAAGGTGTCGGGCATCAAGCCCTTGCCGTAACTGTTGTGGGAGTAGGCTGCGGACAGGCCTTTCTCGAACACGCGCAGGCCCAGTTCGGCATCTTCGCAGATGCACCAGTCCGCCCAGCCGAGCTCTTCGAGCACCGAGCGCCGGGTCATGGTCATGGTGCCGTGCTGGATGATCGCGTCACGGTCGTTGCGGGTGACCATGCCGATATGGAAGAAACCCTTGTACTCGCTGTAGCACAGCTTCTTGAAGGTGCTCTCGTTCTGGTCGCGGTAATCCTGCGGTGACTGCACCACGGCAATCTTCGGGTCGGCGAAGTGCGGCACCATGTGCTTGAGCCAGTTGCGGTCGACGCAGTAGTCCGAGTCGATCACCGCGATCACTTCGGCGTCCTTGGCGGTATGCGGGATCAGGTAGTTCAGCGCACCGCCCTTGAAGCCTGCCAGGGGCGCGACGTGGAAGAACCTGAAGCGTTCGCCGAGCAGCTCGCAGTGGGCCTTGAGCGGCTCCCACACGGCCGGGTCCTTGGTGTTGTTGTCGATGACCAGGACCTCGAAGTCCGGGTAATCGAGAGCAGCGAGGGCGTCGAGGGTCTGCTTGACCATCTCCGGCGGCTCGTTGTAGCACGGCACATGCACCGATACCTTGGGCCGGTAGGCGGTGTCGGCCTGGACGGGCAGGAATTCGCGGCGGCGCTTGTGGGTCCAGACCGCCTCGGCGAGTTCATGGGCCTCCGTGAGCAGCACGATGAATACGCCGAGCGCCCCGAGGGCCAAGAGGAAACCCACCGTGAGGCTGAACCAGGTGCTGTATTGCTGGCTGTAGTCGTAGCCGATCCACACCAGCACCGACCCGCACAGGAACGCGGTGAAGGTGAGGAAGGTCCGGCCGCGCTGGCGCAGGGCGGAGCCGTCGATGAGCAGCAGGGTGAGGGCAAGCATCGCCAGTACTACCGAGCCGACCGCCAGCGCGCGCCACTGCGGGATCGCGACCACGGGCCCTTCGAAGTTGAATTTCTGCTGGCGCTCTGCGTTGAACACGCCCCAGTAGGCGCCCACCGAACCCTCGTCGCTGGCCTTCCACGGCTGGTCGTAGGCTTCGATGATGAAGTAGTTGTAGCCCCGGCGGTTCAACGTATTGGCCAGGGTGCGCAGATAGATGGCCTGGTCGGCCTGGGTGGCATCGGCACCGCCTCGCATGCGGCCGTTGCTCGGCCAGCCAACTTCCGACAGCAGCAGCGACTTGCGCGGGAACTGCTGCTTGAGTTCACGTGCGCGATCGAGGACGAATTCCACCGAATCGCTCATCGGCACGAATTCCCAGTAGGGCAGGATGTGCGCGGCGATCAGGTCGACATGGTCGGCAAGCTCGGGGTGTTCTTTCCAGATGTGCCACTGCTCGCTGGTGGTCACCGGCACCTTGACGGCCGCCCGTACCCGGTCCAGGTACTGCATCAGCCCTTCAGGCGTGACCTCCTCGCGGAACAACGCCTCGTTGCCGACCACCACGCGCACCACGCTGCGCGACGTGTTGGCCAGTTCGATGGCCTTGGCGATCTCGCGTTCATTGCGCTCGATGTCGGGGCTGATCCACACCCCGAGGGTCACCCGCAGGCCGAGCTCTTCGGCCAGGCGCGGGATCTGGTCCTGGGTGCCTTCGACCGTGTAGATGCGGATGCTGTCGGTCAGCTTGCTCATCTGCTCCAGGTCTTCGCGCAACTGGGCTTCGTCGGGATACTGGCCTTTTTGCGGACTCTGGCCCAGGCGGAACGGAGAATAGGAAAAGCCGGAGATCTGTTCCGGCCAGGCAGGAGCGGTGACCGGGCGGTTGATCAGTGCCCAGAACCCGGTGAACAGCGCGGCGATAGCCAGGACCACCACCAGGTTGATTCCAAATTTACGCGATGACATAGAGGGTAGAGGTTCCGAAGGCGGGAACGGACGGACACTGCAGGATGGCGAGATCTAGGTGTGTCCGGGAGACTCAAGAATTGGATTTTCTGCGTGGGCCGAAGTTCTTGGCACGTTCCGTTGTAGTCCAAAATCTATCAATTACGTGGGACATTAAAGCATTGAATGGGCCATTACCAATCCACCTGCGCGGCGTTGATGCCATCGCCCGCTGGGCGGCCTATAATGCGCGCCGGTTTTTTCGGGGTGACACTATGAGTACAGAAGATCCACGCTTTGCCGGCGTCGCCCGGCTGTACGGCGATGAAGGCTTGCAGCGCTTGCGCCAGGCCCATGTGGCAATCGTCGGTATCGGCGGCGTCGGTTCGTGGGCGGCCGAGGCCATGGCGCGCAGTGGCGTGGGCGAGATCTCGCTGTTCGACCTGGACGACGTCTGCGTGAGCAACGTCAACCGTCAGGCCCATGCCCTGGATGGGCAGGTAGGCCGGCCCAAGGTCGAGGTCATGGCCGAACGGCTGCAGGCGATCAACCCGGCGTGCAAGGTGCACGCGGTCGCGGATTTCGTCACCCGCGACACCATGAGCGATTACATCACCGAGCAGATGGACTGCGTGATCGACTGCATCGACAGCGTCATGGCCAAGGCCGCCCTGATTGCCTGGTGCCGTCGGCGCAAGATCGCCGTGGTCAGCACCGGCGGTGCGGGTGGTCAGATCGACCCGACCCAGATACAGGTCTGCGACCTCAACAAGACCTTCAATGATCCGCTGGCCTCGCGGGTACGCTCGACCTTGCGCCGCGACTACAACTTCTCGCGCAATGTCAGCCGCAACTATGGCGTGCCCTGTGTGTTCTCGTCCGAGCAGCTGCGCTACCCCAAGGGTGATGGCAGCGTCTGCCTGCAGAAGAGTTTTGTCGGGGAAGGGGTACGGCTGGACTGCTCGGGTGGCTTCGGCGCGGTGATGATGGTAACCGCGACCTTTGGCATGGTCGCCGCCAGCAAGGCGGTGGAAAAACTCGTGGGGGGCGCCCGGCGGCCATCCGAGCGCGAGGCTCAGGTGCCCGACGCCAGCTGAGTCATGCGTTGCAGCACGGCATGCAGTCCGTTGCTGCGCGACGGCGAGAGTTGCCGTTCCAGCCCCAGCTGGATGAACCAGGCGCGCATGTCCAGCTGCGCCAGGGCGGCGCTGTCCAGGCCTTGTACACGGACCAGCAGCAACGCAAGCAGCCCGCGCAGCAGGCGTGCGTCGCTGCTGGCCTTGAAGTGCCACCGACCGTCGCGCTGCCCGGCCGTCAGCCAGACCAGGCTTTCGCAGCCATGCACGCGGTTGGTCTCGACCTTTTCGTCATCGTCCAGGGGCGCCAGGCGTTCACCCCACTGCATCAGCAGGCGCGCGCGCTGTTCCCAGCCCCGGGCCTGCTCGAAGCTCTCCAGTGCCTGGCCCGCTTCAATGGACAGGCTCACCGCAGCAGCTCCAGGCCTTGGTCCAGTGCATCGAAGAAACGCTGGAGGTCGTCGCTGTCGTTGTACAGGGCCAGCGATACGCGGATCGCGCCATCGAGCCCAAGGCCTTGAAGCAGGGGCATCGCGCAGTGGTGACCAGCACGCACGGCAATCCCTTGTTCGGTCAGCAGGTGCGCGATGTCGGCATTGTGTACCCCATCGATGACAAAGCTGGCCAGGGCAGTCTGCGGCGAGCCCAGCAGGCGTACGCCCTCGCGCTCGCCGAGCCCGCGCAGCAGCTGCTGGTGCAGGTGGGCTTCATGGGCGGCTACCGCATTGGCGTCCAGGCTGCCCAGGTAATCTAGGGTCGCGCCCAGGCCGATAACACCGGCGATCGGCGGTGTACCGGCCTCGAAACCCAGCGGGGCCGGGCGAAAGCTGGCGCTATGGTAGTCCGCGATCTGCACCATCTCGCCACCGAACTGCCAATGGCGCAGGCGCTCAAGGGCCTGAGGTTGGCCGTGGATCACGCCGACCCCATCGGGGCCATAGAGCTTGTGGCTCGAGAACACATAGAAGTCGCACCCCAGTTGCTGCACATCGTGGCGCCCATGGACCACGCCCTGGGCGCCGTCGACGATGGTCAGCGCACCTTGCGCTCGGGCATGGGCCAGCAACGGCGGCAGCGGCTGCCAGGTCCCCAGGACGTTGGACAGCTGGCTGACAGCCAGCAGGCGCGTACGCGGGCCGATCAGCTGCAACGCCTGCTCAAGGTCGATGCGCCCCTGCATATCCAGGGGTAGCACGACCAGGCGGGCACCCCGGCGCCGCGCCAGCTGCTGCCAGGGCAGCAGGTTGGCATGGTGCTCCAGGGCGCTGATGGCAATCTCGTCGCCGGCCTCGAACAGGTATTCAAGACCGTAGGCCAAGAGGTTCAGCGCCGATGTAGCGCCATGGGTGAAGATGATCTGCTGCGCATCGGTGGCGTTCAGCCAGGCGGCGGTCTTGTCGCGGCTGGCTTCGAAGGCCTGGGTCGACAGGGCGCCAGGCAGGTGCTGGGCACGGTGCACGTTGGCTGCGCCATGGGCGTAGTAATGACTGAGGGCGTCAAGCAACGCCTGGGGTTTCTGCGTAGTGGCGGCGTTGTCCAGGTAGGTCTGGTGCTGCCGCTGCAGGGCGTCGATGGCGGGGAAGTCAGCGCGCCAGGGGGAAGGTTGCAACATGATCTTGGGACCTGAAATCGGGCCTGGCAGTAGGCCAGGCCCGATATTACCACTTCAGCCGGTGTTAGTTATGGGCGTGAAGGGCTTCGTTCAGCTCGATAGCCGACTTGTGGGTCTTGCACTCCACTGCGCCGCTGACCGAATTGCGGCGGAACAGCAGGTCGGTCTGGCCGGCCAGGTCGCGTGCCTTGACCACCTTGACCAGTTGGTTCTGCTCGTCGAGCAGCTGCACCTTGGTGCCCGCGGTGATGTACAGGCCCGCTTCGACGGTGTTGCGGTCACCCAGCGGAATCCCGATACCGGCGTTGGCGCCGATCAGGCAGCCTTCGCCGACCTTGATCACGATGTTGCCGCCGCCCGACAGGGTACCCATGGTCGAGCAGCCGCCGCCCAGGTCCGAACCCTTGCCGACGAACACGCCAGCCGATACGCGGCCTTCGATCATGCCCGGGCCTTCGGTGCCGGCGTTAAAGTTGACGAAGCCCTCGTGCATGATCGTGGTGCCTTCGCCGATGTAGGCGCCCAGGCGCACACGGGCGCTGTCGGCGATACGCACGCCGGCCGGGACCACGTAGTCGGTCATCTTCGGGAACTTGTCCACCGAGAACACTTCCAGCAGCTCGCCCTTCAGGCGCGCCTCGAGCTGTTGCTCGGCCAGTTCGCCCAGGTCGATGGCGCCCTGGCTGGTCCAGGCAACGTTGGGCAGCAGCGGGAAGATGCCGGCCAGGCTCACGCCATGCGGCTTGACCAGGCGATGCGACAGCAGGTGCAGCTTGAGGTAGGCCTCTGGCGTCGACGTCAGCGTGGTGTCTTCGGCCAGCAGGGTGGCGACCACCGGCTTGTGGCTTTCGGCCAGGCGAGTCAGCAGCGCGGCCTGGGTGGCATCGATGTGCTTCAGGGCATCGGCCAGTTGCGAGGCCTGGGCCGGGCTGAACGAGATCGCCTGGTTGCCGCCTTCGTAGCCCAGGATCGGCGTCACGGCATCGACCAGCTCGGCAGGCGGGTTGAGCAGGGGTTGCGCGTAGAAGACTTCCAGCCAGGTGCCCTGGCGGTTCTGGGTGCCGACACCGAAGGCCAGGCTGAACAGAGTAGTGGACATGCAGTTACCTCTTGCGAATAGGGGGTGGAAGCGGGGGGCAGGGTCAGCTCAGGGCTGCCGCGTACAGGTCCGGCTTGAAGCCGACCAGGGTGCGGCCGCCGAGGTCGAGTACCGGGCGCTTGATCATCGAAGGTTGCGCGAGCATCAGCTCGACCGCCCTGGCCTGGTCGAGACCGGCCTTGCTGGCGTCGTCGAGCTTGCGGAACGTGGTACCGGCGCGATTGAGGACGACTTCCCAGCCGTGTTCCGCGCACCAGCGGTTGAGGCTGTCACGGTCGATGCCTTGGGTCTTGTAGTCGTGGAACGCGTAGTCGATGGCATGTTCTTCAAGCCAGGTGCGTGCCTTTTTCATCGTGTCGCAGGCTTTGATGCCGTAGAGAGTGTGAGCCATTGAATTTACTGAGGAAGACTGGGTTTCAGGCTTTCTCGAGATCTCCCGGAAATTCGATGCCCGATTATGCGGCATCGGTAGGTTGAGCGCCACGGGTGTGGGGTGAGGCCTTGGTGCATGTCTTGAGTTCAGTGGTGGTGCGCGGAGCGAGCGGCCTGTGTGCGGCGCATCGCGAAGCGTGCGCTTGGGGCCTTGTGGCGCCCATGAGATCGAGCGCGTGTGCGCTTGGGGCCTTGTGGCGCCGCATGAATCGAGCGCCGCCCGCGCGGCGCATCGCGGGACAAGCCCGCTCCCACAATTTGTTGCAACGTGCCATGGCCTGTGGGATTTGGGTTGTCAGCCTTGGTGCATGGCAGAGGACGGGTGGGGGGCGGTGTGCTCGCCGCAACATTTTCGCCGTACAGTCAAGGCTAAGACTCCGAACTGTCAGGCCATGGCACGTTGCAACAAATGTGGGAGCGGGCTTGTCCCGCGATGCGCCGCGCGGGCGGCGCTCGATCTCCAGGGCGCCACAAGGCCCCAAGCGCACGCTTCGCGCGGGCGCCACAAGGCCCCAAGGCATGCACCTCATAGCCCCCAAGCAAAACCCCACCCGTGCAACTCTCACCCACCCCGAATGTCCATTCTTGGCAACACCATGTTACAGATCCCGATACCAGCTGCGACTTTCGTGCAGCGGCCAGCCTGCCTCAATCCCATTAACATATTGTTTCAAATGGCAATGTCCATCCCAGCAGCGCCACCACCCCACTCCCGATGCAGAGGAAACCCCGCCGCATGCAATCTGCCTACACCGTCCTCATCCTGCTGATGCTGGTAAGCGTCTCCAAGCTGGTCGGGCGGGTGCTCCCCCTGCCATTGCCATTGGTACAGATCGGCGCCGGGGCGCTGCTGGCCTGGCCGAACCTTGGCTTGCATGTGGCCCTGGACCCGGAGTTGTTCCTGTTCCTGTTCCTGCCGCCGCTGCTGTTTGTCGATGGCTGGCGCATGCCCAAGCGCGAACTGTGGCGACTGCGCGGGCCGGTGCTGACGCTGGCTGTAGGTCTGGTGCTGTTCACCGTCGTCGGGGCCGGGTACTTCATTCACTGGATCTTGCCGAGCATTCCGCTGCCGGTGGCATTTGCGTTGGCAGCCATTCTTTCGCCCACCGATGCCGTGGCAGTCTCTGCGATTACCCAAGGCCGACTGCCGACGCCCCTGATGCACATGCTTCAGGGCGAGGCCCTGCTCAACGACGCATCGGGCCTGGTGACGTTCAAGTTCGCCCTGGCGGCGGCGATCACGGGTGTGTTCTCCCTGACCGAAGCCAGCCTGACCTTCGTGCTGGTGGCACTGGGCGGCCTGGCGGTGGGGGTGGCCCTGAGCTGGCTGGTCGGCCGCCTGCGGATGTGGATGATTGCCCGCGGCTGGGATGATCCGGCGACCCATGTGGTGTTCATGCTGCTGCTGCCGTTCGCGGCCTATGTGCTGGCCGAGCGCCTGGGCACGTCGGGCATCCTCTCGGCGGTGGCGGCCGGCATGATGCAGAGCTGGCTCGACCTGTTGCCGCGCCAGACCAGCACACGCCTGCTCAACCGCAGTGTCTGGTCGCTGCTGGAATTCGCCTTCAACGGCCTGATCTTCCTGCTGCTGGGCTTGCAGCTGCCGGACATCGTGAAGGCCGTGGCCAGCCACGAGACGTCGCTGTGGCCGACGCTGGCCTATCGCTGCCTTGATGTACTCGCGATCTTTGGTGTGCTGATCCTTCTGCGCTTTGTCTGGGTGCAGAGCATCTGGCGGGCGATCGGAGTGATCCGCCGCTGGAGGGGCAAGCCCGAACTGGTGCTGGTGCCTACCGCGCGCTCCTGCTGGCTGCTGACATTGGGCGGCGTGCGCGGAGCGGTGACCCTGGCGGGTGTGATGTCGGTGCCTTTGCTGATCGCGGCTGGTGCGCCGTTTCCCGAGCGTGACCTGCTGATCTTCATCGCTGCCGGCGTGATCCTGCTGTCGCTGGTGTCAGCCTGTGTGGCACTGCCTCTGTTGCTGCGTGGGGTGGACAAGAGCCCGGACGAAACCCTCCAGCAGGAGGTTCAGGAAGCATGGAAGCGCACCGCCGAAGCAGCCATCCATGCGCTGGAGGCAGAAGAAGTGGTCGAGGCCGGTGCGCCCCAGGATGCCGCTCAGGCGGCAATGGCTGCCGAGCTCAAGGGGCGGCTGATGGCCGAGTATCGCGAAGAGCTGGAGAGCTACAACGACAGCGATGAAGCCCGCGCCCTTGCCGAGCAGATGGACCAGCTCGAACGCCGCCTGCGCCTCAAGGCCGTGCGCGCCCAGCGCCTGGAACTCTACAACCTGCACCGCCAGCACCTGGTCGGGGACGATGTAGTGCGCAAGGTGCTGGGTGAGCTGGACATGAGCGAGGCGAACCTCGGGCACGGCCGGTAGAAGCGTCGCAGGCGCGGGTGGTTCTCAGCGATCCTGCAGGAACGCCCGGATCCGCTGCGCGGCCTCGATGCACTCGGCCAGCGGGGCGACCAGTGCCATGCGTACTCGCCCGGCCCCGGGGTTGACGCCGTCAACCTCACGCGACAGGTACGAACCCGGTACGACGGTCACATGCTGCGACTCGAACAGGTCACGGCAGAATTCGGCATCGTCACCGGGGACCTTCGCCCACAGGTAGAAACTGCCATCGGGACGCTGCACGTCCATCACCGGCTGCAGGATCTCCAGCACCGCGTCGTACTTGGCCCGGTACTGGTCGCGGTTGGCGCGCACGTGGGCTTCGTCCTGCCAGGCGGCAATGCTCGCCAGCTGGGTCTGTACCGGCATGGCGCAGCCATGGTAGGTGCGGTACAGCAGGAATGGCTTGATGATCCGAGCGTCACCCGCCACGAAGCCCGAACGCAGGCCTGGCAGGTTGGAGCGCTTGGACAGGCTGTGGAATACCACGCAACGGGCAAAATCGCTGCGGCCCAGCTCGGCACAGGCACTGAGCAGTCCCGGTGGCGGGTTTTCCTCGTCGAAGTACAGCTCGCTGTAGCACTCGTCGGCGGCGATCACGAAGTCATGCTCGTCGGCGAGGGCGATCAGCTTTTTCAGGGTGTCCATTGGCACCAAGGCGCCCGTGGGGTTGCCTGGGGAACACAGGAACAGGATCTGGCAACGCTGCCACACCTCGGCGGGCACGGCGTCGAAATCGGGGTTGAAGCCGTTGCTGTCCAGGCAGGGCAGGTAGTGCGGGGTCGCACCGGCCAGCAGTGCCGCGCCTTCGTAGATCTGATAGAACGGGTTGGGGCTGATCACCAGCCCGTCGTCGGCGCGATTGACCACCGCCTGGGTAAAGGCAAACAGCGCTTCACGGGTGCCGTTGACCGGCAGCACATGGCGATCGGCGTCGAGCCAGCCGGCCGGCACGCCAAAACGGCGCTCGCACCAATGGCCGATGGCCTGGCGCAAGGCGGGCAGGCCCAGGGTGCTGGGATACACCGCAAGCTTGTCCAGGTTGTCGGCCAGGGCCTTGGCCACGAAGGCCGGCGATTCGTGCTTCGGCTCGCCGATCGACAGGGCGATGGCGCGTTTGTCCGCCGCGGGCGTCACGCTGCCAAGCAGGGCGCGCAGTTTCTCGAAGGGGTAGGGCTGAAGCTGGGTCAAGGCATGATTCATCGGCGCGGGGTCTCGTCAAACGTTAAAAAGTCACGCGGGCAGGGTTGGCATCGCTGCTCTGGCAGGCCTGCAGCTGCTGCACGATGGCCTCTTGCAGGCGGGCGCACAGCTGCGGATCGGACAGCGGCTGGTTGTCGGCGTCGGTGATGAAGAACACGTCTTCCACACGCTCGCCCAAGGTGGCGATCTTGGCGTTCTGCAGCGACAGGTCGAACTCCAGGAAGATCCTGCCGATGCGCGCCAGCAGGCCGGGGCGATCGGGTGCGGTCAGTTCGAGGATGGTCACCGGCCGCTGGGCATCGTTGTGGATCGTTACCTGGGGCGCGAAGGTAAAGTGCTTGAGCTGGCGCGGCACCCGGCGCTGGATGATCGTCGGGTAGTCCTCGGGGTTGCGCAGCGCCTCGGTCAGTCCATCGCGGATCTGCCTGACCCGCACGGGGTTGTCGCCGATCGAGCCGCCGTCATTGTCGAGCACGATATAGGTGTCGAGGGTGAACTGGCTGCTCGAGGTGATGATGCGGGCATCATGGATATTCAGGTTGAGCTGCGACATGGCCGCCACCGTCACCGCGAAGAAATCATGCTGGTCCGGGGCGTAGATGAAAATCTGCGTGCCGCCCTCGAACTCGCGCTGGGTGGTTTCCTTGATCAGCACCAGCGGGCCGCCGTCGGCCGGCTGCTGCAGGATCGCGTCAGTGTGCCAGGCGACGTCCGCGGCGGTATGGCGCAGGAAATAATCATCTCCCAGCTGCGACCACAGCTGCTCGACGTCGTCCGGGTCGGTGCCCTCGCGAATGAGCGTGTCGAGCGCGGCGCTCTGGGTCTGGCGGATCTGCTCCTCGCGGTCCAGCGGGTTCTCGAGGCCACGGCGCAGTGCGCGCTTGGTCTCGGTGTAGAGCTGGCGCAGCAGGCTCGCGCGCCATGAATTCCACAGGCTGGGGTTGGTGGCGTTGATGTCGGCCACGGTCAGCACGTAGAGATAATCCAGATGGGTCTCGTCGCCGACCAGCAGGGCGAAATCGTTGATCACCTGCGGATCGGAAAGGTCCTTGCGCTGGGCGGTGGTCGACATGCCCAGGTGGTTCTGCACCAGCCAGACGATCAGCCGGCTGTCCCAGGCGGGCAACTGGTGACGCTCGCAGAACGCTTGCGCGTCGACCGCGCCGAGCTCCGAGTGGTCGCCCTGGCGGCCTTTGCCGATGTCGTGGTACAGCCCGGCCAGGTAGATCAGCTCAGGCTTGGGCAGGCGGCCCATGAGCTTGCTGGCGAGCGGGAATTTCTCCGATACCGGCGTGTACTGCAGCTTGCGCAGGTGCTTGATCAGGTTGAGCGTATGCGCATCGACGGTATAGATGTGGAACAGGTCGTGCTGCATCTGCCCGACGATCAGCCCGAACTCGGGCAGGTAGCGTCCAAGGATGCCGTAACGGTTCATCCGGCGCAGGTTGCGGTGGATACCGATCTCGCACTTGAACAGCTCGATGAACAGACTGGTGTTGCGGATATCGTTGCGGAAAGTGTCGTCGATCAGGTGACGATGCTCGCGCAGCAGGCGCACGGTATCGGCCCGCACGCCCTTGATCTCCGGATGCTGGGCCATCAGCACGAAGATCTCGAGCATGGCGAACGGCGTGCGCTTGAACACATTCGCCTTGACCGCCTCGATGTAGCCATCATGCAGGCGGAAGCGGGCGTTGAGCGGCTGGGTGCTGCCGTTGTCGTCGGCGAGGATGACTTCCTCGAAGTGCTGGATGATCAGGTCGCACAACTGGCTGATGCTCATCACCACCCGGTAGTACTGCTGCATGAACTGCTCGATGGCACGCTTCGGGCTCTCGTCGCTGAAGCCCAGCAGCCCGGCGATGCTGCGCTGGTGGTCGAACAGCAGGCGGTCCTCGGAGCGCCCCGCAAGCATGTGCAGCGCGTAGCGCACTTTCCAGAGAAATTCCTGGGACGAGGCGAGCAGCTCGTTTTCGCTCTCCAGCAGAAACCCTTCGCCTGCCAATGCATGCAGGTTGAGGGTGCCGTACTGGCGGCGGGCGACCCAGAGCACCGTCTGGATGTCGCGCAGGCCGCCCGGTGAGCCCTTCACGTTGGGCTCAAGGTTGTATTCGGTGTCGTTGTACTTGTGGTGCCGTGCCTTGAGCTCGGCGCGCTTGGCAAGGAAGAATTCCTTGCTGGGCCACACGTGCTCGGTGCTGGTGGCCTCGAGCATGCGCTGGCGCAGGGCCTCGGGGCCCGCGATGGTTCGACTTTCCATCAGGTTGGTGATGACCGTCAGGTCGGCGCGGGCCTGCTCGACACACTCCTCGACGGTGCGCACGCTCTGGCCCACTTCCAGGCCGATGTCCCACAGCAGGGTGAGAAAACCTTCGATGGCCTCGCGATAAAGCTCGTGCTCCGCACTGCCGAGCAGGATCAGCAGGTCGATGTCCGACCCCGGGTGCAGTTCGCCGCGGCCGTAACCGCCGACGGCGACCAGGGCGATGCCGGTCTTGTCATGCCAACCGAATTGCTTCCATGCCTGCTGCAGGATGTTGTCGACGAACCAGGCGCGGTCCTCGATCAGCCGGCGGATCTCGCGGCCGCTGCGAAAGCGCGCGTCAAGCACCTCGCCAGCCCGGCGGATAGCCTTCTTGAAGGCCGGGATGGGACTTGCCTTGAGGGCCAGTTCCGCCTGGAACTGGCCGCGGTCGAACAGATCGGGATCCACCTGGGGCATCTAATCGCGTTCCTGGAAAAGGTCAGGCCGACGTGCGGGCAATGGTGTCGTCTTTGCGCAGGGTGAAGATTTCGTAGCCGGTCGCCGTGACCACCAGGGTGTGTTCCCACTGGGCCGAGAGCTTGCGGTCCTTGGTGATCGCGGTCCAGCCATCGCCCAGCACCTTGGTGTCGGCCTTGCCCTGGTTGATCATCGGCTCGATGGTGAAGGTCATGCCTTCCTTGAGCTCCATGCCGGTGCCGGCACGGCCGTAGTGGAGGATCTGCGGCTCTTCGTGGAACACCTTGCCGATGCCGTGGCCGCAGAACTCGCGCACCACCGAGAAACCATTCTTCTCGGCATGCTTCTGGATCACCTCGCCGATGTCGCCCAGGCGGCAGCCCGGCCTGACCAGCTCGATGGCCTTGTACAGGCACTCCTGGGTGACGCTGGACAGGCGCTCGGCCCAGACCGGCACGCTGCCGACGTGGAACATGCGGCTGGTGTCGCCGTGGTAGCCGTCCTTGATCACGGTCACGTCGATGTTCAGCGTGTCGCCATCCTTGAGCGGCTTGTCACCGGGGATGCCGTGGCACACCACGTGGTTGATCGAGGTGCAGATCGACTTGGGAAAACCCTTGTAGTTGAGCGGCGCGGGAATGGCCTTCTGCACATTGACGATATGGTCATGGCAAAGGCGGTCGAGCTCTTCGGTGGTGACACCGGGCTTGACGTGCTCTGCGATCATTTCCAGGACTTCGGCGGCCAGGCGGCCGGCGATGCGCATCTTCTCGATGTCTTCGGCGGTTTTGATGGTTACGGTCATTACAGGCTCTCTACGGCGCCGCGCGGGGCGCAAACAAACAGGAAAGGCCCGATTCTAGCAGAGCAGGGTAGCGATCTGGGCGACAATGCACGGGCCGCTGACCAGATGCGGTGATCCGTGTTCCGTTTGCGGGCGCTCTGTGGTATAACATGCGCCGCTTTCGGGGATGACCCCGCGAGCCCTAACCCACACACGTGTCGACACGATGGCCTGGGTGCCCCGGTTCCGCTGGAACCGCGGGTTGGTCATTGGGATACGTGGAGGCCCAACCCGACTTATCAAGGAACTATCATGTCCCAAGTCAACATGCGCGATATGCTGAAGGCCGGTGTGCACTTCGGCCACCAGACCCGTTACTGGAACCCGAAAATGGGCAAGTACATTTTCGGCGCGCGCAACAAGATCCACATCATCAACCTGGAAAAAACCCTGCCGATGTTCAACGACGCTCTGTCGTTCGTCGAGCGCCTGGCCCAGGGCAAGAACAAGATCATGTTCGTCGGCACCAAGCGTTCCGCCGGCAAGATCGTCGCCGAGCAAGCTGCTCGCTGCGGTTCGCCATACGTTGATCACCGTTGGTTGGGCGGCATGCTGACCAACTACAAGACCATCCGTGCATCGATCAAGCGCCTGCGCGACCTGGAAGTCCAGGCCGAAGACGGCACTTTCACCAAGCTGACCAAGAAGGAAGCGCTGATGCGCTCCCGTGATCTGGAAAAACTGGATCGCAGCCTGGGTGGTATCAAGGACATGGGCGGCCTGCCTGATGCCCTGTTCGTGATCGACGTCGACCACGAGCGCATCGCGATCACCGAAGCCAACAAGCTGGGCATCCCGGTCATCGGCATCGTCGATACCAACAGCAGCCCTGAAGGTGTTGACTACGTGATCCCAGGTAACGATGACGCCATCCGCGCCATCGAGCTGTACATGACTTCGATGGCTGACGCTGTCATCCGCGGCCGCAACCATGTTGCCGGCGGCACCGAAGTCTTCGCTGAAGAAGCGGCAGCACCTGCAGCCGAGTAATTGACGCCTGGCGTCTACTTGGCACGCAAAAAGGGGGCTTCGCCCCCTTTTTGCCACCTTGAAATCCTGCTGTCAGCAAGGGTCCCGCATCATGGGCCTGCTGAGATGAAATCAGCGGATTCGCAGAATTGAACGCCCGTGATGAGCGGGTGGAATGGTTGAAAAACTTTCCAAGAGGATTTTGAAATGGCAGCAATTACTGCAGCGCTGGTCAAAGAACTGCGCGAGCGTACCGGCGAAGGCATGATGGATTGCAAGAAGGCCCTGGAAAAGGCCGGCGGCGACATCGAGAAAGCCATTGACGACATGCGTGCCTCGGGCGCCATCAAGGCCGCCAAGAAGGCTGGCAACGTCGCAGCTGAAGGCGCTATCGCCATCAAGGCAGACGACAAGTCCGCGGTTCTGCTGGAAGTGAACTCGCAGACCGACTTCCTGGCCCTGCAAGACGACTTCAAGAACTTCGTCGCTGAAAGCGTCGAGCAAGCCTTCGCCGAGAAGCTGACCGATGCCGCTCCGCTGATCGCTTCCCGTGAAGCTGCTCGTGAAGCGCTGGTTGCCAAGGTTGGCGAGAACGTCAACATCCGTCGCCTGGTGCGCGTTGAGGGTGACGTTGTCGGTACCTACCTGCACGGCAACAAGATCGGTGTCGCCGTTGTCCTGAAGGGCGGCGACGTCCAGCTGGCCAAGGAAATCGCCATGCACGTGGCTGCCAGCAACCCAGAGTTCCTGCTGCCGTCGGAAGTCTCGGCCGAAGCCATCGAGCGCGAGAAGGGCGTATTCCTGACTCTCAACGAAGAGAAGATCAAGGGCAAGCCTGAGAACATCGTCGAGAACATGGTCAAGGGCCGTATCTCCAAGTTCCTGGCCGAAGCCAGCCTGGTTGAACAGGCCTTCGTCATGAACCCGGAAATCAAGGTCGGCGAGCTGGCCAAGAAAGCCGGTGCCGAAATCGTTTCGTTCACCTACTTCAAGGTAGGCGAAGGCATCGAGAAGCCGGTCGACAACTTCGCTGAAGAAGTTGCTGCCCAGCTGGCTGCTGCCAAGCAGTAAGACAGACCCGTCTGTCGCCACAAAGAGGCTGCCCGCTCACGCGCGCAGCCTCTTTGTCAAACCGGAGGCAGGTTTATCGAACCTCTCTCCGCTGGCGCTGAAGCAGCGCCACGCTACAGTTAGCTGGCTATACGCAGCCCGCGCAGAATTTTATTGAAAACGCCGCAGGAGAGACTCGCAATGGCTCAGCAGGTGAGTGGTCGCCAACCTCGCTATAAACGCATTTTGCTCAAACTTAGCGGCGAAGCCCTGATGGGTTCGGAAGAGTTCGGGATCGACCCGAAGGTACTGGACCGCATGGCCCTCGAAGTGGGTCAGCTGGTCGGTATCGGTGTCCAGGTCGGCCTGGTGATCGGTGGTGGCAACCTGTTCCGTGGTGCGGCGCTCAGCGCAGCCGGCATGGACCGGGTCACCGGCGATCACATGGGTATGCTGGCAACCGTGATGAACGGCCTGGCGATGCGCGATGCGCTGGAGCGCTCGAACATCCCCGCCCTGGTCATGTCCGCGATTTCCATGGTCGGCGTTACCGATCATTACGACCGTCGCAAAGCTATCCGTCACCTTAACTCCGGTGATGTGGTAATTTTCTCCGCCGGTACCGGCAACCCGTTCTTCACCACCGACTCGGCTGCCTGCCTGCGCGGTATCGAAATCGATGCCGACGTTGTGCTGAAGGCGACCAAGGTCGATGGTGTGTACACTGCCGATCCATTCAAGGACCCGCACGCCGAGAAGTTCGACCATCTGACGTACGATGAAGTACTGGACCGCAAGCTTGGCGTGATGGACCTGACCGCAATCTGCCTGTGCCGCGACCACAAGATGCCATTGCGGGTATTCAACATGAACAAGCCTGGCGCCCTGCTGAACATCGTGGTGGGTGGCGCTGAAGGAACCCTGATCGAGGAAGGCCAAGCATGATCAACGAAATCAAGAAAGACGCCCAGGAGCGGATGAACAAGTCGCTGGAGTCCCTTCAGCATGCATTCGGTCGTATCCGCACCGGTGTGGCGCACCCAAGCATCCTGGAAGGCGTCATGGTGCCTTACTACGGCTCGGACACCCCTATCAAGCAAGTGGCCAACATCACGGTCAAGGATTCGCGCACCCTGCAGGTCGTTGCCTTCGAGCGCAACATGCTCGGAGCGGTCGACAAGGCGATCGGCAGCGCTGGCCTGAACCTGAACCCGACCAACCTGGGCGAGATGCTGCTGATCACCATGCCGGCGCTGACCGAAGAGACCCGCAAGGGCTTCACCAAGCAGGCGCGTGACGCTGCCGAAGACGGCCGCATCGCAGTCCGCAACATTCGCCGTGACGCCTTGAGCCAGCTCAAGGACCTGGTCAAGGAGAAGGAGATCAGCGAGGACGAAGAACGTCGCGCCGCCGATGACATCCAGAAGCTGACCGACAAGTTCGTGGCCGACATCGAAGTTGCTGTGAAGGCGAAGGAAAAGGACTTGATGGCCGTCTGAGGTCAGAACTTTTCATGGATAAGACCAAGCTGGCGGCATCGTCTTCGGTGCCGCGTCATGTCGCGATCATCATGGACGGTAACAATCGCTGGGCGAAGAAGCGCCTGCTGCCCGGCGTTGCCGGGCACAAGGCCGGCGTCGATGCGGTACGCGCGGTGATCGAAGTGTGTGCCGAGGCCAAGGTCGAGGTACTGACCCTGTTCGCCTTCTCCAGCGAGAACTGGCAGCGCCCGGCCGATGAGGTCGGTGCGCTGATGGAGTTGTTTTTCTCGGCCTTGCGCCGTGAGGCCAGGCGCCTCAATGACAACAACATCAGCTTGCGCATCATCGGTGACCGCTCGCGCTTTCACCCTGAGCTGCAGGCTGCCATGCGCGAGGCCGAAGCGCTGACCGCGGGCAATGGCCGGTTCATCCTGCAGATCGCCGCCAACTACGGTGGTCAGTGGGATATCGCCCAGGCTGCACAGCGCCTGGCGCGTGAAGTCCAGGCTGGGCACCTGCGCCCGGAGGACATCACTCCCGGATTGCTGCAGACCTGCCTTGCCACTGGCGACCTGCCGTTGCCCGACCTGTGCATCCGCACCGGGGGCGAGCGCCGTATCAGCAATTTCCTGCTATGGCAGCTTGCCTACGCCGAGCTGTATTTCTCCGACCTTTACTGGCCGGACTTCAAACACGAGGCCATGCGCAATGCCCTGGCCGATTTCGCTTCACGCCAGCGCCGCTTCGGGAAAACCAGCGAGCAGGTTGAAGCTGGAGCTCGTGCTTAATGCTTAAACATCGCATCATTACCGCGCTGATCCTGTTACCGATCGCACTGGGTGGTTTCTTCCTGCTCAACGGCGGGGATTTCGCACTCTTCATCGGCTTTGTGGTGACCGTCGGCGCCTGGGAATGGGCGCGGCTCGCCGGCCTGATGACCCAGCCATTGCGCTGTGCCTACGCCGCCGTGGTGGCCGGGGCATTGATGCTGCTCTACCTGATGCCCGACCTTGCACCCTGGGTGCTGGGTGCCTCGGTGATCTGGTGGGCGCTGGCCACCTGGCTGGTGCTGACCTACCCGCGCAGCAGCGAATTGTGGGCCAGTGCCGCGTGCCGCCTGCTGATCGGCCTGCTGGTACTGCTGCCAGCCTGGCAAGGCCTGGTGCTGCTCAAGCACTGGCCACTCGGCAACTGGCTGATCCTCTCGGTGATGGTGCTGGTGTGGGGCGCCGACATCGGCGCCTACTTCTCGGGCAGGGCTTTCGGCAAGCGCAAGCTGGCACCTCAGGTAAGTCCGGGCAAGAGCTGGGAGGGCGTCTATGGCGGCCTTGCGGCCAGCCTGCTGATCACCCTGGTCGTCGGCCTGACGCGCGACTGGAGCATCGGCGCGCTGTTGCTGGGCCTCATGGGCGCGGCGGTAGTGGTGATGGCTTCGGTGGTCGGTGACTTGACCGAAAGCATGTTCAAGCGCCGCTCGGGGATCAAGGACAGCAGCAACCTGTTGCCCGGCCATGGCGGCGTGCTGGACCGCATCGACAGCCTGACGGCTGCGATCCCGCTGTTTGCCGTGCTGCTCTGGGCGGCGGAATGGGGTGTCATGTGAGTGATGTCCAGCGCATTACCGTGCTGGGGGCCACCGGCTCCATCGGCCTGAGCACCCTGGATGTCATCGCCCGACACCCCGAGCAGTACCAGGTGTTCGCGCTGACCGGCTATTCACGGCTGGACGAGTTGCTGCAGCTTTGCCTGCTGCACCGTCCGGCGTTTGCCGTGGTGCCCACTGCCCAGGGCGCGGCCCAGCTGCGCGAAGGGCTGCGCAGCGCGGGCAGCGCCACCGAGGTGCTGGAGGGCGAGGCAGGGCTGTGCCAGGTGGCTGCCGCCGCCGAGGTGGACGCAGTCATGGCTGCCATCGTAGGCGCTGCCGGCTTGCGGCCGACCCTTGCCGCGGTCGAGGCCGGCAAGAAGGTGCTGCTGGCCAACAAGGAAGCCCTGGTAATGTCGGGCGCGCTGTTCATGGATGCGGTGCGCCGCAGTGGCGCGGTACTGCTGCCCATCGACAGCGAGCACAACGCGATTTTCCAGTGCCTGCCGGGTGACTACGCCCGTGGGCTGGCCGAGGTCGGGGTGCGGCGCATCCTGCTGACCGCTTCGGGCGGGCCATTCCGCGAAACTCCACAGTCGGAGCTGGCGCACGTCACGCCCGAGCAGGCCTGTGCGCACCCGAACTGGTCCATGGGCCGGAAGATTTCGGTCGACTCTGCCAGCATGATGAACAAGGGCCTCGAACTGATCGAAGCCTGCTGGCTGTTCGATGCGGTGCCCGCCAATGTAGAAGTGGTGGTGCACCCGCAAAGCGTGATCCATTCGCTGGTCGACTATATAGACGGCTCGGTGCTGGCTCAGCTGGGCAACCCGGACATGCGCACCCCGATTGCCAACGCCCTGGCCTGGCCAAGGCGGATCGACTCCGGGGTGGCACCGCTCGACCTGTTTGCCATCGCGCGGCTTGATTTCCAGGCTCCCGACGAGCAGCGCTTTCCATGCCTGCGCCTGGCACGGCAGGCTGCCGAGGCGGGTCATAGCGCCCCGGCGATACTCAACGCTGCCAACGAGGTGGCCGTCGAGGCGTTTCTCCAGCGGCGCATCCGCTTCCCGGAGATCGCGAGTATGATCGAACAAGTGCTCGACCAGGAGCCCGTGGTGCCGCTACCTTCGCTCGCTGCGGTGTTCGCCGCCGACCAGCGTGCGCGCGAGCTGTCCCGGGAATGGTTGAGTCGTCACGGCCGCTGATGCCCATCGCCCGCGTGCGTTGCGCCAGGCACCGCTGAACGTCATCTGGAGAAAGACATGACTGCGCTCTACATGATCATCGGCACCCTGGTCGCACTGGGCGTGCTGGTTACCTTCCACGAATTCGGCCACTTCTGGGTGGCCCGTCGCTGCGGCGTCAAGGTCCTGCGGTTTTCCGTGGGCTTTGGTACGCCGCTGCTGCGCTGGCACGACCGCCAGGGCACCGAGTTCGTGATCGCCGCCATTCCCCTGGGCGGCTACGTCAAGATGCTCGACGAGCGCGAGGGCGAAGTGCCCGCCGCGCTGGCCGACCAGTCGTTCAATCGCAAGACCGTGGGCCAGCGCATCGCCATCGTCGCGGCGGGGCCTGTCGCCAACTTCCTGCTGGCGATCCTGTTCTTCTGGCTGCTCGCGATGATGGGCACCCAGCAGATCCGCCCGATCATCGGGGCAGTCGAGCCGGACAGCCTGGCCGCGACCGCAGGCCTGACGGCGGGGCAGGAAATTGTTTCCATTGATGGCAAGCCAACCAATGGCTGGTCGGCGGTCAACCTGCAACTGGTGCGCCGCCTGGGCGAGAGCGGTACCTTGCAGGTGGGTGTGCGGGAGGAGGGCGCCACTGCCGAGCGCCAGCATCAACTGGTGCTCAAGAGCTGGCTCAAGGGTTCCGACGAGCCTGACCCGATCCAGTCGCTGGGCCTGCGCCCATGGCGCCCCGCGATCACGCCAGTGCTTGCCGAGATCGACCCCAAGGGTCCGGCGGCTGCCGCTGGTCTGAAATCAGGCGATCGGCTGGTGGCCCTTGATGGCCAGGCGCTCAACGACTGGCAGCAGGTGGTCGACAGCGTGCGCGGGCGCGCCGACAGCAAAGTCCAGATACGTATCGAGCGAGATGGCCAGATGCTGGATATCCCGGTGACCCTGGCCAGGCGTGGCGAGGGCAAGACCGCCGGCGGCTACCTGGGCGCCGGGGTCAAGGGTGTGGAATGGCCAGCCAATATGCTGCGCGAGGTCAGCTATGGCCCGCTGGACGCCGTGGGTCAAGGCCTTTCGCGGACCTGGGACATGAGCATCCTGACCCTTGAATCGCTGAAGAAAATGCTCTTCGGCGAGCTCTCGGTAAAAAACTTGAGCGGACCGATAACCATTGCTAAAGTGGCGGGCGCTTCAGCCCAGTCCGGCGTTGGGGATTTCCTGAATTTCCTTGCCTACCTGAGCATAAGCCTGGGAGTTCTTAACTTGCTGCCCATACCAGTACTGGATGGGGGGCATTTGCTGTTTTACCTGATCGAATGGGCGCGCGGTCGTCCGGTGTCGGATCGGGTGCAAGGTTGGGGGGTCCAGATCGGTATCAGTTTGGTCATCGGGGTAATGTTGCTCGCCTTGATCAACGATCTGGGTCGTCTTTAACGCTTAGCTCAATTGCAAACCTGCCGCCCCCTTGGCGGCGGGTTGTTTATTGCCAGTTGGAATAAAAAAGGACTTCATGAAACGTCTGCTGCTAACTGCGGTCCTCTCCGCACTGATGATCGCTGAAGTTCACGCCGAGTCCTTCACCATCTCCGATATCCGCGTCAACGGTCTGCAGCGGGTTTCCGCCGGCAGCGTGTTCGGCGCGCTGCCCCTGAACGTTGGCGACCAGGCGGATGACAGCCGCCTGGTGGAGTCCACCCGTTCGCTGTTCAAGACCGGGTTCTTCCAGGACATCGAGCTGAGCCGTGATGGCAACGTCCTGATCATCAACGTGGTCGAGCGCCCATCGGTGTCGAGCATCGAGATCGAAGGCAACAAGGCGATCAGCACCGAAGACCTGATGAAAGGCCTGAAACAGTCGGGCCTGGCCGAAGGCGAGATCTTCCAGCGTGCCACCCTCGAAGGCGTGCGCAACGAGCTTCAGCGCCAGTACGTGGCCCAGGGCCGCTACTCGGCCGAGGTCAACGCCGAGGTGGTACCGCAGCCACGCAACCGTGTCGGCCTGAAGATCAACATCAACGAAGGCACCGTTGCCGCGATCCAGCACATCAACGTGGTGGGCAACAATGTCTTCGACGATGATGAGCTGGCGAGCCTGTTCGAGCTCAAGACGACCAACTGGCTGTCGTTCTTCAAGAACGATGACAAGTACGCCCGCGAAAAGCTCTCCGGTGACCTGGAGCGCCTGCGTTCCTACTACCTGGACCGCGGCTACATCAACATGGACATCGCCTCTACCCAGGTGTCGATCACCCCGGACAAGAAGCACGTCTACATCACCGTCAACATCAACGAGGGTGAAAAGTACACCGTCCGCGACGTGAAGCTGTCCGGTGACCTCAAGGTGCCCGAGGACCAGGTCAAGTCGCTGCTGCTGGTGCAGCCTGGCCAGGTGTTCTCGCGCAAGGTGATGACCACCACCTCCGAGCTGATCACCCGCCGCCTGGGCAACGAAGGCTATACCTTCGCCAACGTCAACGGCGTGCCTCAGCCGAACAACGAGGATCACACCGTCGACATCATGTTCGTCGTGGATCCGGGCAAGCGTGCCTACGTCAACCGTATCAACTTCCGCGGCAACACCAAGTCCGAGGACGAGGTGCTGCGCCGTGAAATGCGCCAGATGGAAGGCGGCTGGGCTTCGACCTACCTGATCGACCAGTCCAAGACCCGCCTCGAACGCCTTGGTTTCTTCAAGGAAGTGAACGTCGAGACCCCGCCGGTGCCAGGCACCGACGACCAGGTCGACGTCAACTACAGCGTCGAAGAGCAGGCCTCCGGCTCGATCACCGCCAGCGTCGGTTTCGCCCAGAGCGCCGGCCTGATCCTGGGTGGCTCGATCAGCCAGAACAACTTCCTCGGTACCGGCAACAAGGTCTCCATCGGCCTGACCCGAAGCGAATACCAGACCCGGTACAACTTCGGCTTCGTTGACCCCTACTGGACCGCCGACGGCGTCAGCCTGGGCTACAACGCCTTCTACCGCAGCACCGACTACGACGACCTCGATGTCGACGTGGCAAGCTATGCGGTCGACAGCCTGGGTGCAGGTGTCAGCGTCGGCTACCCGATCAGCGAGACCTCGCGCCTGACCTTCGGCCTGACCGTGCAAAATGACGAGATCAAGACCGGCCGCTACACCGTCGACGAGATCTTCGACTTCGTCAAACAGGAAGGCGACAGCTACCTGAACTTCAAGGCGTCGGCCGGCTGGTCCGAGTCGACCCTGAACAAGGGCGTGCTGGCTACCCGTGGTCACTCCCAGAGCTTCACCGTCGAAGCGACCACGCCGGGCAGCGACCTGTCGTTCTTCAAGCTCGACTACCGTGGCCAGCTGTTCAAGCCGATCAACAACGACTACACCCTGCGCCTGCATACCGAGCTGGGCTATGGTGATGGTTTCGGCTCGACCTCGGGCCTGCCGTTCTACGAGAACTACTACGCGGGTGGCTTCAACTCTGTGCGTGGCTTCAAGGACAGCAGCCTGGGTCCGCGCAGTACGCCTAGCCGCGGTGCGGGCGTCACTGGTAACGAGGGCACTCTTGCCGACCCGGACCAAGATCCGTTGCCGTTCGGTGGCAACGTGCTCGTGCAGGGCGGCGTCGAGCTGCTGTTCCCGCTGCCGTTCGTCAAGGACCAGCGTTCGCTGCGTACCTCGGTCTTCTGGGACGTGGGCAACGTGTTCGACACCAACTGCGGCTCCAAGCCGGACTGCGAGAAAGTCGGCCTGGGTGGCCTGGCCAGCTCCGTTGGCGTCGGTGTGACCTGGATCACCGCCCTCGGCCCGTTGAGCTTCAGCCTGGCGATGCCGGTCAAGAAGCCGGACGAAGCCGATACCCAGGTGTTCCAATTCTCTCTGGGCCAGACCTTCTGAGGTCTGCCCCATGCTAACGACAACGGATTTTCCAGGAGTGCATCGTGCGTAACTTGATCAAAATGGCCGTCGTGGCCGCAGCGCTGGTCGCTACCCCGGCTTTCGCCGAAATGAAGGTTGCGGTGCTGAACTACCAGATGGCCCTGCTCGAGTCGGATGCAGCCAAGAAGTACGCGGTTGATGCCGAGAAGAAGTTCGGCCCGCAGCTGACCAAGCTGAAGACCCTCGAAAGCAGTGCCAAGACCATTCAGGACCGCATCCTGAAGGGCGGTGACAAGATGAACCAGCAGGAGCGCGAGCGCCTGGAGCTGGAGTTCAAGCAGAAAGCCCGTGACTTCCAGTTCCAGTCCAAGGAGCTGAACGAAGCCAAGGCCGTTGCCGACCGCGACATGCTCAAGCAGCTCAAGCCCAAGCTGGACGGCGCCGTCGAGGAAGTGATCAAGAAAGGCGGCTTCGACCTGGTGCTGGAGCGCGGTGCGGTAATTGATGTCAAGCCTCAGTACGACATCACCCGCCAAGTCATCGAGCGCATGAACCAAGCTCGCTGATCATGACCGTGACCACGATTACGCTCGGCCAATTGGCCGAGGCACTCGGAGCTACCCTCAAGGGCTCCGAGGCGCTTGAAATCACTGGCCTGGCCACCTTGCAGCAGGCCGGGGCAGGGCAGTTGAGCTTTCTTGCCAACCCCCAGTACCGCAAGTACCTGGCGGATACCCATGCCGCGGCGGTGCTGCTCAAGGCTGCCGACGCCGAGGATTTCGCCGGCAACGCGCTGATCGTTCCCGATCCGTACCTGGCCTACGCCCGCATCTCCCACCTGTTCGATCCCAAGCCCAAGGCTGTGGTGGGGATTCATCCCAGCGCCGTGGTTGCCGAAGACGCCCAGGTGGATGCCCTTGCTTGCGTGGGCCCCTTTGCGGTGATCGAGAGTGGTGCGAAGATCGGCCCTGGCGTGACCATCGGTGCCCACTGCTTCATCGGTGCGCGCTGCGTGATCGGCGAGGGCGGCTGGCTGGCGCCCCGCGTCACCCTGTATCACGATGTGCGCATCGGTGAGCGCGTGGTGATTCAGTCGGGCGCGGTCATCGGGGGCGAGGGCTTCGGCTTTGCCAACGAGAAGGGTGTCTGGCGCAAGATCGCGCAGATCGGTGGTGTGATCATCGGTGATGACGTGGAAATCGGCGTCAATACTGCCGTTGACCGCGGCGCCCTGGCGGACACTCGGATCGGTGACGGCGTCAAGCTCGACAACCAGATCCAGATCGCCCATAACGTGCAGATCGGCGACCACACGGCCATGGCGGCCTGTGTGGGTATTTCCGGCAGCACCCGTATCGGCAAGCATTGCACCATTGCCGGCGGTGTCGGCATGGTCGGTCACATCGACGTCTGTGACGGCGTGTTCGTTTCCGGGATGACCATGGTGACCCGTTCGATTACCGAGCCGGGCGCCTATTCTTCCGGTACGGCCATGCAGCCATTGGCCGATTGGCGCAAGAGTGCCGCGCGGATTCGCCAGCTGGATGAAATGGCCAAGCGCCTTCAGCAGTTGGAAAAACGTGTCGAGACCGTGACCTCAGGTGGCCAGCCTTCATCAGAAGGCTGATACCATTTCCTGAGCAAGAGTGAACAGTCGCTAGCTGGCCTCTCCGGATTTGCAAAAAGGAGCGCCTGGTCAGCAGCTGCGCTCACTATTCTTACTACAGGCTTCCCCCCGAAATGATGGACATCAACGAGATTCGCGAATACCTGCCTCACCGTTACCCGTTCCTGCTGGTGGACCGGGTAGTGGAGCTGGACTTCGAGGCCCAGAGCATTCGTGCCTACAAGAATGTCAGCATCAACGAACCGTTCTTCAATGGCCATTTCCCTGGTCACCCGGTCATGCCGGGCGTCCTGATCATCGAGGCCATGGCCCAGGCGGCCGGTATTCTTGGGTTCAAGATGCTCGATGCCAAGCCGGCAGACGGTACCCTGTACTACTTCTGTGGCTCCGACAAGCTACGCTTCCGCCAGCCGGTCGTGCCGGGTGATCAACTGATCCTCGAAGCCCAGTTCATCGGGCGCAAGAGCACCATCTGGAAGTTTGCCTGCCGGGCGCTGGTCGATGGCAAGCCGGTATGCTCGGCTGAAATCACCTGCGCGGAACGCAAGCTATGAATTTGATTGATCCTCGGGCGATCATCGACCCCTCGGCCAGGCTGGCCGAGGGTGTCGAGGTCGGCCCTTGGTCGATCGTTGGCCCCGGTGTCGAGATCGGGGAGGGCACCGTCATCGGTCCGCACGTGGTGCTCAGGGGGCCGACCCGGATCGGCAAGCACAATCGTATCTACCAGTTTTCCTCGATTGGCGAAGATACCCCTGACCTCAAGTACAAGGGTGAACCTACCCGCCTGGTGATTGGCGATCACAACGTCATCCGCGAAGGTGTCACGATTCATCGCGGCACCGTGCAGGACCGTTCCGAGACCACTCTCGGCGATCACAACCTGATCATGGCCTATGCCCACATCGGGCACGACAGTGTCATCGGCAACCACTGCATCCTGGTCAACAACACTGCGTTGGCGGGTCACGTGCATGTGGGCGACTGGGCGATCCTCTCGGGTTTCACGCTGGTACACCAGTACTGCCATATCGGCACGCACAGCTTCTCGGGCATGGGCACGGCGATCGGCAAGGACGTCCCGGCGTTCGTGACCGTGTTCGGCAGCCCGGCCGAGGCACGCAGCATGAATTTCGAAGGCATGCGCCGCCGTGGTTTCAGCGATGAAGTCATCCAGGCCCTGCGCCGCGCCTACAAGATCGTCTATCGCCAAGGCCTGACCGTGGAAGAGGCGATCACTGAGCTTGCCGAACTCGCTGGCCAGCACAGCGAAGTCGACATGTTCCTGCAGTCGATCCAGAACTCCGCTCGCGGCATCACCCGCTGACATGGCCCAACTCTGTGTAGCCCTGGTCGCGGGTGAGGCCAGCGGCGATATTCTGGGTTCCGGTCTCATGCGTGCCCTGAAGACGCGCCATCCAGACGTGCGTTTCATCGGTGTCGGTGGCCCGCTGATGGAGGCCGAGGGCCTGCAGTCCTACTTCCCGATGGAACGCCTCGCGGTCATGGGCCTGGTCGAGGTACTGGGCCGCCTGCGTGAACTGCTCAAGCGGCGCAAGGACCTGATCCAGACCCTGTTGGCCGAGAAGCCGGACGTCTTCATCGGTATCGACGCGCCGGACTTCACTCTCAACATCGAGCTGCAACTGCGCAAGGCCGGCATCAAGACCGTGCACTACGTCAGCCCGTCGGTGTGGGCATGGCGGCAGAAGCGCGTGCTGAAGATCCGCGAAGGCTGCGACCTGATGCTCACGCTGCTGCCGTTCGAAGCCAGGTTCTATGAAGAACAGGGCGTACCGGTGCGGTTTGTCGGCCACCCGCTGGCCGACACCATCCCGCTCGATGCCGACCGGCAGGCCGCACGTGCCGCTCTCGGTTTGTCCGAGGGGCCGCTGGTGGCCTTGATGCCGGGCAGCCGCGGTGGCGAAGTCGGGCGCCTGGGCGCTTTGTTCCTGGATACGGCCGAGCGCTTGCGCACGCTGGTGCCGGGTGTACATTTCGTGTCGCCCTGCGCCAACCCGACACGGCGTGCCCAGCTGGAGCAGATGCTGGAAGGGCGCGACCTGCCTGTGACCCTGCTTGATGGCCAGTCGCACCAGGCACTTGCTGCGTGTGACGCGGTCCTCATCGCCTCGGGCACGGCAACGCTGGAAGCCTTGCTGTTCAAGCGTCCGATGGTGGTGGCCTACCGTTTGGCGCCGCTGACCTTCTGGATTCTCAAGCGCATGGTAAAAAGCCCCTACGTGTCATTGCCCAACCTGCTCGCCCAGCGTCAGCTGGTGCCTGAGCTGCTGCAGGACGCGGCCACCAGCGAGGCCCTGGCCCAAGCCTTGGCGCCGCTGGTGACCGATGGCGCGCAGCAGACCGAAGGCTTCGACCAGATTCACCGTACCCTGCGCCGCGACGCCTCCAACCAGGCGGCCGAGGCGGTACTGGCACTGCTGGGGGACCGCTAGATGCAGATAGGACTGGACTTCAACCTGGTCGAAGACCTGGTCGCCGGGGTCGATGAAGTGGGGCGTGGACCGCTCTGCGGCGCCGTGGTCACCGCAGCCGTCATCCTTGATCCCGCGCGCCCGATCCTGGGCCTGAACGACTCCAAGAAGCTCACCGAGGCGCGGCGCGAGCTGCTGTTCGAGGAAATCTGCGAAAAGGCCCTGAGCTTCTGCATTGCCCGGGCCGAAGTGGAGGAAATCGACAAGCTGAACATCCTCCACGCGACCATGCTGGCCATGCAGCGCGCGGTCGAGGGATTGTCGATCACCCCGAAGCTTGCGCTGATCGACGGCAACCGTTGCCCGAAACTCGCGGTGCCTTCGGCGCCGGTGATCAAGGGCGACAGCAAGGTGCCGGCGATCGCCGCGGCCTCTATCCTGGCCAAGGTCAGCCGCGACCGGGAGATGAGCGCTTTCGAGTTGATCTACCCCGGCTATGGCATCGGCGGGCACAAGGGCTATTCCACGCCTGTGCACCTCGAAGCCCTGGCGCGCCTGGGCCCGACGCCCATTCATCGGCGCTCGTTCGCGCCGGTGCGGGCAGCCTATGAGGCCCGTGAAGGCATGATCGGCTCACTGCTCGAGTTCTGACTTCATCCCGCCGTCGAAGGGCGGCTGCTGTTTTGTTCGGGGCCCGGTACAATCCGGGCCTTGTTGTCTTGTGCTGCTATAGGATCATCCATGTCGGTTTCCTTCGTTCACCTTCGCGTGCATTCCGAGTTCTCGCTGGTCGACGGCCTGGTGCGGATCAAACCGCTGGCCAAGGCCTTGGCCGGGATGGGCATGCCGGCGGTGGCGATCACCGACCAGAGCAACATGTGCTCGCTGGTGAAGTTCTACAAGACGGCCATGGGCGCAGGCATCAAGCCGATCTGCGGCGCCGACCTGTGGCTGGCAGGCCCGGACCCCGACGCGCCGCTCTCGCGCATCTGTTTGCTGGCGATGAATGCCAAGGGCTACCGTAACCTCACCGAGCTGATCTCCCGAGGTTGGGTCGAAGGCCAGCGCAATGGCCTGGTGATTCTCGAGCGCGAGTGGGTCGCGGCTGCCAACGAAGGGTTGATCGCCCTGTCCGCGGCACGGGAAGGCGATATCGGCATGGCCTTGCTCGGCAACGACCCCGAGGAGGCCGAGTCGCTGCTGCGCGACTGGATGGCCATGTTCGGGGATCGTTTCTACGTCGAGGTGCAGCGCACCAACCGTGCCGGCGACGAGCAATACCTGCATGCCGCCGTGGCCCTGGCCGACAGGCTGGGCGCTCCACTGGTCGCCACCAACGATGTGCGCTTTCTCAAGCAGACCGACTTCGACGCCCATGAAACCCGCGTCTGCATTGGCGAGGGCAGGGTGCTTGACGACCCGCGCCGCCCGCGCAACTTCAGCGACCAGCAGTACCTCAAGAGCGCGGAAGAAATGGCCGAGCTGTTCAGCGACCTGCCCGAGGCGCTGGAAAACACGGTCGAGATCGCCAAGCGCTGCAACATCGAAGTGCAGCTGGGCAAGCACTTCCTGCCTGATTTCCCGACACCCAACGGCATGGGTATCGATGACTACCTGCGTCATGTGTCCCACGAAGGCCTCGAAGAGCGCCTCGCGGTGCTGTGGCCCAGGGAGACCACGCCGGACTACGAGGAAAAGCGCCAGGTCTACCTGGACCGCCTGAAGTTCGAGCTGGATATCATCATCCAGATGGGCTTCCCCGGTTACTTCCTGATCGTCATGGACTTCATCAAGTGGGCCAAGAACAACGGCGTGCCGGTGGGCCCAGGCCGGGGTTCGGGTGCGGGCTCGCTGGTCGCCTACGTGTTGAAGATCACCGACCTCGACCCGCTGGCCTACGACTTGCTGTTCGAGCGCTTCCTCAACCCGGAACGGGTCTCGATGCCCGACTTCGACGTCGACTTCTGCATGGACGGCCGTGACCGGGTCATCGAGTACGTGGCCGACGCCTATGGCCGCAACGCGGTCAGCCAGATCATCACCTTCGGCACCATGGCTGCCAAGGCGGTGGTGCGGGACGTGGCGCGAGTGCAGGGCAAGTCCTACGGCCTGGCCGACCGCCTGTCGAAGATGATCCCCTTCGAAGTGGGCATGACCCTCGAGAAAGCCTACGAGCAGGAGGAAGTGCTGCGCGACTTCCTCAAGAGCGACGAGGACGGCCGCGAGATCTGGGACATGGCGCTCAAGCTCGAAGGCGTCTGCCGGGGTACCGGCAAGCACGCTGGCGGCGTGGTGATCGCGCCGACCAAGCTGACCGACTTCTCGCCGATTGCCTGCGATGAAGAGGGCGGCGGCCTGGTGACCCAGTTCGACAAGGATGACGTCGAAGCGGCGGGCCTGGTGAAGTTCGACTTCCTCGGTCTGCGTACGCTCACGATCATCAAGTGGGCGATGGAGACCATCAACCGCGAGCAGGCCAAGCAGGGCCTCGATGACCTGAACATCGACTTCATCCCGCTCGATGACAAGCGGACCTTCGAGCTGTTGCAGCGCGCCGAGACCACGGCCGTGTTCCAGCTCGAATCGCGCGGCATGAAGGAGCTGATCAAGAAGCTCAAGCCCGACTGCCTCGAAGACCTTATCGCACTGGTGGCACTGTTCCGCCCGGGCCCGCTGCAATCGGGCATGGTGGACGACTTCATCAACCGCAAGCACGGCCGCGCCGAGCTGGCTTATCCGCACCCCGACTACCAGTACGACGGCCTGCAGCCGGTACTGGCGCCCACCTACGGCATCATCCTGTACCAGGAACAGGTGATGCAGATCGCCCAGGTGATGGCGGGCTACACCCTTGGCGGCGCGGACATGCTGCGCCGGGCCATGGGCAAGAAGAAGCCCGAGGAGATGGCCAAGCAGCGCGGCGGCTTCATCGAGGGTTGTGCGAACAACGGCATCGATGGGGAGCTGGCGGGCAACATCTTCGACCTGGTGGAAAAGTTCGCCGGCTACGGCTTCAACAAGTCCCACTCGGCCGCCTATGGCCTGGTCTCGTACCAGACCGCCTGGCTCAAGACCCACTTCCCGGCGCCGTTCATGGCCGCGGTACTGTCTGCCGACATGCACAACACCGACAAGGTCGTGGTGCTGATCGAAGAAGTGCGCAACATGAAGCTGCGCCTCGATGCGCCGGACGTGAACAACTCCGAGTACAAGTTCACCGTCAACGAGGATGGCCGGATCGTCTACGGCCTGGGCGCCATCAAGGGCGTAGGCGAGGGCCCGGTAGAGGCGATCGTCGAGGCGCGCGCCCAGGGCGGCCCGTTCAGCGACCTGTTCGACTTCTGCGACCGTGTCGACCTCAAGCGCATCAACAAGCGCACCCTTGATGCACTGATCCGCAGCGGCGCGCTGGACCGTCTCGGGCCGTTCTTCTTCGACGAGATCAAGGCCTACCAGGCCAATATCGACACCAATCGCGCGGTGCTGCTGTCTGCCCTGGAAGAGGCGATCAAGTCCGCCGAGCAGACAGCGCGGACCGCCGACAGCGGCCATGCCGACCTGTTTGGCGGGCTGTTCGTGGAAGCGGACGCCGATGTCTATGCCAACCACCGCAAGGCGCGCGAACTGACCCTCAAGGAACGCCTGCGCGGCGAGAAGGACACCCTCGGCCTGTACCTCACCGGTCACCCGATCGATGAATACGAAGGCGAGATCCGCCGCTTTGCCCGCCAGCGCATCATCGACCTCAAGCCCGCGCGTGATACCCAGACGGTCGCCGGGATGATCATTGCCCTGAGGGTGATGAAGAACAAGAAGGGCGACAAGATGGGCTTTGTCACCCTTGACGACCGCTCGGGAAGGATCGAGGCCTCGCTGTTCGCCGATTCCTTCATGGCCGCCCAGGCCCTGCTGCAGACTGACGCGATGGTGGTGGTCGAGGGCGAGGTCAGCAACGATGATTTCTCCGGTGGCCTGCGCCTGCGGGTCAAGCGGGTGATGAGCATGGAGGATGCACGCACCAACCTTGCCGAGAGCCTCCGACTCAAGGTGAGCCGCGATGCGCTCAAGGGCGACCGGCTGAACTGGCTGGGCGAGCTGTTCACCCGCCATCGCGGCGCCTGCCCGATCACGCTGGAATACACCGGCAGCGATGCGCGGGCCATGCTGCAGTTCGGCGAAACCTGGCGAATCGACCCGGCTGATGGCTTGATTCAGGCCCTGCGTGACCAGTTCGGGCGTGAGAACGTCTTTTTGCAATATCGATGAATTTTTAATCTCGACCTGAATGCGCCTAATCCCTTAAGGTAGGGCGCCAAACGGATCAACCGGCCGGCCGCCTGGCCGTCGACCCTAGACGGATGCCTATGAACCCGAATTTCCTGGATTTCGAACAGCCGATCGCCGACCTGCAAGCCAAGATCGAAGAGCTTCGCCTGGTTGGTAACGACAATTCGCTGAACATCGGCGATGAGATCGGCCGTCTGCAAGACAAGAGCAGCGCCCTGACTGAAAGCATCTTCGGCAGCCTGACCAGCTGGCAGATCGCCCGCCTGGCCCGTCACCCGCGCCGCCCGTACACCCTGGACTACCTGCAGCACATCTTCACCGAATTCGAAGAGCTGCACGGCGACCGTCATTTCTCCGATGACGCCGCGATCGTTGGCGGCACCGCACGCCTCGACGGCCGCGCGGTCATGGTCATCGGCCACCAGAAGGGCCGCGAAGTACGCGAGAAGGTTCGCCGCAACTTCGGCATGCCGCGCCCCGAGGGTTATCGCAAGGCTTGCCGCCTGATGGAAATGGCCGAGCGTTTCAAGATGCCGATCCTGACCTTCATCGACACCCCGGGCGCCTACCCGGGCATCGACGCCGAAGAACGCAACCAGAGCGAAGCCATCGCCTGGAACCTGCGCGTCATGGCGCGCCTGAAGACCCCGATCATCGCCACCGTGATTGGCGAAGGTGGTTCGGGCGGTGCGCTGGCCATCGGTGTCTGCGACCAGCTGAACATGCTGCAGTACTCCACCTACTCGGTGATTTCGCCTGAAGGCTGTGCGTCGATCCTGTGGAAGACCGCCGAGAAGGCCCCTGATGCCGCCGAAGCCATGGGCGTGACCGCCGAGCGCCTCAGCAGCCTGGGTATCGTCGACCAGGTCATCGGCGAGCCGCTGGGCGGCGCGCACCGCAACCCTGCGGTCATGGCCGAGAGCATCCGTGCCGAACTGGTCCAGCAGCTCGACATGCTGGGCAAGTTCGACCATGAAGCACTGCTCAAGCGCCGCTACGACCGCCTGATGAGCTACGGTCTGTAATCGCCTATCAGGGATGGGGCTTGCCCGGCCCATCCCTGTGGTGGCTGGCTTGTCCGGCCTATTGCTGTGGGAGCTGGCTTGTCCTGCGATCGGCCGCATAGCGGCCGTAAAACCTGCAAGCGACCTGTCAGGCTGATCGCATTCACCGGTTTACGACCGCTACGCGGTCGATCGCAGGACAAGCCAGCTCCCACAGGCAGAGCGGACCTTGCGTCGTCCACCGAGGTCCTCCATGATCAACCTCTCCCCCTGGCTCGGCACCCCTGCCTGGTACGTCGCCTTCTCCGGTGGCCTCGACTCCACTGTCCTGTTGCATCTCCTCGCCAATTACCGTTTGCAACATCCAGCCCCTCCTTTGCGCGCATTGCACATCCACCACGGCCTGCAACCCGCCGCCGATGCCTGGCCTGCCCATTGCCAGCAGGTGTGCGACACGCTGGGCATCGAGCTGCAGGTCATCCACGTCCAGGTACCACCCGGCGCCAGCCTCGAGCAGGCTGCCCGCAACGCCCGCTATGCGGCATTCGTCGACGCGATGGTCCCGGGCGCGGTGCTGTTCACCGGCCAGCACCGCGACGACCAGGCCGAAACCCTGCTGCTGCACCTGCTGCGGGGCGCTGGCGTGCGCGGCCTGGCCGGTATGCCAGGCGAACGGTCGCTGGGGCAGGGCAGCCTGGTCCGCCCGCTGCTAGGCCTGTCGCGGGCGCAGTTGCAGGACTACGCCAAGGCACACGGCCTGCGCTGGATCGATGACCCGTCCAACGACGATACCGTGCATGCCCGCAATTACCTGCGTCATCACGTGGTCCCGGTGCTGCAGCAACGCTGGCCCCAGGCGGCGCAGAACCTTGCGCGCAGCGCCGAGCACTTCGGCGAAGCGCTGGGGCTGCTCGACGAACTGGCCGGTGCCGACCTCGCCCAGGCCAGCACCGCGAGCCCCTTCGATTGGCTGAAGCTGGACTCGCTGCAGCTTCCCGCACTGTCCGCGCTCTCCCCGGCCCGCCAGCGCAACGCCTTGCAGCATTGGCTGGCCCCGCGCACCCGGCTGCCCGACAGCCGGCACTGGGCGGGCTGGGAAGCGCTGCGCGACGCCGCCCCGGACGCCCAGCCGCTGTGGCGCCTGACCGACGGGCTGCTGCAGCGCAGCCATCAGCGTATCTGGTGGCTGGCCGGGGAGTGGCTGCAGTCTCCCGCTGGTCAGGTCCCTTGGCCCGATCCCCGCACGCCCCTGGAACTGCCATGCAACGGCAGCGTGCGGCTCAGCGGCAATCTGCCTCAGGGGCCGCTTTGCATCGGCTATCGTCAGGGTGGCGAAAGCTTGCAGATGGGTGGGCGAGGGCGGCGTGACCTCAAGCGCCTGCTCAATGAACTGCAGGTGCCGCACTTTGCCCGCGGCCGTCTGCCACTGCTGTTTCAGGGGGATCGGCTGCTGGCAGTGGGCAATCTGCCTGCGCTGAGCCAGGGTGAGTGGCAGCTGCACTGGGCGCCGCCGACCAGCGCGCAAGGTTTGAGATGAAAGGCACATTCGGGTAGACTACGCTCCCTTCTTGATACAGCTTCTGTGCTTTCATCGAAATCACGGGAGTTGCCGATTACCAAGCAGTTTTTTGCTGGGCGATTTTCTAAAAATGTTTAGCGAGCTCCATGCCGGGTCAACGACCCCCGGTCTGTCCAGACGCGGCAGTTTTTCAAGGTGCACTGTGATTGACGCTGGTGATCGGGGGCTTCGGCCTTCCTTCGCTTACCTCGGCGGCGCTGGCCGCTTTAACGCAGACTTCTAGGGTTTTTCATGACGCGCTACATATTCGTCACGGGCGGTGTTGTTTCTTCATTGGGGAAAGGCATTGCCTCGGCCTCCCTGGCGGCCATCCTGGAGGCGCGGGGGCTCAAGGTCACCATGCTCAAGCTGGATCCGTACATCAACGTCGATCCAGGCACCATGAGCCCGTTCCAGCACGGTGAAGTGTTCGTCACCCACGACGGGGCGGAAACCGACCTTGACCTGGGCCACTACGAGCGGTTCATCCGCACGACCATGACCCAGAACAACAACTTCACCACTGGCCGCGTCTACGAGCACGTGCTGCGCAAGGAGCGCCGTGGTGACTACCTGGGCGCGACCATCCAGGTCATCCCGCACATCACCGACGAAATCAAGCGCCGCATCATCAAGGGTGCCGGCGATGCCGACGTGGCCATGGTCGAGATCGGCGGCACCGTGGGCGACATCGAGTCGCAACCGTTCCTCGAGGCCATCCGCCAGCTGCGTTTCGAAGTCGGCGCCAAGCGCGCGATGCTGATGCACCTGACCCTGGTGCCGTACATCGCCACCGCCGGCGAGACCAAGACCAAGCCTACCCAGCACTCGGTCAAGGAGCTGCGCTCCATCGGCCTGCAGCCTGACGTGCTGGTGTGCCGTTCCGATCACCCGATCGACAACTCCTCGCGCCGCAAGATCGCCCAGTTCACCAACGTTGAAGAACGTGCGGTGATCGCGCTGGAAGACGCCGACACCATCTACAAGATCCCGGGCATCCTGCATTCCCAGGGCCTGGACGATTTCGTCGTCGAGCGTTTCGGCCTGCAGTGCGGCAGCGCCGACCTGTCCGAGTGGGACGCGGTGGTCGATGCCAAGCTCAACCCCGAGCAGGAAGTCACCATCGCCATGGTCGGCAAGTACATGGAGCTGCTCGACGCCTACAAGTCGCTGATCGAAGCGATGAGCCATGCCGGCATCAGCAACCGCACCAAGGTCAACCTGCGCTACATCGATTCCGAAGACATCGAGAACCAGGGCACCGGCCTGCTCGAAGGCGTCGACGCGATCCTGGTGCCGGGCGGTTTCGGCCTGCGCGGTGTCGAAGGCAAGATCACTGCCGTGCAGTACGCTCGTGAGAACAAGGTGCCGTACCTGGGCATCTGCCTCGGCATGCAGGTGGCGGTCATCGAGTTCGCCCGTAACGTGATGGGCTGGAAAGACGCCAACTCCACCGAGTTCGACCGCAACAGCGGCCATCCGGTAGTCGGCCTGATCACCGAGTGGGCCGATTCCACCGGCGCCGTCGAGACCCGCACCGAAGCATCCGACCTGGGCGGCACCATGCGCCTGGGCGCCCAGGAATGCCAGATCTCCAGCGGCTCCAAGGTACATGCCTGCTACGGCAAGGACGTGATCGTCGAGCGTCACCGCCACCGCTACGAGGTCAACAACAACCTGCTGCCGCAGATGATGGACGCTGGCCTGCAGGTGTCCGGCCGCTCCGGTGACGGCGCCCTGGTCGAAGTGGTCGAGTCCAAGGACCATCCTTGGTTCGTCGCGTGCCAGTTCCACCCGGAATTCACCTCCACCCCGCGTGACGGTCATCCGCTGTTCAGCGGCTTCGTCAAGGCGGCACTGGCGCAGAAGAACAAGGCCTGAATCCATGACCCAGAAGATCATCCGCGTCGGTAACATCGAGATCGCCAACGACAAGCCGTTCGTGCTGTTCGGCGGCGTGAACGTGCTGGAATCCCGTGACCTGGCCATGAAGGTCTGCGAAGAGTACGTGCGCGTTACCGAGAAGCTCGGTATCCCGTATGTGTTCAAGGCAAGCTTCGACAAGGCCAACCGCTCCTCCGTCACCTCCTTCCGCGGCCCGGGCCTGGAAGAGGGGATGAAGATCTTCGAAGAGATCAAGCAGACCTTCAAGGTCCCGGTGATCACCGACGTGCACGAGCCTCACCAGGCCGAGGCCGTCGCCAAGGTCTGCGACATCATCCAGCTGCCTGCCTTCCTGTCGCGCCAGACCGATCTGGTGGTGGCAATGGCCAAGACCGGCGCAGTGATCAACATCAAGAAGGCGCAATTCCTCGCGCCCCAGGAAATGAAGCATATCCTGGCCAAGTGCGAGGAAGCCGGTAACGATCAACTGATCCTCTGCGAGCGTGGTTCGAGCTTCGGCTACAACAACCTGGTCGTGGACATGCTCGGCTTCGGCATCATGAAGCAGTTCGAGTACCCGGTGTTCTTCGATGTGACCCACGCCCTGCAGATGCCGGGTGGCCGTTCGGACTCGGCCGGTGGCCGCCGTGCGCAGGTCACCGACCTTGCCAAGGCAGGCATCAGCCAGGGCCTGGCCGGCCTGTTCCTCGAGGCCCACCCGGATCCGGACAACGCCAAGTGCGATGGTCCGTGCGCCTTGCGCCTGGACAAGCTGGAGCCGTTCCTGACCCAGCTCAAGCAACTGGATGACCTGGTTAAGAGTTTTCCGACGGTAGAAACCGCATAAAAGCTCTTTTCTCGGGTAAAGTACCGCCCGTTCCACCCCTGACCTGCGGGTCAGGGGCTGCCTTCACCCGGCCTGCCCTTTGCAAATCCGCCCGGTGAACGGCCCGAATTTCCCAAGCTGCGTTGTTTTCGTCAATTTCGGAGTGCTTACAACAATGGCAAAAATAGTCGACATCAAAGGTCGTGAAGTTCTCGATTCGCGTGGCAACCCCACCGTGGAAGCCGACGTACTGCTCGACAACGGCATCATCGGCAGCGCTTGCGCGCCGTCCGGTGCTTCCACCGGCTCGCGCGAAGCGCTCGAGCTGCGTGATGGCGACAAGAGCCGTTACATGGGCAAGGGTGTACTGAAGGCCATCGGCAACATCAATGGCCCGATCCGCGACCTGCTGCTGGGCAAGGATCCTTCGGACCAGAAAGCCCTCGACCGCGCCATGATCGAACTGGACGGCACCGAGAACAAGGCCAAGCTGGGCGCCAACGCCATCCTCGCCGTGTCCCTGGCTGCCGCCAAGGCCGCTGCCCAGGACCAGGACCTGCCGCTGTACGCGCACATCGCCAACCTGAACGGCACTCCAGGCGAGTACTCGATGCCTGTGCCGATGATGAACATCATCAACGGCGGCGAGCACGCCGACAACAACGTGGATATCCAGGAGTTCATGGTCCAGCCAGTCGGCGCCAAGACCTTCTCCGATGGCCTGCGCATGGGCACCGAGATCTTCCATCACCTCAAGGCCGTGCTCAAGGCCCGTGGCCTGAACACCGCAGTGGGTGACGAAGGTGGCTTCGCGCCAAACCTTGCTTCCAACGAAGACGCCCTGTCGGCGATCGCCGAGGCAGTGGCCAACGCCGGCTACACCCTGGGCACCGACGTGACCCTGGCCCTGGACTGCGCCGCGAGCGAGTTCTACGAAGACGGCAAGTACAACCTGTCTGGCGAAGGCAAGTCGTTCGATGCCGAAGGCTTTGCCGACTACCTCAAAGGCCTCACCGAGCGCTTCCCGATCATCTCGATCGAAGACGGCCTGGACGAGTCCGACTGGGCTGGCTGGAAGATCCTCACCGACAAGATCGGCGAGAAGGTGCAACTGGTCGGCGACGACCTGTTCGTCACCAACACCAAGATCCTCAAGGAAGGCATCGACAAGGGCATCGGCAACTCGATCCTGATCAAGTTCAACCAGATCGGCTCGCTGACCGAAACCCTCGAAGCCATCCAGATGGCCAAGGCCGCCGGCTACACCGCGGTGATCTCGCACCGTTCGGGTGAAACCGAAGACTCCACCATCGCCGACCTGGCCGTGGGTACTGCTGCCGGCCAGATCAAGACCGGTTCGCTGTGCCGCTCCGACCGCGTGTCCAAGTACAACCAGCTGCTGCGCATCGAAGAGCAACTGGGTGCCAAGGCGGTATACCGTGGTCGTGCCGAGTTTCGCACCTGAGCAAGAGATGGTAAAAAGACAGCAGCTGCGGCAGGCTGAACCTTCGTCCGATTGAAGGTTCAGAACCCTCTTGCAGGTTTCTGTCAATGAAGCCTGGCCTCGGCCAGGCTTCGTGCTATCCGAAGCCTGCATCTGGAAGCTTCGGTGCGGCGGTCTTTAACCCTGGATAACGTGATGCGCAGTCCCTATTGGTTGTTTCTCATCCTGCTCCTGCTATTGGGTGGCCTGCAATACCGCCTCTGGGTTGGTAATGGCAGCCTGGCGCAAGCGGCCGATCTGCAGAAGCAGATTGCCGAACAGCACACCGAGAACGAGCGGCTGCTCGAGCGCAACCGCGTGCTCGACGCTGAGGTCCTGGAGTTGAAGAAAGGCATGGAAACCGTGGAAGAGCGGGCCCGCCACGAGCTGGGGATGGTGAAGGAGGGCGAGACCCTCTACCAGCTGCCACAATGACCCAGACCTTGCCGGCCTTCTGGGCCGTTATTCCTGCTGCGGGTGTTGGTGCCCGCATGGCTGCCGACCGTCCCAAGCAGTACCTGCAACTGGGCGGGCAGACCCTTCTCGAGCACAGCCTCGACTGTTTTCTCGATCACCCCTCGCTCAAGGGGGTGGTTGTCAGTATTGCTGACGAAGACCCGTACTGGCCCGGCCTGCGTTGCGCCCGTGACTCGCGCATCCAGCGCGCCGCGGGCGGTGAGCAGCGTGCCGACTCGGTGCTCAACGCACTCTTGCTGTTGCATGCCCGCGGCGCTGCGGACAGCGACTGGGTGCTGGTGCACGACGCCGCGCGTCCGAACCTGGCACGCAGCGACCTGGACAAGCTGTTGTCGGAACTGGCCGATGACCCGGTAGGTGGCCTGCTGGCGGTCCCGGCGCGCGATACCTTGAAACGGGCTGATGCCAATGGCCGCGTCAGCGCCACCGTTGACCGCAGCACCATCTGGCAGGCCTATACGCCGCAGATGTTTCGCCTTGGGGCCCTGCACCGGGCGTTGGCCGAGTGCCTGGTGTCCGACGTGGTGGTGACCGACGAGGCCTCGGCCATTGAATGGTCCGGGCAGGCGCCGCGCCTGATCGAGGGACGCAGCGACAACATCAAGGTCACCCGTCCCGAAGACCTTGAGTGGTTGCGTCAGCGCTGGGCGATGCGGGGGTAAGGATCAGGGTGGCGCGCCGCTGTATTCCGGCAGTTGTCCCAAGCCTTCCTTGAGATAATCCACCAGCCGTCTTACCTTCGGCGACAGGTGCCGCTGCTGCGGATAGAGCGCCCAGACCGCGGTATTGGGCGGCTGGTGCGCCTCCAGCAAGGACACCAGCGCGCCGCTCTGCAAGTGCTCGCGCACGTAATAGTCCGGCAGCTGGCACAGACCCACGCCCTGCAACGCCGCATCCAGCACGGCCTGGCCACTGTTGCAGCGCCAGTTGCCCTGCACTCGCTGACTCAACTCACGCCCTTGCTGCTGCAATGACCAGACATCCGAGCTCCCGACCAGGCAATTGTGCCGGGCCAGCTCCGACAGGCTATGCGGCCGCCCATAGCGCTCCAGGTACGAAGGCGAGGCGCACAGGTACATGCGCCTGGGCGCCAGGCGAGTGGCCACGAGCCGTGAATCCTGCAGGCGCCCCAGGCGAATCGCCAGGTCCATGCCTTCATGCAGGAGATCGAGCGATCGGTTGCTCAGTTCGACGTCTATGCGCAGTTGCGGATACAACGCCATGAAGCGCGTCACCAGCGGCACGATGAAGCGCTCACCGTAGGCCACCGCGCAGGTCATGCGCAGCAGGCCCTTGGGTTCACTGGCCAGGTCGCCCATGGCGCGCAGTGCTTCCTCGTGGCCATCCTGCAGGCGCTGGCAGTGCTGAAGGAAGGTCTGCCCGGCTTCACTCAAGGTAACCCGCCGCGTACTGCGGTACAGAAGGCGCGTCTGCAGGCGCTCTTCCAGGCGGGCGATCTGGCGGCTGACGTGCGAAGAGGAAACACCCAGGCGCTCCGCAGCCGCCGTGAACTGGCCTGACTCGGCCACGGCGACGAATTCATCGATACCTTCCCACCGATTGCTCATTGATTGTCCCAGTACAGCAATAATGTTTTGAGTCTGGCCGGATTATTCATCAAAAGAAGGTGAATTACACTGTGGGACTGCATTCCTACATCCTGGAGACCTTTGATGATCAAGTCCCGTGCCGCTGTCGCCTTCGAGGCCAAGAAACCCCTGGAAATCGTCGAAGTCGACGTCGCCATGCCCAAGGCTGGCGAAGTCCTGCTGCGCGTGGTCGCCAGCGGTGTCTGCCATACCGACGCCTACACCCTGTCGGGCGCTGATCCCGAGGGCATCTTCCCCTCGATCCTCGGCCACGAAGGCGGCGCGATTGTCGAGGCAGTGGGCGAGGGCGTCACCTCGGTGGCGGTCGGTGACCATGTGATCCCGCTGTATACCCCTGAGTGCGGCCAGTGCAAATTCTGCCGCTCCGGCAAGACCAACCTGTGCCAGGCGATCCGCGCCACCCAGGGCAAGGGCCTGATGCCTGACGGCACCACGCGCTTCTCCTACAAAGGTCAGCAATTGTTCCACTACATGGGCACCTCGACCTTCTCGGAATACACCGTGCTGCCGGAAATCTCCGTCGCCAAGATCCAGAAGGAAGCTCCGCTCGAGAAGGTCTGCCTGCTCGGCTGTGGCGTGACCACCGGCATCGGCGCGGTGCTCAACACCGCCAAGGTCAAGCCGGGCGACACCGTGGCCATCTTCGGCCTGGGTGGGATCGGCCTGTCGGCGATCATCGGCGCAGTGAAGGCCAAGGCGTCGCGGATCATCGCGATCGACATCAACCCGGCCAAGTTCGAGATCGCCAAGCAGCTCGGCGCCACCGACTGCATCAACCCCAAGGAATACGACCGTCCGATCCAGGAAGTGATTGTCGACTTGACCGACGGCGGCGTGGACTTTTCCTTCGAGTGCATCGGCAATGTCCAGCTGATGCGTGCAGCGCTGGAATGCTGCCACAAGGGTTGGGGCGAGTCGGTGATCATCGGCGTCGCCGGTGCGGGCCAGGAAATCGCAACCCGGCCGTTCCAGCTGGTGACCGGCCGCGTCTGGCGCGGTTCGGCATTCGGTGGCGTGCGTGGCCGCAGCGAGCTGCCAAGCTACGTGGCCATGGCTGAAACCGGCGAGATCCCGCTGGACACCTTCATCACCCATACCATGGGCCTGGAGGACATCAACAAGGCCTTCGACCTGATGCACGAAGGCAAGAGCATCCGCAGCGTGATCCACTTCTGAGGTCAGTCATGAGCCTGGAAAACATCTCTTGCCAGAAAAGCTTCGGCGGCTGGCACAAACGCTACAGGCATGCTTCGCAGACACTGGGCTGCGACATGGTGTTCGCCGTGTACCTGCCGCCTCAGGCCGAGCAGGGCGAGAAGCTGCCGGTGCTCTACTGGCTCAGCGGCCTGACCTGCACGGACGAGAACTTCATGCAGAAGGCTGGCGCCCATCGGCTTGCCGCGGAGCTGGGGCTGATCATCGTGGCCCCGGACACCAGCCCGCGTGGCGAGCAGGTGCCCGGGGACCCGGACGGCGCGTGGGACTTCGGCAAGGGGGCTGGCTTCTATCTCAATGCCACCCAGCAGCCGTGGGCCAAGCACTACCGCATGCACGACTACGTGGTGGACGAGTTGCCCGCATTGATCGAGGCGCACTTCCCGGCGTCGGATCAGCGCAGCATCAGTGGCCACTCCATGGGCGGGCATGGCGCGCTGGTGTCGGCGCTGCGCAACCCCGGTCGCTACCGCTCGGTGTCAGCGTTCTCGCCCATCTGCAATCCTCTGGATTGCCCGTGGGGCGAGAAGGCATTTTCCCGTTACCTGGGAGACGACCGTGCGCGCTGGCGCGAATGGGATGCCAGCGTGCTGCTGGCCGAGACCCCGGCCGGGCAGTGTCCGCCGCTGCTGGTGGACCAGGGCGACCGCGATGACTTCCTGGTCACCCAGCTCAAGCCCGAGGCACTGGAGCAGGCCGCGAAGAAGGGTGGCCATGAGCTGACCCTGCGGTTGCAGCCAGGCTATGACCACAGCTACTGCTTCATCGCCAGCTTCATCGACGAGCACCTGCGCCATCACGCTGTGGCGCTGGGGCGCCTGTAGGCGGACAAAGCCCGCCCAAGGCGGGGCAAAGCAGGTAGAATCACGCCCTGACTCAATCAGGGCGTTTTTCTATGCGTATTGGCCACGGCTACGATGTGCACCGCTTCACGGATGGCGATTTCATTACCTTGGGCGGCGTGCGCATTGCGCACAAATCCGGCCTGCTTGCCCACTCCGACGGCGATGTCGTATTGCACGCCCTGAGCGACGCACTGCTGGGCGCCGCGGCGCTGGGTGATATCGGCAAGCATTTCCCCGACACCGATCCGCAGTTCAAGGGCGCCGACAGCCGCGTGTTGCTGCGCCATGTGGTCAAGGTGGTCCTGGCCAAGGGCTGGAAGGTTGGCAATGTCGACGCCACCATCGTTGCCCAGGCGCCGAAAATGGCCCCGCACATCGAAACCATGCGCCAACTGATCGCCCAGGACCTGAACGTCGAACTCGACCAGGTCAACGTCAAGGCCACCACCACCGAGAAGCTGGGCTTCGCCGGCCGCGAGGAGGGTATCGCCGTGCACGCGGTTGCCCTGCTGCTGCCAGCATGACCGAATTCGAACTGCTGGGGCCGCGTGCCAGCGGCGAAGCGCTGGGCACCGCCGTGCTCAAGGCGGTCGCCGAAGACTTCCAGGTCGACGAGGTGCTGGATATCCCGCTGTCGGGCCAGGGCGAGCACCTGTGGCTGTGGGTCGAAAAGCGCGAGCTCAATACCGAAGAAGCGGCCCGACGGCTGGCGCGGGCGTCAGGCGTGCCGCTGCGCAACATCAGCTATGCCGGCCTCAAGGACCGTCAGGCGTTGACCCGACAATGGTTCAGCCTGCATCTGCCCGGCAAGGCCGACCCTGACCTGTCGCGTGCCGAAGACGCCAGCCTGCGCATCCTCAAGCAGGTGCGCCACTCGCGCAAACTCCAGCGTGGCGCCCATTCCGCCAACGGCTTCACCCTGCGCCTGACCGCCCTGGCCGCAGATCACCAGGCGCTGGATGCCCGCCTGGCGCAGATCAAGCAGCAGGGTGTGCCAAACTACTTCGGCAGCCAGCGCTTCGGCCATGCCGGCGGCAACCTCGTCGATGCCCGCGACTGGGCCGCCCGCGCAGCCCTGCCCGAGCAGCGCAATGTGCGTTCGCGCCTGCTCTCGACCGCGCGCAGCCATGTCTTCAACCAGGTGCTCGCGGCGCGGGTTGCCGAGGGTAGCTGGGACACGGCGCAGGTCGGCGACCTGCTGGCGTTCACCGATAGCCGCAGCTTTTTCCCCGCGGGTGAGCAGGAATGTTCCGATCCTCGCCTGGCGATTCTCGACTTGCACCCGACGGGTCCGCTGTGGGGCGAAGGTCCTGCGCCCACCCAAGGCCTGACAGCTGAAGTGGAACAGCGAATCGGCGATGAAAATGCGGCACTTTGCCAGTGGTTGGCCCGGGCGGGCATGGGTCACGAACGCCGCATACTGCGGCTCCCTATTGGCGAGCTGACGTGGCATTATCCGGAGCCTGATATCCTGCAACTGCAATTCGTCCTGCCGGCCGGATGCTTCGCCACCGTCGTGGTGCGCGAGCTTGTAGACCTGGTGCCTGCAGGGCAGACGGACAGCCCATGCGTATTCTGATTTCGAATGACGACGGTGTTACCGCACCCGGACTTGCCGCGCTGCATGCCGCGCTGGCGGACTATGCCGATTGCGTGGTCATTGCCCCGGACCAGGACAAGAGCGGCGCCGGCAGCTCGCTGACGCTTGATCGGCCGCTGTGCCCGCAGACCCTGGCCAACGGTTTCATCAGCCTCAACGGCACGCCCACCGATTGCGTGCACCTGGGGCTGAACGGCCTGCTTGAGCCGACCCCCGAGATGGTGGTGTCGGGCATCAACCTGGGCGCCAACCTGGGCGATGACGTGCTCTATTCGGGCACCGTCGCCGCCGCGCTTGAGGGGCGCTTCCTGGGAGGCACCTCGCTGGCCTTCTCGCTGGTCTCGCGCCTGCCGGACAACCTGCCGACAGCGGCGCACATCGCCCGTCGCCTGGTGGAGGCGCAGTCGCGTCTCGAGCTGCCTGCGCGCACCGTGCTGAACGTGAACATCCCGAACCTTCCGCTGGAGCACATCCGTGGTATCCAGCTGACGCGCCTGGGGCATCGGGCACGGGCCGCCGCGCCCACCCGGGTAGTCAATCCGCGGGGCAAGGAAGGCTACTGGATCGCGGTGGCCGGGGATGCCGAGGATGGCGGGCCTGGCACCGATTTCCATGCAGTGATGCAGGGCTATGTGTCAATCACCCCGTTGCAGCTCGATCGTACCTTCAGTGACGCGTTCGAGCGTTTCGACGGCTGGCTGGAGGGGCTGTTGTGAAGCGTGAACAGGACGACCTGCTGCGCCGTGGCATCGGCATGACTTCCCAGCGCACCCGCGAGCGCCTGATCCAGCGGCTGATGGAGGAGGGCGTGTCGAGCACCCAGGTACTCGACGTGCTGCGCCGTACGCCGCGCCATCTGTTCGTCGACGAAGCCCTGGCGCACCGCGCCTATGAAGACACCGCGTTGCCCATCGGCCACAACCAGACCATCTCGCAACCCTTCATGGTCGCGCACATGAGCGAGTTGCTGCTCGAAGCCGGCCCGCTGGACAAGGTGCTGGAGATCGGTACGGGTTCTGGCTACCAGACCGCGATCCTCGCCCAGCTGGTCGAACGGGTGTTCTCGGTCGAGCGGATCAAGGTCCTGCAGGACCGCGCCAAGGAGCGCCTGGTCGAACTGAACCTGCGCAACGTGGTGTTTCGCTGGGGCGATGGCTGCGAGGGCTGGCCGGCGCTTGCGCCCTATAACGGCATCATCGTCACCGCGGTCGCGCCAGAGGTACCCCAGGCCCTGCTGGATCAGCTCGCCCCAGGAGGGCGCATGGTGATTCCGGTGGGCGCGTCGGGTGAGCTGCAGCACCTGATGCTCATCGTGCGCGAAGAGCAGGGTTTCTCGCGGCGAGTGCTGGGCGCCGTACGATTCGTGCCTCTGCTCAACGGGCCCCTGGCCTGACCGGCGCCGTTAATATTTACTGCGGCTGCGAATTCTCCAAGCGTTGCCCTGTCTATCTGGCGGGGCCATTGAAACAATATTGCATTTCGTAAAGTCACCATGAGAGGAAGCGGCGGGTGGGGCACACAATCATTCAGCAGCGCAGGGATCGATCAAGCTTCAGGCTTCTGGTGATTGCACTGGCCACGGGCATGCTGCTGGCCGGCTGCTCCAGCACCCCGTCGGGCGGTGCGCGGATAGTAGACCGCAACAGCGCGGCGCCCAAGCGTCCAACGGTGACTTCCGGACAATATGTTGTCCGGCCGGGGGACACGTTGTTCTCCATCGCCTTCCGCTACGGCTGGGACTACAAGGAGCTGGCGGCACGCAATGGCATTCCTGCGCCCTACACCATCCGGCCAGGCCAGCCGATACGCTTCAGCACCGGGGCGGGAGGGAGCACCACGGTGGTCTCCGGGCCTTCGTCATCGAGCACGACGACCGTCATTCGTCGGCCAGTGGCCACTACGTCCACCCCTGTTTCCAGCGCCAGCAAATCGGCGTCAAAAGTAGCCATTGCCACGCCAGCCGCTTCAGCTCAGGTGCCCGCTGCAGAGCGATCCGCCGGGGGATGGGTGTGGCCAGCAAACGGCGTGGTAATTGGCAAATTTGCTTCAAACGGCAGTTTGAATAAAGGCGTTGATATCGCGGGTGATTTGGGACAGCCTGTTTTTGCTGCTGCAAATGGATCAGTGGTTTACGCCGGGAGTGGCTTGCGGGGCTACGGCGAGCTGATCATCATCAAGCACAGCGATACCTATGTCAGTGCCTACGGCCACAACCGCAGGCTTTTGGTTCGGGAGGGGCAGCAAGTCAAGGTTGGTCAGACTATTGCCGAGATGGGGTCCACAGGCGCGGATCGGGTGAAGCTGCATTTCGAGATTCGCCGCCAGGGTAAACCCGTCGATCCACTGCAGTTTCTGCCAAGCCGTTGATTTGTTCCTGACCTGTTCCTGGCATGGAGGGGACAGGCTTCAGCGCTGCCAGGGAACTAGGCGCCGCTTGAGTCTGAGTTCGAACTCAGCAAAGGACTATAACAATGGCTCTCAGTAAAGAAGTGCCGGAGTTTGACATCGACGATGACGTTCTCCTGATGGAGACGGGCATCGTTTTGGAAACGGATGTGGTGTCAGACGAACCTGCTGTACCTTCGGTTCGGACCAGGGCCAAACAAGGCTCGTCGCTCAAGCAGCACAAGTACATCGACTACACTCGTGCACTTGATGCTACGCAGCTTTATCTCAATGAGATCGGTTTTTCGCCTCTTCTGTCGCCGGAAGAGGAAGTGCATTTCGCGCGGCTGTCGCAACGGGGTGACGCGGCTGGGCGTAAACGCATGATCGAAAGCAACCTTCGCCTGGTGGTGAAGATTGCGCGGCGATATGTAAATCGGGGGCTGTCCCTGCTCGACCTGATCGAGGAAGGCAACCTGGGGCTGATCCGCGCCGTGGAGAAGTTCGATCCCGAGCGTGGGTTCCGTTTCTCGACCTATGCGACCTGGTGGATCCGCCAGACCATCGAGCGGGCGATCATGAACCAGACCCGCACCATTCGCTTGCCAATCCATGTGGTCAAGGAGCTCAACGTCTACCTGCGGGCGGCGCGTGAACTCACCCAGAAGCTCGACCATGAACCCTCTCCCGAAGAAATCGCCAGCCTGCTGGAAAAGCCGGTTGCCGAGGTCAAGCGCATGCTCGGGCTCAACGAGCGTGTCTCTTCGGTGGACGTGTCCTTGGGCCCGGATTCCGACAAGACCCTGCTTGATACCCTGACCGACGACAGGCCTACCGATCCTTGCGAGCTGCTACAGGACGATGACCTGTCCCAGAGTATCGATCAATGGCTGGGAGAGCTGACCGACAAGCAACGCGAAGTGGTGATCCGCCGCTTTGGGCTGCGCGGGCATGAAAGCAGTACCCTTGAAGATGTAGGACTGGAAATCGGCCTTACCCGCGAGCGGGTGCGGCAGATCCAGGTCGAGGGCCTCAAGCGCCTTCGCGAGATTCTTGAAAAGAATGGTTTGTCCAGCGAGTCGCTGTTCCAGTAACGGCACCTGCTGCGCAAGACGCCTCGATGAAATCGGGGCGTTTTTGTTTCCGGAGGAAGCGTTTCATCCGCTACCTTGGTTGCATTCCTTGTAAGTGTTCGCTTACTCGTCGTGTAAGTCATTGCAGCGAGGATGAGTAAATCATTGGCGTTTTCAGTCGCGTATTTTTACTAAGTTGCTGATTCTTGGCGGATTTTAGGAAATGGGTAGATGTGGCTCTGGAAGCTTCTTGAGAGGTTTTGCGGTTGTTCGGGGCGGTGAAAACGCTAGTATCTGAACTGTGTCTACGGACTGACACGGGCTTTCAAGGATGACGGCCAGGGACATCGCAGGATGCGATTCATCAGGATGATGAGCAAGGACTACAGGGACTACGGAAAAAAAATGTGGGCGGGTCATACCGCCCCTTTTTTTTGTCTGCAGGAAATGAAAAAGGCCCGCGAGGGGCCTTCAAGTGAAACGCCGGAACTCAGCGTTCCAGGTCGGCGATCTTGCCGGGCTTGCCATCCCACTCTTCAGCGTCTGGCAGTGCGTCCTTCTTCTCGGTGATGTTTGGCCAGATCTCAGCCAGCTCGGTGTTCAGCTCGATGAAGTTCTCCATGCCGGCAGGCACCTCATCTTCCGAGAAAATGGCTTGGGCAGGGCACTCAGGCTCGCACAGTGCACAGTCGATGCACTCATCCGGGTGAATGACCAGGAAGTTCGGGCCTTCGTAGAAGCAGTCCACCGGACACACTTCTACGCAGTCGGTGTACTTGCACTTGATGCAGTTGTCGGTGACGACGAAGGTCATTTCTAATTCTCTCCTCAGGCTACGGCAGCGTGCCCATCCTTACAGGGCAGCGCGGTGTACAGGTGTGGCTGCAGGCCAGGCTAGGAGCCTGCAGCACCGGCAAACCGCGCGGGATTCTATCAGCTTGTGTGTCGGCGCGTTATAACAGAGTCTTCAGTGCATAGAGCATTTCGATAGCTTGACGCGGTGTCATGTTGTCGATGTCCACCTTGCCAAGCTTGTCGATGACCGGATGCGGCAGGTTGGCAAACAGGTCACTCTGGTGCGGGACATTGGGCGCGCCCCCGGCAACAACCGGTGCATCCTGCGGCAGGCTGGCGGTTTCCAGGCGGCCCAGGTGCTCGCGTGCACGCTGGATCACCGGTCCCGGGACGCCAGCTAGCTGCGCCACGGCCAGGCCATAGCTCTGGCTGGCAGGCCCAGGGAGCACATGGTGCAGGAAGACGATGCGTTCCTTGTGCTCGGTAGCGTTCAGGTGGACGTTGGCCACCAGTGGCTCGCTCTCCGGCAATACCGTGAGCTCGAAGTAATGCGTGGCGAACAGCGTGTAGGCGCGCAGCTTGGCCAGGCGCTCGGCGGCGGCCCAGGCCAGCGACAGGCCGTCGAAGGTACTGGTGCCGCGGCCCACTTCGTCCATCAGCACCAGGCTGCGGTCAGTGGCGTTGTGCAGGATGTTGGCGGTTTCGCTCATCTCGACCATGAAGGTCGAGCGGCCGCCCGCCAGGTCATCGCTGGAACCGATGCGGGTGAAGATACGATCGACCAGGGACAGCTCGCAGCGCGCTGCCGGCACGAAGCTGCCGATATGCGCCATGAGCACGATCAGCGCCGTCTGGCGCATGTAGGTCGACTTACCGCCCATGTTGGGGCCGGTGATGATCAGCATGCGCGTGCTGTCGTCGAGCGTCAGGTCGTTGGCCACGAACGGTGTGGTCAGCACCTGCTCGACGACCGGGTGCCGGCCTTGCTCGATGCGCAGGCAAGGCTCGTCGACAAAGCTTGGGCAGTTCAGGTCCAGGGTCAGCGCACGTTCGGACAGGTTGCTCAGCACATCCAGCTCGGCCAGCGCCGCAGCGGTGTCCTGCAGGGGGGCGAGGTGACCGATGAGGTTTTCGAGCAGCGCGTCGTAGAGCATCTTTTCGCGCGCCAGGGCGCGGCTCTTGGCCGACAGCGCCTTGTCCTCGAACGCCTTGAGCTCGGGAGTGATGAAGCGCTCGGCGCCCTTGAGCGTCTGTCGCCGGATATAGTCGCCTGGCGCCTGCTCGGCCTGCTTGCTCGGCAGCTCGATGAAGTAGCCGTGCACGCGGTTGTAGCCCACCTTCAGGTTGGCAAGGCCGGTGCGGGCCTTTTCCCGCGCTTCCAGGTCAATGAGGAACTGGCCGGCGTTCTCGCTCATGGCCTGCAGTTCGTCCAGCTCGGCGTCATAGCCGGTCTTGAGGACACCACCGTCGCGGATCACTGCGGGTGGATTGTCGATGACCGCACGTTCGAGCAGGCCGGACAATTCCGGATAGGTACCGGCGATGGCGGCCAGGCGCGCGAGGTGCGGCGCCTCCAGTTCGGCCATGCCGTTCTGCAGCTCGGGCAGGGCGCCCAGAGCATCGCGCAGGCGCGCCAGATCGCGTGGGCGAGCGTTGCGCAGGCCGATACGGGCGAGAATGCGCTCGATATCGCCAATGTCCTTGAGCTGCGGTTGCAGCTTTTCGAAACGGTAGCCGTCGAGCAGGCAGCGGATCGAACCCTGCCGGGCCTGCAACACCTTGAGGTCGCGCAGCGGGCGGTTCAGCCAGCGGGTCAGCAGACGGCTGCCCATGGCGGTCTGGCAACGGTCGATCACCGACTGCAGGGTATTGTCGCGCCCGCCAGCCAGGTTGATGTCCAGCTCCAGGTTGCGGCGGCTGGCGCCATCGAGCACCACGGTATCGTCCAGGCGCTCGTGACGCAGGCTGCGCAAGTGGGGCAGGGCAGTGCGCTGGGTCTCCTTGGCGTAGGTCAGCAGGCATCCGGCGGCGCCGATGGCCAGGGTCAGCTTCTCGCAGCCGAAGCCCTTCAGGTCCTGGGTCGCGAATTGCTGGCACAGGCCCTTGCGTGCCGAATCGCGGTCGAAGTCCCATGGCGCACGGCGGCGGCTGCCCCGGCGTTTCTCGGCTGGCAGGCCCTGCGGCCAGTCATCCGGGAACAGCAGTTCCACCGGATTGATACGGTCCAGCTCGGCCAGCAGGTTTTCCCAGCCCTTGATTTCCTGCACCGTGAAATTGCCGCTGGTGATGTCCAGCACCGCCAGGCCGAACAGGCGTTCGTCACCGAGCAGGGCCGCGATCAGGTTGTCGCGGCGCTCGTCGAGCAGCGCCTCGTCACTGACCGTACCCGGCGTGATGATACGCACGACCTGACGCTCGACCGGCCCCTTGCTGGTGGCCGGATCACCGATCTGCTCGCAGATCACCACCGACTCGCCAAGCTTGACCAGCTTGGCCAGGTAGCCCTCCGCCGAATGGAACGGGATGCCGCACATGGGGATCGACTGGCCCGCCGACTGACCGCGGGCGGTCAGGGTGATATCCAGCAGTTTCGCGGCTTTCTTCGCGTCTTCGTAGAAGATCTCGTAGAAATCGCCCATGCGGTAGAACATCAGCTGGTCTGGGTGCTGGTTTTTCAGCCGCCAGTATTGTTGCATCATCGGGGTATGTGCGGAGAGGTCAGACATTCAGGGCCTTACAGCGGTGTGTGTCTAATAGACGATTGCGGATGGGGGCGGATTCTACAGGTTTTGAGGGGGGGTGGGGGCTGTGGTGGGTCGGGGATCGAGCGCCGCTTGCGTGTTGCATCGCGGAGCGTGCGCTTGGGGTCTTGTGGCGCCCGTACGAAGCGTAGGCTCCACGCGGCCGGCGCTCGATCCCATGCGGCGCTGCACATCCCAAGACATACACCATCCCACCCTCACACAGAACCACAATGCTAGGGTAACCCCACCCCCCCCACGGAGCCCCCTCATGGACCCGATCACCCTTCTTTCCACCCGCCTCGGTGAACATCTACGCAATCTGGATGCCCAAGTAAGCACGGCCGAATCATGCACCGGTGGTGGCATCGCCGAGGCGATCACCCGCGTTCCAGGCAGCTCGGCCTGGTTCGAGGCAGGTTATGTCACCTACTCCAACGCCCAGAAGACCCGCCAGCTGCAGGTCGCCCCGGCCCTGTTCGATTCGGTCGGGGCCGTCAGCGAGGAGGTGGTGCGGGCAATGGCCAGCGGCGCCCAGGCAGCCAGCGGCGCACGCTTTGCCGTGGCCGTCAGCGGTGTCGCCGGACCCGATGGAGGCTCGCCGGCCAAACCCGTCGGCACCGTGTGGCTCGCCTGGGCCGACGGTCCGCAGGTGCGCTGCGAGCGCCGTCAGTTCGACGGCGACCGCGAGGCCGTGCGCCGACAAACGGTGATCGCCGCGCTAGAAGGCTTGTTACAGCTTGGCGTGGAGTAAATGGTGAACGGGGGTAGGCGGAAACGAATCCCTGTGGAATAATACTGGCTACTTATACAGTTATTCAGGCCGCAAGGCCCCAGTCAATTACGTGAGGACTTCAATGGACGACAACAAGAAGCGCGCCTTGGCTGCGGCCCTGGGTCAGATCGAACGTCAGTTCGGCAAGGGCGCGGTCATGCGCATGGGCGACCACGAGCGCCAGGCAATTCCTGCCATTTCAACCGGCTCCCTGGGCCTGGATATCGCGCTTGGCATTGGCGGTCTGCCGAAAGGCCGTATCGTAGAAATCTACGGTCCGGAATCGTCGGGCAAGACGACCCTGACCCTCTCGGTCATCGCCGCAGCCCAGCGCAGTGGTGCTACCTGCGCCTTCGTCGACGCCGAGCATGCCCTGGACCCGGAATACGCCGGCAAGCTGGGCGTCAATGTCGACGACCTGCTGGTCTCGCAGCCGGACACCGGTGAACAGGCCCTGGAAATCACCGACATGCTGGTGCGCTCCAACGCGGTCGACGTCATCATCATCGACTCGGTGGCAGCCCTGGTGCCCAAGGCCGAGATCGAAGGCGAGATGGGCGACATGCACGTGGGTCTGCAGGCCCGCCTGATGTCCCAGGCGCTGCGTAAAATCACCGGTAACATCAAGAACGCCAACTGCCTGGTCATCTTCATCAACCAGATCCGCATGAAGATCGGCGTGATGTTCGGCAGCCCGGAAACCACCACCGGTGGTAACGCGCTGAAGTTCTACGCCTCGGTACGTCTGGACATCCGCCGTACCGGCGCGGTCAAGGAAGGTGACGAGGTGGTCGGCAGCGAAACCCGCGTCAAGGTCGTGAAGAACAAGGTTTCCCCGCCGTTCCGCCAGGCTGAGTTCCAGATTCTGTACGGCAAGGGCATCTACCTCAACGGCGAGATCATCGACCTGGGCGTGACCCATGGCTTTGTCGAGAAGTCGGGCGCCTGGTACAGCTATCAGGGCAACAAGATCGGCCAGGGCAAGGCCAACTCGGCCAAGTTCCTGCAAGAGAACCCAGCCATCGGTGCCGAAATCGAGAAGCTGATCCGTGACAAGCTGCTCAACGCCGGTGCTGTAGCTGCCGCTGGGGCCGCAGCCAAGGCCGCCGCCGGTAACAAAGCCGACGACCTGGCTGACGCCGACGCCGGTTATTGATTGACCCCATGCCCGCCGTTCTCGACACCCCCGTCGCCGTTCGGCGGACAGCCATGGACCTGCTCGCGCGACGCGAGCATGGTCGCGTCGAGCTGACGCGCAAATTGCGTCAGCGAGGCGCCACCGACGAGTTGATCGAGCCTGCGCTCGATCGCCTTGCCGAAGAAGGCCTTCTCAGCGAGGCCCGCTACCTCGAAAGCTTCATCTCCTACCGTTCAAATTCCGGCTACGGCCCTGCACGGATTCGCGAAGAGCTGAGCCAGCGTGGACTCGACCGTGGCGACATTGACCAGGCCCTGCGTGACAGCGGGATCAACTGGTCAGCCCGGCTCCAGGACGTCTGGCAGCGCAAATACGACGGGCTTCGTCCGATTGATCCGCGCAGCCGCGCACAGCAAACGCGTTTTCTCGCTTACCGTGGCTACGGGCTGGACATGATCGGCCGCCTCTTGAGCGGCCGAGGGCTGGACGATTAGCTTCATGTCACCCTGAGCGCTTCCCGGGCGCGCTGGGTAGTGTGCATGGGCTGGGGCTTGGCCCAGTTTTCCGGCAGGTTGATGAAGTCGACCAGTTCCCGCAGGCGACCCTGGTCGCGGCCGTTGAATGCAAAGGTCAGGCGCGTCAGGTGGCGGAAATTGGCTTCATCATGTTCGGCGCCCGTATCGGCGTGCTGGTGATACTTGCCGCTCAGGCGCAGGTCGGCGAAGCCATCCTGCAGGTCATGCAGTGCCGCATCGCTGAGTGGATGTTGCATGCGCATCACGAACTGATTCTTCAGCCAGCGGCTTGAGTGATAGTTGCTGTAGAACTGGTTGATCTCGTCCACGGCTTCCTCCGCACTATGGACCAGGCGCAGCAGCTTCATGTCGCTGGGCAGGATGTAGCGGTTCTCTTCAAGTTGACGGGTGATGAAGTTCAGGCAGTCCTGCCAGAAGCTGCCGCCGGGCGAATCCAGCAGTACCACCGGCACCAGTGGGCTTTTGCCGGTCTGGATCAGGGTCAACACCTCCAGAGCCTCATCCAGCGTGCCGAAGCCGCCAGGGCAGAGCACCAGCGCGTCGGCCTCTTTCACGAAAAACAGTTTGCGAATGAAGAAAAAGTGGAAAGGCAGCAGCTTGTCGGTGCCATCCACCGTGGCATTGGCATGTTGCTCGAAGGGCAGGGTGATATTGAAGCCCAGGCTATGCTCGGCCCCGGCGCCTTCATGGGCGGCAGCCATGATCCCGCCGCCTGCGCCTGTGATGACCATCAGGTCGGATCGCGCCAGGCTTGCGCCCAGTTCCCGGGCCAGGGCATACATCGGATGTTCGAGTGGTGTACGGGCAGAGCCGAACACAGTGACCTTGCGGCGGCCTTTATAGCGTTCCAGCGAACGGAAGGCATGGTCGAGCTCGCGCAGGGCCTGAAGGGTGATCTTGGCATTCCAGCGATTACGGTCATCGTGGGCCATGCGCAAGACGGTCAGCATCATGTCCCGATAGAGGGGGAGGTTGGGGCTGTCGGGTGCGACCAGTCGCAGTTGCTCGTCAATCTTGCTCAGGTCGATTCCGCTGTCCCTGAAATGGTTGAACAGTAGCTCGTTGGGTTGATAGGGCATTCAACGTCTCCTTCTGCAGCAAACCTCCGGACGGGACCGATAACCTGTCCCGGCCGCGCCCTGTGCGGGCTGGAAAAAAACGGGGAGTGTTGATATCAATCTAGACCTTGACGGCTGTTCGTGCAGAACGGTTGAGCCTGGCTGTTCGCCTGGCCGGGTCGAAGACCGGGCCAGGGTAATCAAGCAGCTGATTATCTCTTCTTGCCACCGGCGACACAGCTGGCAGCGTCGAACGGCTGGTCCATGACCGGACGGTTGCTCTTGTAGACGGTAAAGCGGTAGACCAGCACCGCGCCACGTGACAGCAACTGGCGGAACCCGTTGTTGCGGCATACGCTGTCGCCCAGCTGGCTGCGAACCTGGTCCGGGTTGGCGAGCATTTTCTGGGCGTGGCTCTCGCGCACGCTGAGGTGATTGATCAAGGCTTTGCCTTCGACCGTGTAGCCTTGATCCATGATGTCTTCATTGATCGCACGGGGGGTGCCGACGCTGCTTTCCTTGGCGACCTTCTGCAACGTTTGGGTGAGCTCGTATTCCTGCTTGGACGCCGCCTGGGCAGCCAAGGGCAAGGCGAGCAGCAGGCTCAGGGTCGGGATGATAAGGCGCAGCATGGATCTCTCCTGGTTCGATGACTGGCGCTTTGACCCGCGCCTGTCGGCAGTGTTCCATGGTTCGAACACCGGTTGTGCCATTATAAGTGAGCTGTCGGCTTCGCTGCACGGCAAATGCCCGGCCCTCTGATAGACTGCCGGCCTGTTTTCCTGCCGAGTCACCGTAGTGCCCATCCCATCTGTCCAGCGTGGCTGCACGCCATGAGCCATGCCGTGTCACGCCTGCGCGCCGAGCGCCTGGCCCGCAGCGTCAAACCCTTTATCGCCCGAGGTTCGCGGGCCGAACGCTGTCCGCGCTGCCGGGTGATCGTCAGCCACTGCCTGTGCGCCTGGCGGCCGACCGTGGGTGCCGAGTCGGGCATGTGCCTGCTGATGCACGATACCGAGCCGTTGAAGCCGACCAACACAGGCTGGCTGATCGCTGACCTGATCGACGATACCTCGGCCTTCGGCTGGCAGCGCACTGAAGTCGACGAGCGCCTGCTGGCATTGCTCGACAACCCGCAGTGGCAGCCTTATATCGTGTTCCCTGGCGAGTTCGTCGCGCCGCAGCGCGTGGTGACCGAGGTGAGCCGCGAGCCAGGCAAGCGCCCGCTGTTCATTCTGCTCGATGCCACCTGGACGGAAGCGCGCAAGATGTTTCGCAAGAGCCCGTACCTGGATCGCTTCCCGGTCCTGAGCCTGCAGCCCGAGCAGATGTCACGCTACCGCCTGCGTCGGTCCAAGCGCGATGACCACTTCTGCACCGCGGAGGTGGCCGCCATGTGCCTGGAGTTGGCCGGCGACCAGCACGCTGCCCAGGCGCTGGACGCATACCTCGATGTGTTCAGCACTCACTACCTGAGCGCCAAGCGGCATTGGCCGCTGGATGAGCACGACAGTGTTCATCAGCGTTTGCACACCTTCCTATAGTACAAGGGGCAGGGGGCAGGGATTGGTTCATACTGTTGCCTCCGGGAGCAGCTTGCCGCTCGCCGCTTGCTGAAAAAAGGATCTGAAGATCGATGGCCACATACGAAATCCTGATAGCCGATGACCACCCGCTGTTTCGCAGCGCATTGCGCCAGGCCGTTACCCTCGGGCTTGGGCCGGATGTACGCCTGGTGGAAGTGGCGAGCATCGCCGAGCTGGAAGTCCGCCTGACCGAGAAGGCCGACTGGGACCTGGTGCTGCTGGACCTGAACATGCCCGGCGCTTACGGGTTCTCCGGCCTGGTACTGCTGCGCGGGCAATATCCGCAGGTGCCGGTGGTCATGGTCTCGGCGCAGGAAGAGGCGGCGGTGGTGGTCAAGTCGCGCGAGTTCGGCGCCAGTGGTTTCATTCCCAAGTCGAGCGACTTGAAGGTGATCCAGGACGCGGTGCAGAAGGTATTGGACGGCGAGGTGTGGTGGCCGCCCCAGGCGTTCGAGAAAGTCGATGTCTCGCCTGAGGCCAAGGCCGCCAGCGAGGGCCTGGCCAGCTTGACACCGCAGCAGTTCCGGGTGCTCACGATGGTCTGCGAAGGCCTGCTGAACAAGCAGATCGCCTACGAGCTGAGCGTGTCGGAAGCTACCATCAAGGCCCACGTCACCGCGATCTTCCGCAAGCTCAATGTGCGCACCCGCACCCAGGCGGCGCTGCTCTTGCAACAACTGGAATCGGTTTCCCAGGGTTAAGGCATTTTGCCTTCACGCTTTTTTGACTCCGCGTGCATTACTCTGCAGCGCTTTAACGGGGTGAAGTGACTTTCCATGTCGCCATTCAAGGGCCAGACCGGCCTAAAACGAATCTTCAACGCCGCTGGGTATTCGCTCGATGGCCTGCGCGCTGCCTTCAAGGGCGAGGCTGCGTTTCGTCAACTGGTGTTGCTCAACGTCTTGCTTGTCCCGCTGGCCTTCTGGTTGCCGGTCACTCGCGCCGAACGGGCGATCCTGATTGCCGTGAGCATGCTCGGCCTGATCGTCGAACTGTTCAATTCGGCGGTGGAGGCGGCCATCGACCGCATCTCGCTTGATCGCCATCCGCTCTCGAAGAATGCCAAGGACATGGGCAGTGCCGCGCAATTGGTGGCCCTGACCATGATCGCGCTGGTATGGGGCGTGATCCTGCTCTGAGCCTCAGGCGATCGGCGGCAGGACGATCTCGTCGCTGCGCCGCACCCCTGCGGTGAAGCTGCGGCACAGTTCCAGAAATTCGCGCATGGCCGATGTCTGGTACTTCTGCTTGTGCCAGATGAAATAGAACTGCCGCGCCAGGTCGAGCTCGGGGGTTTCCACCGGCACCAGGCTGCCGCGACGGAACGCATCGCGCAGGGCCAGGCGAGAGATGCAGCCGATACCCAGCCCCGACTCCACGGCACGCTTGATCGCCTCCGTGTGCTCCAGCTCAAGACGAATGTTGAGATTGGCCCGGTGATGACGCATGGCCTGGTCAAAGGTCAGCCGTGTGCCCGAGCCCTGCTCGCGCAGGATCCAGGCCTCGCGGGAAAGCGCCTCGATATCCGCATGGCCTGTCTTCGCCAGCGGATGCTGAGGCGCGCAGAACACCACCAGTTCATCCTCGACCCAGGATTGCACTTCCAGGTCGGGGTGGTTGCAGTCGCCTTCGATCAGACCCAGGTCAATTTCATAGTGGGCTACCTGATGCACGATGTGCGCAGTGTTCTGCACATGCAGCTTGACCTGGCTCTCGGGGTGTTTCTGCATGAAGCTGCCGATCAGCAGCGTGGCCAGGTAGTTGCCGATGGTGAGGGTGGCACCGACCGCGAGCGAGCCGAAGGCAGACTTGCCGTTGAGCAGGTCTTCGATCTCCTTGGCCTGGTCGAGCAGGGCGACTGCCTGGGGCAGCAACTGGTGACCCAGCGCATTCAGACTCAGGCGCTTGCCCGCGCGATCGAACAATTGGCAGCTTGATTGACGCTCAAGTTCGGTGATCGAGGTGCTCGCCGCTGATTGAGACAGCGCGAGCATGCCGGCAGCCCGCGACACGCTCTGGTGCTGGGCGACGGCGACGAATACCTGGAGTTGTCGTAGAGTAAATCGCATATCTATATAACCGATAACACATATCTTGATAATTCATTTAACAGATATTGTCGCTGCCTCTACACTATCGCGCAATCGCGCTCTTGGTCAGCGCAGCGTTTTTTTTCAGGAGCCCGTACATGAGCAACATGAACCACGAACGTGTCCTCAGTGTTCATCACTGGAATGACACCCTGTTCAGCTTCAAGTGCACCCGCGATCCCGGCCTGCGCTTCGAGAACGGTCAGTTCGTGATGATCGGCCTGCAACAGCCTAACGGCCGCCCGCTCATGCGTGCCTACTCGATCGCCAGCCCCAACTGGGAAGAGCATCTGGAGTTCTTCAGCATCAAGGTGCCGGACGGCCCGCTGACTTCCCAGCTGCAGCACCTGAAGGAAGGCGACGAGGTCATCATCAGCAAGAAGCCTACCGGCACCCTGGTGCTTGACGACCTCAATCCGGGCAAGCACCTCTACCTGCTGAGCACCGGCACTGGCCTGGCGCCTTTCATGAGCGTCATCCAGGACCCGGAGACCTACGAGCGCTTCGAAAAAGTGATCCTGGTCCACGGTGTGCGCTACGTCAACGAAGTGGCCTACCGCGAGTTCATCACCGAGCACCTGCCGCAGAACGAGTTCTTTGGTGAGTCCCTGCGTGACAAGCTGATCTACTACCCGACCGTCACCCGCGAGCCGTTCGAGAACCAGGGCCGCCTGACCGACCTGATGCGCAGCGGCAAGCTGTTCAGCGACATCGGCCTGCCACCGATCAACCCGCAGGACGACCGCGCAATGATCTGCGGTAGCCCGAGCATGCTCGACGAGACCAGCGAAGTGCTCGACAGCTTCGGCCTGAAGATCTCGGCGCGCATGCGCGAGCCGGGCGATTACCTGATCGAGCGTGCATTCGTCGAGAAGTAAGCGGCCAGATCGCGTAAGAAACCTCTCAATGGGGCCGCACAGCGGCCCCATTGCGTTTTCGCAGTTCAGATCAACCTTCGAGCACCACTTCCAGCACCCGGATCCGGTCCGGCTGCGGGTAGTGCCAGCGTACCTGCACATCCCAGAACTTCACGCCATATACCCGCTCCGGCGCCGGTACCTGATACGCCGGCCGCGGATCCTGTGCCAGGCACTGCTCGATCAGCTCTACCAGCGGCTCCTCCAAGCGCAGCGCGTGTTCGCGGGCCTGGGCTAGTGCAGTCTCGCTCCACTCCACGGCAATGGGCTCGGGCGCTTGGCTGGCCATCTGGTTGCGGGCGTCGGCAATGCTGTCCGCGTACGGAACATACGGCTTGATATCGAGCACCGGCGTACCGTCAAGCAAGTCGATCCCCGAGAGCAGCAAGCGCCCCGGCTCGACGCCCTCGAGGCGTACCACCGATTGACCGATGCCATTGGGCCGGTGCGTGGCGCGCGTGGCGAATACCCCCATCGACTTGTTGCCGCCCAGGCGCGGCGGGCGCACCTTCAGTCGTGGCTTGTCTTCCAGGGCCTGGTGGAACAGGAACAGCAGCCACACATGGCTGACCTGCTCGAGGCCCGCCACGGCATCACCCTGATCGAACGGCGGCAGCAGTTCCAGCACGCCGCGGGCCGCCGGTGCCAGTTGCGGCTGCCTGGGAATGGCGAACTTTTCCTTGAAGCAGGAACGAACGATACCGACCGGCGAAACGCTATGGCTCATTACGGCTCAGCCGCGCACGCGCAGGGTCAGGCCCTTGAGGAAATTGCGCAGAAGCTGGTCGCCGCAGGGGCGGTAGTTCTCATGGCCGACCTTGCGGAACAGCGCGCTGAGTTCCGGCTTGGACACCGGGAAGTTCGCGGCCTTGAGCACCGCGTGAAGGTCGTCTTCCTTCAGCTCGAATGCAACCCGCAGCTTCTTGAGAATGCTGTTGTTGGTCACGGGGACTTCAACCGGCTGTGGCGGGCGGCTGTTGTCACGGCCGCGCTTGTGGATCACCAGGCCATCGAGGAAGTGGGCCATGACCCGGTCAGGGCAGCGCACGAAGCCCGGCTCTTCTTCTTTCTTCAGGTAGGTGAGCACGTCCTCCAGAGGGACCTCGAGCCCCGAGAGGCCGATGATCTCGACCACCTGGGCATCGTTGACGTTGATCATGTAGCGCAGGCTACGCAGTACATCGTTGTGAGTCATAAACCAATCCTGTTCGAGAGCCGCGCCTGCGTGGCGCGGCCGTATTGCTAGAATCTTTCGGTGCCTGCCACGTAGCGCCACTGGCCCAGTGGCAGCTTGCCCATGCTGACGCCGCCCAGGCGGATCCGGCGCATGCTGGTCACCTCGAGTCCCAGGCTTGCGCAGAGTTCGGCGATCTGGCCGGGCAACGGGTTTTTCACCGCCAGGCGAAGGTGGGTCTCGTTCTGCCAGCTGGCCTTGGCCTTGGGCAATTCACGGCCCTTGCGCACCACGCCACGGGCCAGGCGTTCAAGCGCCTGGGGGGAGGCTTCGCCACGTACCTCGACGATGTATTCCTGCTCGAGGCGCGCAAGGTCGGAGTTGATCTTGCGGGTGACCTTCCAGTCCTGGGTGAAGATCTGCAGGCCGCTCGCGCCAGGCTGCAACGGCGCAATGCACTCCTGGCGCAGGAAATGCCCATGCAGTGGGCGCACGGTCTGGACATGGGTCTGTGCCAGATTGGTCATGTTCATGCTGTCGCGGGCCGCTTCGACACCCAGTTCCACCGGCTGGTTGAGCAGCAGGGTCACAGGTTCCAGGGCATCGGCGCGTGCGCCTGGCAACAGCTCGACACGTTGGCCTTCGACCTTGAACTGCGGCTGCTCGACCACCACGCCATCCACCGAGACCCAGCCCCCCTCGATATACAACTCGGCTTCACGGCGGGAGCAGCCGAGCTGTTCGATAAGGCGTTTGGAGAGGCGGACGGGTTCAGACATGAGGGCGGTCGCAGTGCAGGGAATAAGGCGCCCATTGTACCTGTCCAGGCTGCTTTGAGGCCGGGAACCTGCACGGTTTCCACGCTTTATCGGCTGGCTGGGCATTTTCGGACGATGCTCACGCCTTCCTGCACCGTGGTCCTAGGGTTCTGTAGGAATGAGCCTCAGGTGGAGTAGGGGGTACGGCTGACCCAAGCCATCCGTTTCCGAGCGGCCTGTCACTTCGAACCCTTGGCGCAGGTAGAAGCCCAGTGCATGGGTGTTCTGCTCGTTGACGTCCAGGCTGCGGGCGTCGAGTTCCCGGACAGCATGGCGCAGCAGGCGCTTGCCAATACCCCGGCCGTGGTCCTGGGGCGCGACGAACAGCATGTCGAGGCGTCCGTTGGCGACTCCGGCGAAGCCGCAGATACGCGTGCCTTCCTTGCAGCAGACCAGCATGACCGCATCCAGGTATCGGCTCAGCACGTGGTCGCGCAGTACCTGGATGTAATAGTCGGGCAGGAACTCATGGGTAGCGCGCACCGAGGCTTCCCAGACTCGGGTCAGTTCGGGGTAGTCGCTCGCATGGGGCGTCTGCAGGGTCAGCGGGCAGGACATCGGCGCATTCCTCCAAGGACATGGTGAGAAACCATAGATGCAAAAAGCCCCGCCAGTGGGCGGGGCCTGTTGTCAGGAGAAGCCTCAGACAGGCTCGGCCCACAGGTCATACTCATCGGCATCGACTACCCGGCAGCGCACCTTGTCGCCTGGCTTGAAGCCGTGGTCGCCATCGATGAACACACTGCCGTCGATTTCCGGGGCGTCGAAGAAGCTGCGGCCCACGGAGCCCTGCTCCTCGACTTCGTCGATCAATACCTCGATCTCGCGACCGATGCGCTGCTGCAGGCGCGCGGCGCTGATCGCCTGCTGGTGAGCCATGAAGCGGTCCCAGCGGTCCTGCTTGATCTCGTCCGGCACCTCGGTGAGGCCCAGGTCGTTGGCCGGAGCGCCTTCGACCGGCGAGTACTGGAAGCAGCCGACGCGGTCGAGCTGTGCTTCGCTGAGCCAGTCGAGCAGGTACTGGAAGTCTTCTTCGGTCTCGCCCGGGAAGCCGACAATGAAGGTCGAACGGATGATCAGCTCAGGGCACTGCTCGCGCCACTTCTTGATGCGCGCCAGGGTCTTGTCTTCGAACGCAGGACGCTTCATCGACTTGAGCACTTTCGGGCTGGCATGCTGGAACGGAATGTCCAGGTACGGCAGGATCTTGCCAGCGGCCATCAGCGGGATCACGTCGTCGACGTTCGGGTATGGGTACACGTAGTGCAGGCGAACCCAGGCACCCAGGCTGCTCAGCGCCTCGCACAGCTCGAGCATGCGGGTCTTGACCGGACGGCCGTTCCAGAAGTCGGTCTTGTACTTGACGTCGACGCCATAGGCGCTGGTGTCCTGGGAAATCACCAGGATCTCCTTGACGCCGGCCTTGACCAGGCGCTCGGCTTCGCTCAGCACTTCACCGACCGGGCGGCTCACCAGCTTGCCGCGCATCGATGGGATGATGCAGAAGCTGCAGCTGTGGTTGCAGCCTTCGGAAATCTTCAGGTAGGCGTAGTGGCGCGGGGTCAGCTTGATACCCTGGGGCGGCACCAGGTCGATCAGCGGGTTGTGGTCGGTGCGGGGTGGCACCACCTGGTGCACCGCATTGACCACCTGCTCGTATTGCTGGGGACCGGTGACCGAGAGCACGCTTGGGTGCACATCACGGATGCTGCCTTCCTCGACGCCCATGCAGCCGGTGACGATGACCTTGCCGTTTTCCTTGATGGCTTCGCCGATCACTTCAAGGGATTCGGCCTTGGCGCTGTCGATGAAGCCGCAGGTGTTGACCACCACGACATCGGCGTCCTCGTAGGTGGGCACGACTTCGTAGCCTTCCATGCGCAGCTGGGTCAGGATACGTTCGGAGTCGACCAAGGCCTTCGGGCAGCCGAGTGATACGAATCCTACCTTTGGCGTGGTGGGCGTAGGGGTGGTGGACATGACTAACCTCGGTATTGAATAAGGCTGCCCGGTGTCGATGACGGGGCAGTCCTGATGGGCGCTGTGCGCGCCTCTGATCAAAAAGTGCGCAATTCTAGCGAGCGCACTGCCACTTGACCAGCAGAAAAGCGACGAACGCTGCGCTATGCTTCGCGGCGTCAGGCCTGGCGGTTGCAGGCCTCGCGATATCGATGTGAATTGTTCCGGGCCTGCGGGCCGTTCGTGGGAGTGGTCGATGGTTCAGGCAAGCAGTCAGGCCGATAGCGGGCACAAGGCGGCCAAGCCGGTGAGCCTGCTCGTGGCAGCTGTCGGGGTGGTCTATGGCGATATCGGCACCAGCCCTTTATATACCCTCAAGGAAGTCTTCTCGGGCAGCTATGGCGTTCCGGTGAATCATGACGGGGTGCTGGGCATTCTCGCGCTGATCTTCTGGTCGCTGATCTGGGTGGTTTCGTTCAAGTACATGGTGTTCATCCTGCGCGCCGACAACCAGGGCGAAGGCGGGACCATGGCGTTGACCGCCCTGGCACGGCGGGCGTCGGCGCCGTACCCCAGGCTGCGCATGCTGATGGTGGCCTGCGGGTTGATCGGGGCAGCGCTGTTCTACGGCGACAGCATGATCACTCCGGCGATTTCAGTACTCTCGGCGGTGGAAGGCATGGGGCTGGCCTTCGAAGGTATCGATCACTGGGTAGTGCCGATCGCGGTGGTGGTGCTGGTGGCGCTGTTCCTGATCCAGAAGCATGGCACCGCGCGCATCGGGATTCTGTTCGGGCCGGTGATGGTCACCTGGTTCCTGGTGCTGGCGGCCCTTGGCGTGCATGGGATCATGCAGAGCCCCGAAGTACTCAAGGCGCTGAACCCGGCATGGGCGGTGCGCTTTTTCATCGTTCATCCGGGCATTGGCGTGGCGGTGCTCGGTGCCGTGGTGCTGGCGCTGACCGGCGCCGAGGCGCTGTACGCCGACATGGGCCACTTTGGCCGCAAGCCGATCGCCCGCGCGTGGTTTGCCCTGGTGCTGCCAGCGCTGGTGCTCAACTACTTCGGCCAGGGCGCGATGCTGTTGCAGAACCCAGAGGCTGCGCGCAACCCCTTCTACCTGCTGGCGCCGAGCTGGGCGTTGCTGCCACTGGTGGGCCTGGCCACCCTGGCCACGGTGATTGCCTCGCAGGCGGTGATCTCCGGGGCCTTTTCGCTGACTCGGCAGGCGATCCAGCTAGGCTATATCCCGCGCATGCAGATCCAGCACACCTCGAGCCACGAGCAGGGGCAGATCTATATCCCTGCGGTGAACTGGGCACTGATGGTCGGCGTGGTGCTGCTGGTGCTGGGGTTCGAGTCTTCCGGTGCGCTGGCCTCGGCATACGGCGTGGCAGTGACCGGGACCATGTTGATGACCACCTTGCTGGTGTCGCCGGTCATGCTGCTGCTGTGGAAGTGGCCGCCGGTGCTGGCGGTGCCGGTATTGATCGGCTGCCTGCTGGTCGATGGCCTGTTCTTCGCCGCCAACGTGCCGAAGATCGTGCAGGGCGGGGCGTTTCCGGTACTGGCGGGGATCGTGCTGTTCGTCCTGATGACGACCTGGAAGCGCGGCAAGCAGATCCTTGTGGAGCGTATCGACGAGGGCAGCCTGCCGTTGCCGTTGTTCATCAGCAGCATCAGCGTGCAGCCGCCTCACCGCGTCGAAGGCACCGCGATCTTCCTCACCGCCCGGCCAGACGCCGTGCCTCATGCGCTGTTGCACAACCTGCTGCATAACCAGGTCCTGCACTCACAGGTGGTGCTGTTGACCGTGGTCAACGAGGACCGGCCAAGGGTGCCCCCGCAGGAGCAGTTCGAAGTCGAATCCTACGGCGAGGGCTTCTTCCGGGTACTGCTGCATTTCGGCTTCATGGATGAGCCCGACGTGCCTGCGGCGCTCAAGTTGTGCCACTTGAACACGTTGGATTTCAGTCCCATGCGCACGACTTACTTCCTTAGCCGCGAGACGGTGATCGCCTCGCGCCTGGAAGGCATGTCCCGCTGGCGCGGGGCGCTGTTCGCCTTCCTGCTGAAGAATGCCAACGGCAACCTGCGCTTCTTCAACCTGCCGCTGAACCGGGTGATCGAGCTGGGGACGCAGGTGGAGATCTGAACTCAGGAGCTGCTCTTGCCCTGGCGGCTTTCGATCTCGCCGATCAGGCGCTTGGCCAGGGCAGGGTAGTCCTCGTCGAAATGGTGGCCGCCCGGCAGCTCGACCCGCTCGCCCACGGCGGTGCGCTCGGTGCACCCGCTCTCGTCGGTTTCTTCCGTGCCGTAGATGCACACGACCTTGGACGCTGGCAGCCTGGCCATTTCCGGGCCGGTCGGCGCTTCCTTGCCGGCATTGCCCAGCCAGCCCTCGACTTCGATCTCGAAACTGCCGCTGCGGGCGAAGGCCAGCAGGATCACGGCGTCGACCCGTTGCTGGTCTTCGTCCGGCAACCGGTTGTAGATCGCCGGCAAGACATCCGCGCCGAAGGAATACCCCGTGAGCACGAAGCGTTTGGTGCCCCATTTCCGACGGTAGTGATGCATCAGCTCCGACAAGTCCGCGGCGCTTTGTTCTGGCGTCTTGTGCTGCCAGTAGTAACGCAGCGTGTCGATGCCCACCACCGGATAACCGAGCTTGGCCATCTCGCCTGCCACGTCGCGGTCCAGGTCTCGCCAGCCGCCGTCGCCTGACAGGAACAAGGTGACGGTATCAGTGGTTTGCCCTGCGGGCACTTCCACCACGGGAATGTCCAGCGCGCTGGCGTCTTGTCCGACCAGGGCCTGAGTCAGCTGGCCCTTGAGCACCTGGGGCAGGTGAATGTCGTAGTCGCTGATGCTGGTCTCGGCATTGGCCTGGTCCCGCACGAAGGCGGCGCTGGCGTCATCCGGATTGTCGTTCCAGGCCACGCTCCAGTGGCCGTGGGGCGCACTCTTTGGCAGCGCTGCCGTGCAGTCGGGCTGCTCCAGGGTGAAGCCCACGGAAATGGCGCGGGCGTGATCGCTTCGTTGTCCCGCCAGCCAGCGCCAGGCCTGGGCTGCGCCAGGGCCGATGCCGGCGACCAGGGTGGGCGCTCCAGCCAGGTGCTCGATGGCCTGCTGCACCACCTGTTGCTGCTTGAGACAGTCATTACCCGGCAGCACTACCTGGACCAGCTGGGCCTGGCCGGCCTGGCTCAGGCCGAGCAGTTGACGGTCGCTGAGGTGCTGGCCGGTCGGTACGGCAATCGCGACCCGTGCCTTGGCCTGGATACCTGGGGTGACCAGGGTCAGGCTGCTGCCATCATCGAGTGTAAGGTGCTCCAGGTCAGCGGGCGGCGCTGGCCGGGTCCATAGCCAGAAACCGAGGGCCGCGGCGAGCAGGGCAAGCAACAAAGGGAGCAGTAGATACAGCCAGTAGCGTCGAGTCATCAGCGTTTTACCAATCCAGTCAGGCCACCGGCAATCAGTGCGGCGGTGTCAGCCAGTGCAACCAGCGGGTCGAGCCCGGCCGGCACGGCCATGTATCGAGGTTCCCAGTCCGGCTGGAACTTGTCCTTGAAGCGCCGCAGGCCCTGGAAGTTGTAGAGCTGTTCGCCGCGCTGGAACACCATCGAGCCCAGGCGCTGGGTCAGTGGCGCGCCGCGACGTGGCTGCAGGCCCGAGAGCGGCACCATGCCCAGGCTGAAGCGGGCGTAGTCATGGCTCTTGTAGTGCAGGATCAGGCCGATCATCAGAAACTCCATGGTCAGCTTCGGTGCCTGCGGATGAGCGCGCATCAGGTCCAGGCTGGCCAGTTCACGGCCCTGGGTTTCCAGCAGGTTGGCAAACGCCACGGGACGGCCCTGGAAACGGATCAGGGCGATACGGAAATGCGCCAGGTACTCGGGACTGAAGCGGCCCAGCGAAAAGCCCTTCTCGCGCACATTCTTGCCGCTGAGCCAGGCATCGGAAATGGCCTTCAGGTCGTCCAGCGGTGCCTTGCCCGCTTCATGGATCTCGAGGCTCAGGCCGTCACGGCCACCGCGGTTCCAGGTGTAGCGCAGGTCTTTCATTTCCTTGCCCTTGGCCTCCAGGTCGAAGCTGCGCAGGTCGACCCGGGCTTCCTCGCCCAGCTTGATCGCGGTCAGGCCGATGTCCATGTAGAAGGGCAGGTTCTCGGCACGCACCTGGTAGAACACCGGACGCGCGTGGTGGACGTCGCACAGGTCGCGGAACTGCCAGATCATCTCCGCGCGTTCCTCGGCCGGCCCGATCGGATCGTAGAGCGCCACCAGGCTGCGGCCGCGCCGTGCATACATGAGGAAGGCAGTGCCCTCGGGATGGAACAGCAGGGCCTTGTCGCCGGTCAGGGCCAGGCCGCCATCGGGCTGCTCCGAGGCCTGCAGTATCTGCCGGGCACGCTGCAGCTCTTCAGCGTTGGGCAGGTGGATCACCGGACGCGCGGTGCGCAGCAGCCAGGTCAGGGCAACAGCTACCAGGAGTACCGCGCTGCCCAGCGCCGAACGCAGCCCGCGGGGTGCATCGGCGTCCAGGGTGAACTGCCACCACAGCTCGTGGCTGTACGGCACATCCTGGTAGGCGAACAGCAGGAGCCAGATCGAGGCGCCGACCACGCAGGCGCTGGCGACGACATACACCGGCGAAAAGGGCAGCTCGAGCAGCCGGCTGGGACGGTAGAACGAGCGACGGAACAAGGCCAGCAGGCAGGCCGTGAACGTCAGGATGCACGCCTCCTCCCAATCGAAGCCCTTGAGCAGTGACAGCAGGGCGCCCATCAGCAGAAGTACCGTGGTCAGCAGCCAGGCGGCCGACAGGCGGCGGCGCAAGCCCTGGGCGAGCAGCAGGCAGAGCACGCCGATAAGGCTGGCGCCGAAGTGCGAGGCGTCGATCAACCGGTGCGGCACCAGAAAGCCCATGTGCTCAAGGCGCGTGTCGATTTCCGGGGTAGCGCCGGAAAACAGCAACACCACGCCCGAGAGAAACACCAGCACGGCCAGCACCGGGGCGGCCAGGCCTGATGCAGCCTTGATCGCCTGCCGGGCAAACAGCAGGCGGCGCGCCTCGTTGGCCAACAGCAGCACGCAGGCCACCAGCAGAGGCAGCACCACATAGATAAGCCGGTACATCAGCAACGCTGCCGCCAGGGGCGCGGCGCCGAGCTGATTGGCGAAGGCCGCCAGCAACACTGCCTCGAACACACCGATGCCACCAGGCACGTGGCTGAGCACACCCGCCGCCAGTGCGAGCAGGTAGACCAGCACAAAGGCCGCAAAGGGCGGAGCCTCGGGCAGCAGCAGGTAAAGCACGGTGGCCGCGGCGGCCACATCCAGGGCGGTGATCAGCAGTTGCAGGGCAGCCAGGCGTGCAGAGGGCAAACGCAGGGTTCGCCGCCCGATTTGAACCAGCAGGGTATGGACCGAGGGCTGCTCCGGCAGCCGACGACGATAGAGGCCATGGATGAGCGCGACCGTCAGTACCAGCACGGCACTCGCCACGCTGCCGAGCAGCAATGGCGGCAAGCCCAATGCCATGGCGGCCGCGGGCAGGTCGGCAAGGGTGGCAAGCGCCGCCAGGGGAGGCAGCGCGCAGCCCAGTGAAAGGCTGGCGAAGACCGTCATCCGGGCGATCTCGCCCGCGCCCAGGCCATGCCTGCTGTACAGGCGATAGCGCACCGAGCCGCCGGAGAGCATCGACAAGCCAATGGCATTGCCTATGGCGAAGGCACTGAAGCCGCCCATGACCAGCGTGGCTGGCGGCAGTTTGACCATGGCGTAGCGGCTGGCTGACCATTCATAGCCGAGCAGGATCACAAAGCCGATCACCGTAGCGGCAAAGGCACCGGCCATGGCGCTGGCCGGCATGCCGAGCACCGCGTCATGCAGGGCATGGATATCCAGTTCGCTCAGCAGATGCCGGCAGGCGATCAGGGCAATGGCGAACAGCAGCAAGGTCATCGCCAGGCCCAGCGGCTGGCGATACCTGCTCAGGCGTTCGAGCCAGGGGAGCTTGCTCGCAGCCGCAGGCAGCGCCGCAGTCACAGGGACTGGTGCATCAGGAGTCGGGGAGTTCATCATTCACCTCGAGGCAGTGCGCGAGGTGGGGAGGGGAGCGGGCAAGGGGCAATTCCTGTGGGAATACTCGTGCCAGCAATAGTAGCTTGCCCCCTGGGGATGCCATGCTTAAACAAGTTTCATGATCTGAGCGCCATGGCACGGCCTGCCGGCTTTTCAGAACCCCAGAAACAACAAACCCCGCACTGCTGAAAGCAGGCGGGGTCTGTTCTGACGAATATGGTTGCGGGAGCCGGATTTGAACCGACGACCTTCGGGTTATGAGCCCGACGAGCTACCAGACTGCTCCATCCCGCGTCAGAGGGGCGCATTCTACAGCTATCAGGCTGGGCGTCAACCCCGATGAATGAATTCCCTGCATTTGTTTTTTCCGGCACAACAAAAAAGGCCACTGTGTGAACAGTGGCCTATCTTTTGTATCTGGTTGCGGGAGCCGGATTTGAACCGACGACCTTCGGGTTATGAGCCCGACGAGCTACCAGACTGCTCCATCCCGCGTCTGTGGGGCGCATTCTACAGCTATTCGTCATCGCGTCAATCTAAATGATTGAATTGCAGCAAGTTTTTTCCAAGGGCATTAAATGGGCGCAACAAAAAAGGCCACTGTGTGAACAGTGGCCTTTCTTTTGTATCTGGTTGCGGGAGCCGGATTTGAACCGACGACCTTCGGGTTATGAGCCCGACGAGCTACCAGACTGCTCCATCCCGCGTCTGTGAGATCGAATTCTACGGATTTCTGCCGCGGTGTCAACCGTTTTCAACAGAAAACCCTTTTTTGTTCAAACTCTTAGCGTCTCATTTTGGCCTTGGGGTCAGGTAGGGCGTGGGTTCCAGGGCGAGCGACCGGGTTTGCGCACGAGTGGAAGCGGTTCCAGTGTTCGAATAAGATAGTATCTGTATGAATTTACAGTACTGACGGTCATCCATGTCCTTGCGCAAGATCATCCACATCGACTGCGACTGCTTCTATGCCGCGATCGAGATGCGTGACGACCCGCGTCTTGCCGGTCGGCCCATGGCCGTGGGCGGTTCGGCGGAGCGTCGTGGGGTGATCGCTACCTGCAACTATGAGGCGCGTGCCTACGGCGTACGCTCGGCGATGTCTTCCCGGCATGCGCTCAAGCTGTGCCCGGACCTGCTGATCGTCAAGCCGCGTTTCGATGCCTATAAGGAAGCCTCTCGCGAGATCCATGCGATTTTCCGCGACTACACCGATCTGATCGAGCCACTGTCGCTGGATGAGGCCTTCCTGGATGTTTCGGAGAGCCAGTGGTTCGCCGGTAGCGCCACGCGGATCGCCGAGGATATCCGCCGCCGGGTTGCGCGCACGTTGCACATCACCGTGTCGGCCGGGGTCGCGCCCAACAAGTTTCTCGCCAAGATCGCCAGCGACTGGCGCAAGCCCAACGGGCTGTTCGTGATCACGCCGCCGCAAGTGGAGGAGTTCGTGGCGGCGCTGCCCGTGGCCAAGCTCCACGGAGTGGGCAAGGTCACGGCGGACAAGCTGGCGCGCCTGGGTATCACCACGTGCCTGGAGCTGCGCGAGTGGCCCAGGCTCTCATTGGTGCGCGAGTTCGGCAGCTTTGGCGAACGTCTGTTTGGGCTGGCGCGAGGGGTGGACGACCGGATCGTGCACAACGACAGTCGGCGTCAATCCGTCAGCGTCGAAAACACCTATGACACCGACCTGCCGGACCTGCCCAGCTGCCTGGAGAAGCTCCCCGAACTGTTGCTCACCCTGAATGAGCGCGTAGGAAGGATGGACAGCAGCTATCGGGCGGGCAAGCCCTTCGTGAAGGTCAAGTTCCACGACTTCAGTCAGACCACGCTCGAGCAGTCGGGGGCGGGGCGCGACCTGGAAAGTTACCGGCAGCTGCTCAGCCAGGCCTATGCCCGCGGCGACAAGCCGGTGCGATTGCTGGGGGTTGGGGTACGTCTGCTTGACCTGCGCGGTGCCCACGAACAGCTGGAGCTGTTCGAGAACACGTGAGAGAGGCCGGCGTCGGAACGACACCGGCCTGGTACATCACCTTGCGCCCGGATCGGCGACCAGGCGGCCTGCATTGCGGGTCAGCGCCTGGAGAAACTCCTGCTGGAGCTCCGGGTCATTGCGCGTGAGCTCGATCAGGCTCTGTTCCAGTTCGCTCGCTTCCTCTTCAAGACCAAGCTCGGAAAGACGCTTGACCCTGTGCACCCACTGGCCCACCTCGTCGTCCTCGAGGTCATCGAAGATCAGGTTGTGGGCCTCGACCAGCTTGCCGCGCAGGTCGCTGCTGATCAGCAGGCTGGCGTCGTCTCGAACCCCGTTGTCCTCATCTACCACCTGCAGGTGCAGGGTCCCGACGTGATTGAGGTTCTGCTCCGAAAACGGGGCGTCGAGCAGGTTCAGGCGCAGGATGCCATTACTGTCGGTCGCCAGCTCGTGGGACAGCTTGCCCGCCTTGACTTCGACCAGGCGCTCGCTCCACGGCAGGGTGGTGTACTCCTGGCGCTTGTCCTTCTGGACTTCGTCGGTGCCGGCCAGGTTTTGCTGCGCCCGGCCATTGGACTGCACGTTCATGAACGGGTTGAGCCCGGCCACCCCGTAGCCCAGCCAGTCCTGGGTCACGCTCTCCGGCAGGTTGCCCAGCGCGAGGATGTTCACCACATTGGCGCCGACGCCGGCCACCACGGCCACCGCGCCCAGCGGAATCTCGTAGATTTCCCGCCAGGGTTGGTAAGGGGTGTAGCGGTCATAGTGACGGCTGACCTCGAACTCGGTCACCTCGAAGTGCTTCTGCTCCTGAACGCGTACGCGCCGCTGGGGCAACTCAAGCACCTTCGGTTCCCCGACATCGATCTGCAGACTGTGCGCGAGCAGTTTGCGCTCGACACGCTCCTCATGTTCGCTGCGCTGGGACATCTGGTTGGCGCAGCCGCTGACGAGCAGGGCGGCGCCCAGCGCGGCGCCCCCCAGGGTAATGGTACTTCGCTTGAACATGATCACTCGCGCATTGGCTGTCAGCGGCGGATACGGGATTGCAGGAACGACAGTACCTCGGCCACGGGCAGGGGTTGTGCGTCCTGTTCGGTGCGGTGCTTGTACTCGAGGTTGCCCTCGGCCAGGCCACGGTCGCTGACCACGATGCGGTGCGGAATACCGATCAGTTCCATGTCGGCGAACTTGATGCCCGGGCTGGTCTTCTTGTCGCGGTCATCGAGCAGGACTTCGAAGCCAGCAGCCGTCAGTTCGGCGTAGAGCTTGTCGGTCGCCTCGCGGACCACTTCGGTTTCGTAGCGCAGCGGTACCAGGGCGATCTGGAAAGGCGCCAGGGCGTCGCTCCAGATGATCCCCTTGCCGTCATAGCTCTGCTCGATGGCGGCGGCGACCACGCGGGACACGCCGATACCGTAGCAGCCCATGGACAGGACGACAGGCTTGCCGTTCTCGCCGAGCACCTGGCACTTGAGCGCTTCGCTGTACTTGGTGCCCAGCTGGAAGATATGCCCGACCTCGATGCCGCGCTTGATCATCAGGGTGCCCTGGCCGTCCGGGCTCGGGTCGCCAGCGACAACGTTGCGCAGGTCGGCAACCTGGGGAACCGGCAGGTCGCGTTCCCAGTTCACGCCAAAGTAGTGCTTGTCGTCGATGTTGGCGCCAATGCCGAAGTCGCTCATCAGGGCGACGGAGCGGTCGATGATGCATTCGAGCGGCAGGTTCAGCGGACCCAGGGAGCCCGCGCCGGCGCCAATGGCGGCACGCAGGTCGGCGTCGGTGGCCATGACCAGGGGGCTCGCCACCTGCTCCAGGTTGGCTGCCTTGATTTCATTGAGCTCGTGATCGCCGCGCACGATCAGTGCGATCAGCTTGCCTTCCTCGGCGCCGCGCACGATCAGGGTCTTGACGGTCTTCTCGATCGGCAGGCCGTGGTTTTCGACCAGCTGGGCAATGGTCTTGGCCTCCGGGGTGTCGACCAGGCGCAGCTCTTCGGTAGGGGCGGCGCGCACGGTTTCGCGCGGGATGGCCTCGGCCTTCTCGATATTGGCCGCGTAGTCCGAGCTGTCGCTGAAGATCACGTCATCTTCGCCGGATTCGGCCAGGACGTGGAATTCGTGGGAATAGCTGCCACCGATCGAGCCGGTGTCGGCCTGCACTGGACGGAAGTCCAGGCCCAGGCGGGTAAAGATGTTGGAATAGGCCTGGTGCATGCGGTCGTAGGTTTCCTGCAGGGAAGCCTGGTCGGCATGGAAGGAGTAGGCGTCCTTCATGATGAACTCGCGGCCACGCATCAGGCCGAAGCGCGGGCGGATCTCGTCACGGAACTTGGTCTGGATCTGATACATGTTCAGCGGCAGCTGCTTGTAGCTGGACAGCTCGTTGCGGGCCATGTCGGTGATGACTTCTTCGTGGGTAGGGCCCACGCAGAAGTCACGGCCATGACGGTCCTTCAGGCGCAGCAGCTCAGGGCCGTACTGCTCCCAACGGCCGGATTCCTGCCACAACTCGGCGGGCTGGATGCTGGGCATCAGCACTTCAAGGGCGCCGGCAGCGTTCATTTCCTCGCGTACCACGGTCTCGACCTTGCGCATCACCCGCAGGCCCATCGGCAGCCAGGTATAGAGGCCGGAAGCCAGTTTGCGGATCATGCCGGCGCGCAGCATGAGCTGGTGGCTGATGACCACTGCATCGGCAGGGGTTTCTTTCTGGGTGGCGAGCAAATATTGACTGGTGCGCATGTTGGGCCGTTGTCGGTTGCGTAAGACATTGAATGAGCCCGCATTGTACGGATGCGAGTCGAAGGCGTACAGGATGCCCCAGGGAGTCCCGCTTGTCAGCCAAGAAAAAGCCCGGCATCGCTGCCGGGCTTTTCATTGCGGGGCATTGCAAGCCTGGGCTTACAGGATGCTCAGCGGGTACTCGACGATCAGGCGCAGCTCGTCGATCGATGGGGAGCCATAGTACACGCCATCGGCGGAGCGGTAGGTGGCCTGGCGGACGCGGAAGCTGAGGTCCTTGGCCGGGCCGTCCTGCATGACGTACTTGATGTCGATGTCGCGTTCCCATTCCTTGCCGTTGTTGGTGCCTTCGACGTTGGCGCCGGTACCGCGGACATAACGGGTCATGAAGCTCAGGCCCGGAATGCCGTACTCGGCGAAGTTCAGGTCGTAGCGCAGCTGCCACGAACGCTCGTCTTCGGCGTTGAAGTCGGAACGGGCAATCGAGTTGGCCACGAATACCGAGCCACCACCGTCCACGCCATAGGCGTAGTCGCCGTCACCGGTCACGCGCTGGCCGGCAACAGTGAAGGTGTGCGCGCCGATGTTCCAGGCGGCCGAGAGGCTGAAGATGGTGTTGTCCAGCTTGTCGCCGTCGAAGGCGCGAACCAGGTCCGCACCATCACTCTTGGTGTTGTAGGCGTTGAAGTCGAACACCAGGCCTTGCTTGTCGGAGATCGGCAATGCCCAGTTGATGTTGGCGTAGATCTTGCGCCAGTAGTCTTCGACCTTCGAGTAGTAGAGGCTGGTGCTCAGGCTGTCGGTAAAGGCATAGGTACCGCCCACTACGTCGGCTTCTTTCAGGCGGAAGCTGTCGCGGTTGGTCTGCTCTTGCGCGGTCAGGCTGGTGAAGCGGCCAGCGTGCAGGGTCAGGCCTTTGATCTCGCTGCTGGTGATCAGCGCGCCCTGGGCCATTTCAGGCAGCAGGCGGCTGTCGTCGGTAGCGAATACCGGAAGCGCGGTGAACTGGTCGCCGACCTTCAGGACGGTGTCGGATACGCGGAATTTGACCGCTGCGCCAGCCTTCGAATAGTCATCCTCTGGACGCCCGTCCGAGCCCACCGGGAACAGACCGGTGTTGGTGGTGCCACGCCCGCCGTCGAGTTTGATGCCCAGCATGCCGATGGCGTCCACGCCCACCCCGATGGTGCCCTGGGTGAAGCCGGACTCGAAGGTACCGATGAAGCCTTGGCCCCATTCCGCGCGGCGGCTCTGGTCGGTGCTTTCGTTGTTGCGGAAGTCACGGCTGAAGTACAGGTTGCGCAGCTTTACATTCAGTTGGCTGTCTTCGACAAACCCCTTGGACTCATCTTGCGAAGAGGCGATTGCCAACTGCGAGGTCCCCGCCGCAACGGCCAGGGCGATCATGCTCCACTTCATCACGCGCATCGTGATTTGCTCCTTTGGTTTTTTTAGGAAGAGTACCGCTGCGCCCAAGTGTTTTAGTTATATGGGGCAGCTCTTTCTTGTTATGTCGGCGAAAATGTATATCACGCTGACTGGCTCTGGCGATATGGGGAAACAATGCTTTACGGAACTTTATTTCCCTGTCGCTTACAGTTAACTCTGTGTCGCAAATCACACTGTTTTTCAGGCTGCAGGTGTCATGCCGACCCTGGTTCTGGCAAATGCAACAAGCGTGCTCAAAATGACCTCCAGTTGATGAAATTTTCACATTCGTCAGGGGCGCCAGTGGCGAAGTGCCGTAATTGCTAGGGACTGGCTGTCTGATGGTGTGCCAGGCAGGCTGTGATGGCACTCCCGAGAAGCTGCCTTTTCAGTCAATACGTTACCGCTGACTGTTCAACCTGAGTAGTTTGTACATCCCTGAAGGGAGTTGCAGTTCAGTCCAGGCCTCTTTTTGGTGCGAAAAGTAGCGCTGTGTTACCTGAAGGCGCGAGAAGAACTCTGCGCGGTGACACAAAAGAGTGCGCAGGTGCTGCCGAATAGGTCGCACGCTGCTCTTCAGCGACAAGACAGGTATCCTTGGCACCTGTGCCTGCATCGCGCAGGCCATCAAAGGTTTCGAGGAGGTTAGATCGTGTTTGCTCTGGATTCACGGCTTCAGCAGGACACTGTCGTCCTGGGGGATTTTCCATTGTGCCGCCTGCTGCTGAGCAAGGATGCCAACTATCCTTGGTTCATCCTGGTGCCGCGGCGTGCCGGGGTCAGCGAGCTCTTCGAGCTCGAGGCTACCGACCAGCAGCAACTCTGGAAGGAGACCACGCGCCTGGCCGAGGTGCTCCAGGCCGCTTTTGCCGCCGACAAGATGAATGTCGCGACGCTGGGCAACATGGTCAGCCAACTGCACATGCACGTTATCGTCCGCCGTCGTGACGACGCCGCATGGCCGGCCCCGGTCTGGGGGAAAGTACCGGCGAGCGAGTACGACAATGCCGGGCTGGAGGCGATTGGTCAGCGCCTGCGCGCCGTGCTGTCCGACGATTTCACCTTCCAGGAGGCCTGAGGCATGTCGCTGGAATCACGGGTTACCGAACTTGAAAGCCGCCAGGCGTTTCAGGATGACACCATCCAGTCCCTCAACGACGTGCTCGTCGAGCAAAGCCGGGTGGTCGAACGCCTGCAGATGCAGATGGCCGCATTGCTCAAGCGTTACGAAGAGATGGTGGGCCAGTATTCGGCCGACGAGGATGAGGCGCCGCCGCCCCATTATTGATGCCTGAAAACAGAACAGGCCCGCAAAGGGCCTGTTCTGTCGTTGCACAAGCTTGGTTTCAGCGTCGCGGCGCGGCAATCACGTCTTCGGCCTGCAGGCCTTTGTCGCGGTGCATCACCGAAAACTCCACACGCTGGCCTTCGACCAGTACCCGGTGGCCCTCGCCACGAATGGCGCGGAAGTGCACGAAGATATCGTCACCGGAGTCGCGGGAAATAAAGCCGAAGCCCTTGGAGGTGTTGAACCACTTGACGGTGCCCGTATCGCGCTTGCTCTCGTCGTACTGCGAGCTCGCCGTGCTGCGTGCCTTGTTGCCGGCAGGAGCGAAGCCTGCCGCCAGGTGCAGCGCAACGGCCAGCAGGGCACAGCCCAGCGCTGGCAGGTCGCCAAGTTCCGGGCGAGCCAGCAAGGTCACGGTCTGCAATACGACCGAGAGCACCAGCAGTGCGCTGGCAAGTCGCTGCAGGTGGCTGCGGGCGCCTTGGTAGTACTGCGGCACCACGGGGGCGAGGACCAGGTTGAGAAGGCCGAGCAGGACGAGGTAGACGGCCTGCGGTTGCTCCAGCAGTGGGATTGCATCGGTTCTGAGGCTGGGAATGAACGATAGCAGCAAGGCTGCCAGGCCCGTCACCAGATGGACGATCTTGAACATAGGGGTTGGCTCACATTTGATAAGGCTGCTCACAGGAAGAGCTGGCAGCACGGTGCGCAGGGTTAAGAAGCGCAAAAACGTGAACGCCAGCCTATGCACCCGGGCAATTGAAGTCCGCACGGGTGGCACGCTGCCTATTTAACAGCAAAGGCGCAGGGTTCTCAAATCACCGGGCGACCGGCGTGAAGAATTGGTACAGTGTTTTGTCTTGCTTGAGCATCAAGTCATCTGGAAAGGAGAACTTCATGGCAATCGACATCGGTATCAGCGAAGAAGACCGCAAATCCATCGTCGACGGGCTGTCCCGCCTGTTGTCGGACACGTACGTGCTGTACCTGAAGACCCACAACTTCCATTGGAACGTCACCGGTCCGTCATTCCGTACACTGCACCTGATGTTCGAGGAGCAGTACAACGAACTGGCGCTGGCGGTGGATTCCATCGCAGAGCGTATCCGAGCCCTGGGCTTCCCGGCCCCAGGCTCCTATGCGTTCTACGCGCGCCACTCCTCCATCAAGGAGGAAGAGGGTGTACCGGCAGCCGACGAAATGATCCGTCAGCTGGTGCAGGGCCAGGAAGCGGTAGTGCGAACTGCCCGCAGCATCTTCCCGGTAGTGGACAAGGTCAGCGACGAGCCCACGGCCGACCTGCTCACCCAGCGCATGCAGGTGCATGAGAAGACGGCGTGGATGTTGCGCGTGCTGCTGGACGAGAAATAAGGGCGCATTCACCGGCTGCTGTCAGGCCGGCAATTGCCCCATGAACGGTGATGCCCGGGCCCTGTGACCCGGGCATTGCCGTTCATGGAGGAAGGGTTTTCCGCTGGTTCGCCGCACGCTCGCAGCGCTTCATTGGGGGCAGGTCTTCGCGCAGCAGGCGCGAAGGATTTGGTCCCCACGGGTATGGAGCGATGCAGTGGAAGCGATGCGAGCAGTGATCAAGCGAGGTGTCTGCGCAGGGCCTTGGCCTGGCAAGGACTGTGTGGACCCATTCACCGCAGGATTCGACATGGAGCAGGTGCGTCCTGTCTCACGCTCGGTCCGGCTCAACGGTTTTGCCACCTGCCTGCGCCTGGAGACCATCTACTGGCGCATCCTGCAGCTGATCGCCGAGGCCAACAGGTGCTCGATCAGCGCAGTATTGTCGTACGTCGACCGCGAGGTGCACCTGCGCCAGGGCGGGGTGAAGAATTTCAGTGGGCTGATCCGGGTGATCTGCGTGACGTGGCTGATGAATCCGCCCGCGCGGCGCTGATCGGCTCGCGGGCTGCACAGCACTCCCTAACCATATATAATCCCGCTTTTTGCTGACCTTGCAGGCGGCGACAAGTCCGACCGAGTTGAATTGCCCCGTCCTGGTCTTGCACTATTAGCCCCTTGGGCGGCCAAGACCTCCCCGAATACACGAATCACGAGAAGCGAAAACACCATCATGATGCGCAGCCATTATTGCGGCCAACTGAACGAGAGCCTGGACGGCCAGGAAATCACCCTTTGCGGCTGGGTACATCGTCGCCGCGACCACGGCGGGGTGATCTTCCTCGACATCCGTGACCGCGAAGGCATGGCCCAGGTCGTCTTCGACCCGGATCGCGCAGACAGCTTCGCCGCTGCCGACCGCGTGCGCAGCGAGTACGTGGTGCAGATCACCGGCAAGGTACGTCCGCGTCCAGCCGGTGCGGTCAACCCGAACATGGCGTCGGGTGCCATCGAAGTACTGGGCTACGAGCTGACCGTCCTCAACGAGGCCGAGACTCCGCCGTTCCCGCTGAACGAATTCTCCGATGTTGGCGAAGAAACCCGCCTGCGCTACCGCTTCATCGACCTGCGCCGTCCGGAGATGGCCGAGAAGCTGCGCCTGCGCTCGCGCATCACCACCAGCATCCGCCGCTTCCTCGATGAAAACGGCTTCCTCGACGTCGAGACGCCGATTCTGACCCGCGCCACGCCAGAAGGCGCACGCGACTACCTCGTGCCGAGCCGCACCCACCCCGGGAGCTTCTTCGCACTGCCGCAGTCGCCACAGCTGTTCAAGCAGCTGCTGATGGTTGCCGGTTTCGACCGCTACTACCAGATCGCCAAGTGCTTCCGCGACGAAGACCTGCGCGCCGACCGCCAGCCCGAGTTCACCCAGATCGACATCGAGACCAGCTTCCTCGATGAGTCCGAGATCATGGGCCTGACCGAAAGCATGATCCGCAAGCTGTTCAAGGAAGTCCTGGACCTGGAGTTCGGCGACTTCCCGCACATGACCTTCGAAGAAGCCATGCGCCGCTACGGTTCCGACAAGCCAGACCTGCGCAACCCGCTTGAGCTGGTGGACGTTGCCGATCAGCTCAAGGACGTCGAGTTCAAGGTGTTCAGCGGCCCGGCCAACGATGCCAAGAGCCGCGTTGCCGCCTTGCGCGTCCCGGGTGGGGCGAGCATGCCGCGCAGCCGTATCGACGAATACACCAAGTTCGTCGGCATCTACGGTGCCCGCGGCCTGGCCTACATCAAGGTCAACGAGCGCGCCAAGGGCGTCGAGGGCCTGCAGTCGCCGATCGTCAAGAACATCCCTGAGGCCAACCTGAACGTGATCCTCGATCGCGTTGGCGCGGTCGACGGCGACATCGTGTTCTTCGGTGCGGACAAGGCCAAGATCGTCAGCGAAGCCCTGGGTGCGCTGCGCATCAAGGTCGGCAACGATTTCAACCTGCACACCTGCAAGTGGGCGCCGATGTGGGTCGTCGACTTCCCGATGTTCGAAGAGAACGACGACGGCAGCTTCAGCGCGCTGCACCACCCGTTCACCGCACCCAAGTGCAGCCCGGCGGAGCTGGAGGCCAACCCGGCCACTGCGCTGTCGCGTGCCTACGACATGGTGCTCAACGGCACCGAGCTGGGTGGCGGTTCGATCCGTATCCACCGCAAGGAAATGCAACAGGCGGTCTTCCGCCTGCTGGGTATCGAAGCGGCGGAACAGGAAGAGAAGTTCGGCTTCCTGCTCGACGCACTGAAGTTCGGCGCGCCGCCGCACGGTGGCCTGGCCTTCGGCCTGGACCGCCTGGTCATGCTTATGACCGGCGCCCAGTCGATCCGCGAAGTGATCGCCTTCCCGAAAACCCAGAGCGCCGCCGACGTGATGACCCAGGCCCCAGGCCAGGTCGATGCCAAGGCACTGCGCGAACTGCATATCCGCCTGCGCGAACAGCCCAAGGCTGAATAAGCGGACCCCGGGCGCATCCATATGGATGCGCCTTTGCGTTGGGGCAGGGAATTTTCTGACGTTCCGCCTTTCCGGGCGGGACATGGTTGTGTTTCAAAGGATTCGGAGTGCGTTATGGCTGGTCATTCCAAGTGGGCGAACATCAAGCACCGCAAAGAGCGCCAGGATGCCAAGAGAGGCAAGATCTTCACCAAGTGGATCCGCGAGCTGACCGTCGCCGCCAAGCAAGGTGGTGGTGATCCGGCGTCCAACCCGCGCCTGCGCCTGGCGCTGGACAAGGCGCTGGGCGCCAACATGAGCCGCGACATCATTGACCGGGCAGTTGCCCGGGGTGCCGGCACCGCCGAGAGCGACGATGTCGAGGAGCTCACCTACGAAGGCTACGGCCCGGGCGGCGTGGCGATCATGGTCGAGGCCATGACCGACAACCGCAACCGTACCGCTGCCGCCGTGCGCCATGCGTTCAGCAAGTGCGGCGGCAACCTGGGCACTGACGGCTCGGTGGCCTACCTGTTCGAGCGCAAGGGGCAGATCAGCTTTGCCGCCGGGCTCGAAGAGGACGCCCTGATGGAAGCGGCGATGGAAGCCGACGCCGACGACGTGGTCGCCAACGACGACGGGTCCTTTGACGTCTTCACCTCGTTCAGCAGCTTCTATGCGGTGCGCAGCGCCCTGGAAGAGGCGGGGTTCAAGGCCGCTGACGCGGAAATCGTCATGCAGCCGACCACCAGCGCCGAGCTTGACCTGGAAGGTGCGCAGAAAGTGCTCAAGCTTATCGATATGCTCGAAGACCTGGATGACGTGCAGAACGTCTATTCCAACGCCGAAATCCCGGACGAGGTCATGGAACAGCTCGGCTGAGGTTGACCCCAGACTCTTCGAGGCCGGAGCCGCCAGCGGGTGCCATGCACCCCTGGCGGCTCCGGCTTCTGTTTTTTCCAGTGGCGCCGCGGCGCCCTTTGCATGCAGGCGTTATGACTCTGATTCTTGGTATCGACCCCGGCTCGCGGATCACCGGCTACGGCGTGGTGCTCCAGACCGCGCGCGGCTGCGAGTACGTGGCGTCGGGCTGTATCCGCACCGGCAGCGGCGAGCTGCAGGAGCGCTTGCAGATCGTGTTCCGCGGCGTGCGCGACATCATCCGCGAGCACGGCCCCGTCACCATGGGCATCGAGCGCGTGTTCATGGCGCGCAATGCCGACTCGGCGCTCAAGCTGGGCCAGGCCCGCGGCGCGGCCATCGTGGCCGCGATGGAGGAGGGCCTGGAGATCGCCGAGTACAGCGCGACCCAGGTCAAGCAGGCGGTGGCCGGCAGTGGCGGTGCGAACAAGGAGCAAGTGCAGCTGATGGTCATGCACCTGCTCAAGCTGGTGAAGAAGCCGCAGATCGACGCCTCCGACGCCCTGGCCATTGCCCTGTGCCACGCCCACACTCGCTCGAGCCTGGTGCCCCACGGCCTGTCCACGGCACGGCGTCGCGGTGGCCGCTTGCGTCTGTAGGCGCTTCGTGCGCAGATACATATTTTGTGCGGGTGAAAATGCTCACCCCTTGCATTTGCTGATAGGGTTTACCGGTCGCTGGCCGGTACCCGGGAAAAGGATTGGAAACGTGATTGGACGTTTGCGCGGTACCCTGGCGGAAAAACAACCGCCGCACCTGATTGTCGATGTGAACGGCGTGGGCTACGAGCTGGAGGTGCCGATGACGACCTTGTACCGCCTGCCCAGGGTTGGCGAGCCAGTGACCCTGCACACCCACCAGGTGGTGCGCGAGGATGCCCACCTGCTCTATGGTTTCCATGAAAAGCGCGAGCGTGAACTGTTCCGCGAGCTGATCCGCCTCAATGGCGTCGGTCCCAAGCTGGCCCTGGCGCTCATGTCGGGCCTGGAAGTCGATGAGCTGGTGCGCTGCGTGCAGGCCCAGGACGCGTCCGTGCTGGTGCGGGTGCCCGGTGTCGGCAAGAAGACCGCCGAGCGCCTGCTGGTCGAGCTCAAGGACCGCTTCAAGGCCTGGGAAACCTCCCCGGCGATGTTCGCCCTGGTCTCTGACGGGCCATTGCCCGCCGCTAGCGCCTCCAGCGCCGAGGCCGATGCGGTCAGCGCGCTCATCTCGCTCGGCTACAAGCCACAGGAGGCCAGCAAGGCCGTCGCCGCCATCCCGAACAAGTCTGGCCTGAGCAGTGAAGAGCTGATCCGCAGCAGCCTGAAGGGAATGATCTCCAAGTGATCGACGCCGACCGTTTGATAGCCGCCGCCGGGCGTGACCGCGAAGAGGTCCAGGACCGCGCGATCCGTCCGTTGAGCCTGGAGGACTACATCGGCCAGCCGGTGGTGCGCGAACAGATGTCGCTGTTCATCCAGGCGGCCCGCGCGCGCAACGAATCCCTCGACCACACCCTGATCTTCGGCCCGCCGGGCCTGGGCAAGACCACCCTGGCGAACATCATCGCCCAGGAGATGGGCGTGGCGATCAAGAGCACCTCGGGGCCGATCCTCGAGCGGCCGGGCGACCTCGCCGCGCTGCTGACCAACCTCGAACCCCACGACGTGCTGTTCATCGACGAGATCCACCGCCTGTCTCCCGTGGTCGAGGAAGTGCTGTACCCGGCCATGGAAGACTTCCAGCTCGACATCATGATCGGCGAAGGGCCTGCCGCGCGTTCGATCAAGCTCGACCTGCCGCCGTTCACCCTGGTCGGCGCGACCACCCGGGCCGGCATGCTGACCAACCCGCTGCGCGACCGCTTCGGTATCGTCCAGCGCCTGGAGTTCTACAACACCGAGGACCTGGCGACCATCGTCAGCCGCTCGGGCAGCATCCTGGGCCTGGCCATCGAAGACCAGGGCGCATTCGAGATCGCCCGCCGTGCCCGTGGCACGCCGCGGATCGCCAACCGCCTGTTGCGCCGCGTGCGCGACTACGCCGAGGTGCGTGGCAAGGGCCACATCACCAAGGCCGTCGCGGACATGGCGCTGAACCTGCTGGATGTGGACGAGCGTGGTTTCGACCACCAGGACCGGCGCTTGCTGCTGACCATGATCGAGAAGTTCGACGGCGGCCCGGTGGGCGTCGACAACCTCGCGGCGGCCATCAGCGAAGAGCGCCACACCATCGAGGACGTGCTCGAGCCCTACCTGATCCAGCAGGGCTACATCATGCGCACGCCACGAGGGCGCGTGGTGACCCGTCACGCCTACCTGCACTTCGGGCTGAATATCCCGGGACGGCTTGGCGAGGCGGCACAAAATTGCGCCCCAGGCGATGAATGACAGATCAAAACCCGGTTTTCGTGGTCCTACCGCAGGCACTGGATGTCCGCGCTGGCACTACGACATTATCGATGAAAAAACAGTTGCCGGGGCGGATTGGCAAGTTGAGGAGTAAGCACTAGAGTATGCGCGCGCAAAATGGGCTTGAGCCGTTCGCATATCGTTGTCGCGTCTACTACGAAGACACCGATGCGGGCGGCGTTGTTTATTACGTCAATTACCTCAAATACATGGAGCGTGCGCGCACCGAACGGCTGCGTCACCTGGGCTTTGCCCAGTCTGAACTGGCAGGGCAGAACCTGCTGTTCGTGGTCCATTCCGCGCAGGCGCGCTACCACGCGCCGGCCCGCCTGGACGATGAGCTGCGGGTGACCGCGCAGGTAATTGAATTGAACCGTGCCAGCCTGCGCTTCGTGCAGCAGGTCTGGCGCGAAAAAGATGCAACGCTGCTCTGCGAAGGGCAGTTCCTGGTGGCCGCCGTGCGCGCCGACACTTTCAAACCCCGGGCCATTCCCCCTGAGCTGCGTGACGCCTTCATGGCGGACGGCCCGGGTACTCAATCGAACGCAGGAGATTAAAGCGTGGAAGCTAACGTCGTCGACCATACCTCCATGTGGAGCCTGGTCAGCAATGCCAGCATTGTGGTGCAGCTGGTAATGCTGATTCTGGTGGCAGCATCGGTGACCTCATGGATCATGATTTTCCAGCGCAGCACCATGCTGCGTGCTGGTCGTCGTGCGCTGGAAAGTTTTGAAGAACGCTTCTGGTCGGGTATCGACCTGTCCAAGCTGTACCGCCAGGCAGGCAGCAACCCCGACCCGGACTCGGGTGTCGAGCAGGTCTTCCGCGCCGGCTTCAAGGAGTTCTCGCGCCTGCGCCAGCAGCCAGGTGTCGACCCGGATGCGGTCATGGAAGGTGTCGGCCGTGCGATGCGCGTTGCCATCTCCCGCGAGGAAGAAAAGCTCGAGCAGAGCTTGCCGTTCCTGGCCACCGTCGGTTCCACCAGCCCGTACATCGGCCTGTTCGGTACCGTGTGGGGGATCATGAACTCCTTCCGCGGCCTGGCCAGCGCCCAGCAGGCGACGCTGGCTACCGTGGCACCCGGCATCGCCGAGGCGCTGATCGCCACTGCCATCGGCCTGTTCGCGGCGATTCCGGCGGTCATCGCCTACAACCGTTTTGCCGCGCGCAGCGAAGTGCTGATCGGTCGTTACTACACCTTCGCCGACGAGTTCCAGGCGATCCTGCACCGTAAAGTGCACACCAGCGAAGACTGATCAGGTAGAGACCCATGGCCCGAGTTCGCCAAAAACGCAAGCCGGTCGCCGAGATGAACGTGGTGCCCTACATCGACGTGATGCTGGTGCTGCTGGTCATCTTCATGGTGACCGCCCCCATGCTCAACCAGGGCGTGAAGGTCGACCTGCCCAAGGTTTCCAGCGAAGCCTTGCCGCAGGACAACAACGTTCAGGTGCTGACCATCTCGATCAAGGCTGACAAGACCTACTTCTGGAACCTTGGCAGCGAAGTCGACACCGAAAAACAGATGGACAAGGCCATGACCTTGCCCGACATGACCAATGCGGTGACCAAGATCATTGCCGCCGGCCGTGACCAGGGCAAGCAGACCCAGGTCTTCATCCGTGGCGACAAGTCCGTCGACTACGGTGCGGTCATGGGCGCCATGGGCGGGTTGCAGAAAGCCGGTGTCGGTAACGTTGGCCTGATTACCGAGGCGCCCTGATGCAGCAGCGTGAGCCATCCGCCTCGGAAAGCTATTTCTGGCCCAGTGTCTGGGCCATTGGCCTGCACGTGCTGGTATTCGGCATGCTGTTCGTCAGCTTTGCCATGACGCCTGAGCTGCCGCCGTCCAAGCCGATCGTCCAGGCGACCTTGTATCAGCTCAAGTCCAAGAGCCAGGCCACTACCCAGACCAATCAGAAGATTGCCGGGGAAGCGAAGAAGACTGCCTCGCGCCAGACCGAGGTCGAGCAGCTCGAGCAGAAGAAGGTCGAGCAAGAGGCCGTGAAGGCCGCGGAACAAAAGAAAGAACAGGCTGCTCAAAAGGCCGAAGAGGCGCGCGCCGCCGCCGAGTCCAAGAAGGCCGAGGAAGCCCAGAAGGCCGCCGAGTCCAAGAAAGTCGCGGAAGCCAAGAAGGCCGAAGAAGCGAAGAAGACCGAAGAGACGAAGAAGGCCGCTGAAAAGCAGCAGGCCGACATCGCCAAGAAGAAGGCTGAGGAAGAAGCCAAGAAGAAAGCCGAGGACGAGGCCAAGAAGCAGGCCGCCGAAGAGGCCAAGAAGAAAGCTGCCGAAGACGCGAAGAAGACAGCCGCCGAAGACGCGAAGAAAAAAGCAGCCGAGGACGCCAAGAAGAAAGCGGCGGCCGAGGATGCCAAGAAAAAGGCAGCGGAAGAGGCGAAGAAGAAAGCCTCGGCCGATGCAGCCAAGAAAAAGGCACAGGATGCAGCCCGCAAGGCGGCCGAAGACAAGAAAGCCCAGGCGCTTGCCGAGCTTCTGTCCGACACCACCGAGCGCCAGCAAGCGCTGGCCGATGAACAGGGCGACCAGGTGGCCGGTGACTTCGACGACCTGATCCGCATGCGTGCTGCCGAAGGTTGGGCACGTCCGCCGTCGGCCCGCAAGAACATGACAGTGGTGCTGCAGATCAACATGCTGCCCGATGGCACCATCACCAGCGTGAGCGTTTCGCGTTCCAGTGGTGACGGTCCGTTCGACAGCTCGGCAGTTGCCGCCGTGAAGAACATTGGTCGTTTGACCGAAATGCAGGGCTTGAAGCCGAGCGATTTCAATGCCTACCGCTCATTCAAGATGACATTTACACCTGAGGATCTTGCGTTGTGATTAAACATCTTCGAGGACTGCTCGTCATGCTCTGCTGCGTGGCAGGTGTGGCCATGGCAGAGGAAAAGAACATCCTGGTCACCAGCGGCAGCGACCGGGCAACGCCCATCGCGGTAGTGCCGTTCGGCCTGCAGGGTGGCAGCGTGCTGCCAGAGGACATGGCCGATATCATCGGTAACGACCTGCGCAACTCCGGCTACTATTCCCCGATCCCGCGGCAGAACATGATCAGCCAGCCAAGCCAGGCCAGCGAAGTCATCTTCCGTGACTGGAAAGCCCTGGGCGCCCAGTACGTGATGGTCGGCAGCATCGTGCCATCCGGTGGCCGCCTGCAGGTGCAATACGCCCTGTTCAACGTCGCCACCGAGCAGCAAGTGCTGACCGGCAGCGTCACTGGCGGCGTCGATCAGCTGCGCGACATGTCGCACTACATCGCCGACCAGTCGTTCGAGAAACTCACCGGCATCAAGGGTGCGTTCTCCACGCGCATGCTGTACGTGACCGCCGAACGCTTCTCGACCAACAATACCCGCTACACCCTGCAGCGTTCGGACTACGACGGTGCCCGTGCGGTAACGTTGCTGCAGTCGCGTGAGCCGATCCTGTCGCCGCGCTTCGCTCCGGATGGCAAGCGTATCGCCTACGTGTCGTTCGAGCAGCGCCGCCCGCGCATCTTCGTGCAGCACATCGACACCGGCCGCCGCGAGCAGATCACCAACTTCGAAGGCCTGAACGGCGCGCCAGCCTGGTCGCCCGACGGTTCGCGCCTGGCGTTCGTGCTGTCCAAGGACGGCAACCCGGACATCTACGTGATGAACATGGCTTCGCGCCAGATCAGCCGCGTGACTTCCGGTCCAGGCATCAACACCGAGCCTTTCTGGGGCAAGGATGGCAATACCCTGTACTTCACTTCCGACCGTGGCGGCAAACCGCAGATCTACAAGTCGAGCGTGAGTGGTGGTGGTGCCGAGCGTGTAACTTTCGTGGGTAACTACAACGCCAACCCTAAATTGTCGGCGGATGAAAAGACCTTGGTGATGATTCATCGCCAACAAGGTTTTACCAACTTCAAAGTGGCCGCGCAGGACTTGGAGCGGGGAAGTGTAAAGATTCTTTCCGAAACAAGTCTTGATGAGTCGCCTACTGTTGCGCCCAACGGCACCATGCTAATCTACGCCACCCGCCAGCAGGGCCGGGGAGTCTTGATGCTCGTCTCTCTCAACGGACGCGTGAGGCTCCCACTTCCTACCGCTCAAGGCGAAGTCAGAGAACCGTCCTGGTCCCCTTACCTGAACTGATGCGGCGTAATTGCTTTACGTTTTTCTTAACACACTGGGGTTCACAAGGAGTTTCACGATGGAAATGCTGAAGTTTGGTAAATTTGCTGCGCTGGCTCTGGCCATGGCTGTAGCTGTAGGTTGCTCCTCCAAGGGCGGTGACAACGCTGGCGAAGGCGCCACGGCTGTAGATCCTAACGCTGGCTACGGCGCCAACACTGGTGCTGTCGACGGCAGCCTGAGCGAAGAAGCTGCTCTGCGCGCAATCACCACCTTCTACTTCGAATACGACAGCTCGGACCTGAAGCCAGAAGCCATGCGCGCTCTGGACGTTCACGCCAAGGACCTGAAGTCCAACGGCAGCCGTGTTGTCCTGGAAGGCAACACCGACGAACGCGGCACCCGCGAGTACAACATGGCTCTGGGTGAGCGTCGCGCCAAGGCCGTCCAGCGCTACCTGGTTCTGCAGGGTGTTTCCCCTGCTCAGCTGGAACTGGTTTCCTACGGTGAAGAGCGTCCAGTTGCTACCGGCAACGACGAGCAATCCTGGGCCCAGAACCGTCGCGTAGAACTGCGTAAGTAATTCGATATGCGAATCTGCCGTCGTGTCGTAACCGTCCTCGCACTCAGCCTGCCGCTCGCGGCTTGGGCTGCGGTTCCCGTAGTTGATGACAACGCAGGCTCTAGCGGCGCAAGCAGCTATCCGCCAGCGGGTTATGGCACGAACGGCGCCTATGCCGGGGGAGGGGTCTCCACCCCTGCCTCGGCACAGGGTCAGCTGTTCATGCAGCTGCAGCAGATGCAAGATCAGATTGCACGGCAACAAGGCGTCATCGAAGAGCTGCAGAATGATGTAGCCCGCATGAAACAGGAAAGCCTGGAGCGTTACCAGGACCTGGATCGGCGCATCGGAACCGGTGTGGCACCTGCCGCAACCCCCGACAATTCCTCCACTGGTGGCGCGCCTGACGCAGCCGCCGGTGCCGCTGCAGGTGCTGCCGCCGCGCAGCAACCGGCAGCCAGCAGTGAACCTGGCGATCCCGCGAAAGAAAAGCTCTACTACGACGCTGCTTTCGACCTGATCAAAGCCAAGGATTTCGACAAGGCCAGCCAGGCGTTCGCCGCCTTCCTGCGCAAGTACCCCAACAGCCAGTACGCCGGCAATGCCCAGTACTGGCTTGGCGAAGTGAACCTGGCCAAGGGCGACTTGCAAGGCGCCGGGCAGGCGTTCGCCAAGGTCAGCCAGCTTTACCCCAAGCACAGCAAGGTGCCTGACTCCCTGTACAAGCTGGCCGACGTAGAGCGTCGCCTGGGCCATACGGACAAGGTCAAGGGCATCCTGCAGCAGGTCGTTACCCAGTACCCTGGCACGTCCGCCGCGCAACTCGCGCAACGGGACCTGCAAAAGCTCTGAAATCGACCGCTTTAAAAGAAACCCGCGCTTGCCGCGGGTTTTTTCGTTAGAATCTGTGCCCTTTTTCTTCACTACGCTGCTGCGGATAACGCAATGCCGGGTTCGCAGCGGTGCCTGACGGAGGCGGACAGCCTGTTCAGCTGTTACGCCCGTGGCGATTATGCAAGACACATTACGCATTACCGAAGTCTTCTACTCTCTGCAGGGTGAGACGCGAACGGCGGGTCTTCCGACCGTGTTCGTCCGCCTCACCGGCTGCCCCCTGCGCTGCCAGTACTGCGACAGTGCCTACGCCTTTACCGGCGGCACTATCCGGACACTCGATTCGATCCTCGAGCAGGTAGCGGCTTTCAAACCGCGCTATGTCTGCGTCACGGGTGGCGAGCCGCTGGCCCAGCCCAACGCACTGCCATTGCTTGAAAAGCTCTGCGATGCAGGCTACGAGGTTTCGCTGGAGACCAGCGGCGCCCTGGACATCTCGCGGGTGGACACCCGTGTAAGCCGGGTGGTCGACCTCAAGACCCCAGGCTCCGAGGAGATGCACCGTAACCGCTACGAGAACATCGAACTCCTGACGCCCAATGACCAGGTCAAGTTCGTCATCTGCTCGCGCGAAGACTATGACTGGGCGGTGTCCAAGCTGATCCAGCATGGCCTGGAGCGGCGCGCGGGCGAGGTGCTGTTCTCGCCCAGCCACCAGCAGGTGAGCGCCTCGCAGCTGGCCGACTGGATCGTTGCCGACAACTTGCCAGTCCGCTTCCAGCTGCAGCTGCACAAGCTGCTGTGGAACGACGAACCCGGACGCTGACAGAAGAGACCTGAACATGACTGAGAAACGCGCGGTAATCCTGCTTTCCGGCGGCCTGGACTCGGCCACCGTGGTAGCCATGGCCCAGGCCGAAGGCTACAGCTGCTACACCATGAGCTTCGACTATGGCCAGCGTCATCGCGCCGAGCTTGACGCCGCGGCACGTGTCGCCCGTGACCTGGGTGTGGTCGAGCACAAGGTCATCGGCCTGAACCTGGACGGCATCGGTGGCTCGGCGCTGACCGACAGCAGCATCGATGTACCCGAGACCCCAGGTGAAGGCATTCCCGTCACCTACGTGCCGGCGCGCAATACGGTGTTCCTGTCCCTGGCGCTTGGCTGGGCAGAAGTACTGGAGGCGCGTGACATTTTCATTGGGGTCAACGCCGTCGATTACTCCGGCTACCCAGACTGCCGCCCCGAATTCGTCGAGGCCTTCGAGCGCATGGCCAATCTCGCGACCAAGGCTGGCGTGGAAGGGCAGGGGTTCCGCATCCAGGCGCCGCTGCAGAACATGAGCAAGGCCCAGATCATCCAGGCCGGTATGGCGCGTGGCGTCGACTACAGCCTGACCGTGTCGTGCTACCAGGCGGACGATCAAGGCCGTGCCTGCGCCAAATGCGACAGCTGCCGCCTGCGCGCCGAAGGCTTCAATGCGGCCGGTGTTCAGGACCCAACGCGTTATTTCTGATTTTTTTTGCGATGAGGTGTTGATTTCCCGTTAGAAATCAGTATTATACGCGTCATCCAACGGGTCGTTAGCTCAGTTGGTAGAGCAGTTGGCTTTTAACCAATTGGTCGTAGGTTCGAATCCTACACGACCCACCATACGCAGTAGAGAGAGCCCGCTTCCGGCAACGGAAGCGGGCTTTTTCGTTTCTATGGCATTGGCCTGGGGTGGTAACCTTCGGGGCCAGGCCATTACCCGGCCTGCTTTTTTCCCTTATGGACAGCAATCGGTCGGATTCATGAAGAAAACTACAGGTGTACTCTCTGGTCTGGTAATAGCCATCGCCGCGGTCACCACCGCAGGCGCCTGGTATACCGGCAAACAGCTGCCCGCCGAGCTCGATCGCGCCCTCGTCGTGGTCAACCAGAAGCTCAAGCAGGCCCTGATCGGATCAGGGGGCAGCATGACGATCGAGCTGGTTTCGCTGGACCAGCACCTGTTCACCAGTACTGCCCACTATCGCCTCAAGGCCGCCGATATCCAGTCTGGCGGCGTACCGGTCGATTTCGAAGCCGGTGTGGTCGACACACTCGAGCACGGCCCGTTTCCATGGTCGCGGGTCAAGGCCCTGAAGCTGCTGCCCGTCATGGTCGCCAGCAACGCCGAGTTGCAGAAGGACGAAGGCACCGCCGCCTGGTTCGCTGCCGCAGGCGAGCAGTCGCCGCTGCGCACACACTTCAGCATGGGCTACGGCGCAAGCGTCGATGGCAAGGTCACGCTGCTGCCGTTGAAGCTGGACGAGGCCGACGGCAACAAGCTTGATTTTTCGGGGCTTGAACTGCTGTCCAGCAGCGACCGCGACGGCAAGAAGGTCGAGCTCCATGGCACGGCCGGCAAGCTCGACCTGACCGTCGTGGGCGAGGATCATCCACCGATCAAGATGCTGTTCAGCGGGTTGACCGTCGATGGCGACCTGAGCAGCACCGGGCATGCCATGGTGTATGGCGGATCGTTCAGTGCGGCGGTCGCAGAGAGTCAGTTCACCCTCGGCCCGCAGCAGGATGTGGCGGTGTTGAAAGGGCTTGAAGTCAGCAGTCTCTCGACCGTGGCCGACGACAAGATGGACGGGCGGATCCAGTACAAGCTTGGCAACATGACTTATAACGGCCGCGCCGTGGGCTCGGGCGAAATGGTCTTCTCGATGAAGCGCTACGACATCCCGGCCTTCCAGTCGCTGATGGAGTGGTACGCGACCAAGCTGCCGCAGGTCCAGGCCGCCCAGGCGGCAGGCGTTCCCTTCCCCGAGATCGAGATGACCGAGCAGGAGCGCACCAAGGTCCATGCGGACCTGTCGCGACTGTTGTCCGCCAAGCCGCAGTTCGCCCTGGAAAACCTTTCCTTCAAGACTGCCAATGGCGAAAGCCGTCTGAACCTGACCGTGGACCTGGCCAACCCGAGCTCCTTCGACCTGCCGCCTGACCAGTTGGGCAAGCAGCTGGTCACCCAGGTGCAGGGCAAGCTGGTCCTGTCCAAGCCGATGATCGGTGACCTGGCTACCCTGCAAGCGCTGCTGCAGAACCAGGGTGACCCCCAGGCCATCGCCCAGCAGGCGGGCCAGGCGGGCGAAATGGTTGGCATGATGGCGGTTCAGAGCGGCCTGGCGACGGTGCAGGGCAACGATGTCGTGGCAAGCCTGCACTACGCCGATGGCATGGTCGATTTCAACGGCCAGAAGATGACCGTCGAGGCATTTGCCATGATGCTCTCGGGCCTGTTGCAGGGCGCTGTCGGTCCACGCGGCTGATCAACTCGCCACCCGGGCGGGTGCTTTGCACGCCCGGGGCAGGCGCTTTAAAAAACGCTTTTGAATTCATGTGATTGGCTGTAGCCTTCGGCGTCCGATAATAATCCGGGGCCGCGGAACGCCTATCCGCCAGGGCCCGGTGATACACTCGACTGACGCGCAAACGCGCCCGCAGGTCCAGCGATCATGACCCAGATTTCCGAACGCCTGTTGGTTCAGGCTCACCTTGATGCCAAGCAGCCCCACCCCCTGACGCCCGAGCAGGAGGCCGAATACCGTGCGGCCATCGCTGCCGAGCTCAAGGCCCAGGACGCCGTCCTGGTGGCCCACTTCTATTGCGATCCGGTGATCCAGGCCCTGGCCGAGGAAACCGGCGGCTGCGTGTCCGATTCCCTCGAGATGGCCCGCTTCGGCAAGAACCACTCGGCCAGCACCGTGGTGGTGGCCGGTGTGCGCTTCATGGGCGAGACGGCAAAGATCCTGACCCCCGAAAAGCGCGTGCTGATGCCCACGCTCGAAGCCACCTGCTCGCTCGACCTGGGTTGCCCGGTGGACGAGTTCTCGGCCTTCTGCGACCAGCATCCTGAGCGCACGGTGGTGGTCTATGCCAACACCTCGGCGGCGGTCAAGGCGCGTGCCGACTGGGTGGTGACGTCCAGTTGCGCCCTCGAGATCGTCGAAACCCTGATGGACAACGGCGAGACGATCATCTGGGGGCCGGACCAGCACCTGGGCCGCTATATCCAGAAGAAGACCGGCGCCGACATGCTGCTGTGGGACGGTGCCTGCATCGTCCACGAAGAGTTCAAGTCGCGCCAGCTGGCCGACATGAAGGCCTTGTATCCTGATGCGGCGATTCTCGTGCATCCGGAGTCGCCCGAGTCGGTGATCGACCTGGCCGACGCCGTCGGCTCGACCAGCCAGCTGATCGCCGCCGCGCAGACCTTGCCGAACAAGACATTCATCGTCGCCACCGACCGCGGCATCTTCTACAAGATGCAGCAGCTGTGTCCCGACAAGGTCTTCATCGAAGCCCCGACCGCCGGCAACGGCGCCGCGTGCCGCAGCTGCGCCCATTGCCCGTGGATGGCCATGAACACCCTCGAGCGCACCCTGGATTGCCTGCGCAAGGGCAGCAACGAGATCTTCGTCGAGCCCTCGCTGATCCCCAAGGCGATCAAGCCCCTCAAGCGCATGCTGGACTTCACCCAGGCAGCGCGGTTGAAGCTGTCGGGTAATGCCTGAGGGCGGGGGCGGAGGTTTCAATGTCGAGACACCCGGCCCCTTAACCCAGACCCCTGACCCGGCCCCTTCACGCGGACCCTTGTAGGAGCGGCCTCGTGCCGGGACGCCGGACCGCGCGAAATGAGGGCGAAGCCCTCACCGGGGCGCAGGGCTATCGGGTTGTGCAATAGTGGTAGGGAGCCCCCTAATCCGTTCAGGATTTCTTGCAGCGGCCATGCGATCCTGGGGGCGCTTCGCAGCCCTTTCGCGACACGAGGCCGCTCCTACAAGGGGCGTAGCCAGGGATCCAGGTCTCAGCGCATCATTTCCTTCACCATCCGCTGCTGTTCCAACATGTCCCGCTGGCGCGCATCGATCCGCGATGCCAGCTGGAAGTTGTTGCCCGCGCGGCGCTTGGCGAAGTCCAACTGCTGGATAGCCTGGTCGAAGTCCCCCACCAATGCGAAATACTCGGCACGCGCCTGGTGCAAGCCGATGGTGTTGCCTGACAACCCACGCACCTCGGCCACGTCATACCACACGTCCGGATCGTCCGGCCTGCTCTTGAGCAACGCATCCAGCACCTTCTCGGATTCGGCCGGCCGGTTCTGCTTGAGCAACAGGTCGGCACGCACTTGCTGCAACGGATAGCTGCTGGGGTACAGGCCGCGCAGCCGATCGACTCGCTGCTGGGCGTCGGCCAGGCGGTTGTTGGTGATGTCCAGGTCGATCTGCGCCAGGTTGTACGTCAGGTCGTTCGGCGCCTTTGCCAACAACGGCTTGAGGTTTTCCCGCGCCTCGTTCAACTGCCCGCCCTTGATCTGTGCAAGTGCCAGGCCGTAGCGGGCGGCATCGAGCTTGGGGTCCTCGTCCAGTTGTGCGCGGAAGCGCTTGGCCGCGAGCCCTGGCGTGCCTTCGTAGGTCAGCGCAACGCGGGCGCGGATCAACTGGTAGCGCAGGCTGTCCTCGACGCCGCCCTTGGGCGCCTGCTCGGCGCGGTTGCGGGTGTCGGCGACACGGGACTCGGTGACCGGGTGAGTGAGCAGGAACTCCGGGGGCTTGGCGTCATAGCGGTACTGGCGCATCAACCGCTCGAACATGGTCGGCATGGTGCGCGGATCGAAACCGGCTTTTTCCAGGTTCTGGATACCAATGCGGTCGGCCTCCTGCTCGTTCTGCCTCGAGAAGCGCCGCTGCTCCTGGATCGCCGCCGCCTGGGTGCCGGCGATCGCCGCAATGCCGGCATCGCCGCCACCGGCTGCGGCCAGCACGATACCCGCCAGCAGCGCAGCCATCATCGGCATCTGCATGCGCTGCTGGGCCTCGACGCCGCGGGCAAAGTGGCGTTGCGACAAGTGCGCCAGTTCGTGGGCCAGGACAGAGGCGTATTCGCCTTCGGTCTGCGCATTGAGGAACAGCCCGCCATTGACGCCGACGATGCCCCCAGGCGCGGCGAAGGCGTTGAGTTCGCGGCTGTCGATCAGGATGAATTCCAGGCGCCGGTCCTGCAGCTGGCTGGTTTCAGCCAGGCGGTACACGCTGCTTTCGACGTAGTCCTTGAGCTGCGGGTCGTTCAGCTGGTTCACATTGCCGCGCAGCAGGCTCAGCCAGGCGCGGCCGAGCTGGTGCTCCTGCTGCGGCGAGACGATCGCGGAACTGGCGTCGCCCAGTGACGGCAGGTCGTCGGCGTGGCCGGGGAGGGCCAGCAGGCAAGCCAGCGTCAACAGGGTAGGGCGCAACAGATTCATCGATGAAACTCGCGTCGTTCAAGGTGCCTTACTGTAGCCCGCTCACACGTTGCCGACCAGTGGCGGTATCCTGCTGGGTCTTTGCACCTTCTCATTGCACCTGCCAGGAGAACCTTGATGAGTGACACACCCACCTGCGCCGCCGAAGTCGACGCCAGCGGGCTCAACTGCCCCTTGCCGCTGCTCAAGGCCAAGATGGCGCTCAACGGCCTGGGCAGCGGCGACGTGCTCAAGGTGATCGCCACCGACGCCGGCTCCCAGCGCGACCTGCGCACCTTCGCCCGGCTCGCCGGTCACACGCTGCTGCGCGAAACCGCCGAGGATGGCGTCTATACCTACTGGCTGCGCAAGGCCTGAGTTTTTTACCCAAGGATCTTCAATGTTCAAGGTGCTTCGTGACTGGATGCAGCGCTACTTCTCCGATGAAGAAGCGGTCGTGCTCGCAGTCCTTTTGTTTCTGGCCTTTGCGGTCGTACTCACCCTCGGCGGCATGCTCGCGCCCGTTCTGGCAGGCATGGTCCTGGCGTTTCTGATGCAGGGCCTGGTCAACTTCCTGGAGCGCCTGCGGGTGCCGACCGGCATGGCGGTGGGCGTGGTGTTCGCCCTGTTCATGGGCGCGCTTGCGGTGTTCCTGCTGGTGCTCGTGCCGCTGCTCTGGCATCAGCTGATCACCCTGTTCAACGAACTGCCGGGCATGTTGGCCAAGTGGCAGTCGTTGCTGTTGCTGCTGCCAGAGCGCTACCCGCACCTGGTCTCGGACGAGCAGGTGCTGCAGGCCATCGAGGCGGTCCGTGGCGAGATCGGCAAGTTTGGCCAGTGGGCGCTGACGTTCTCGCTGTCGAGCCTGCCGCTGCTGGTCAACATCATGATCTACCTGGTGCTGGTGCCGATCCTGGTGTTCTTCTTCCTCAAGGACCGCGAGTTGATTGCCCGCTGGGTCAGTGGCTACCTGCCGCGCGAGCGCCGCTTGATGACCCGCGTCGCCGAAGAGATGAACCGGCAGATCGCCAACTACATTCGCGGCAAGGGGATCGAGATCCTGATCTGCGGGATTGCCACCTATATCGCCTTCATCAGCCTGGACCTCAACTACGCGGCCCTGCTGGCGCTGCTGGTCGGGCTGTCGGTGGTGGTGCCGTATGTGGGGGCGGTGGTGGTGACAGTGCCGGTGACCTTGATCGCGCTGTTCCAGTGGGGCTGGGGTGACCAGTTCATCTACCTGATGGCGGTGTACGCGATCATCCAGGCGCTGGATGGCAACGTGCTGGTGCCATTGCTGTTTTCCGAGGCGGTCAGCTTGCACCCGGTGGCGATCATCTGCGCGGTGCTGTTGTTCGGCGGGCTGTGGGGGTTCTGGGGCATCTTCTTCGCCATCCCGTTGGCGACGTTGTTCAAGGCGGTGCTTGATGCCTGGCCGAGGCGGGAGCCGGAGGTTGCGCCGTTATTGTGATCAGGTGGACGCAGTCCACCTTTGTAGGAGCGGCCTTGTGCCGGGACGCCGGCCCGCTTCGCGCGGTCCGGCGTCCCG